>NZ_JBEWSZ010000001.1:600557-900836 GCF_040537815.1 Mesorhizobium shangrilense
GGCTCGGCTGGCTGAACGGCTCGGCCGCGTCGGCGAGCCAAGGCATCACATTCTACAATTTTACCCTGCCGGTGATCACGCTGGCGATCTACGGCATCGGCTATATCGCGCGCATGACGCGCGCCTCGATGGTCGAGGTGATGACGCAGCAATATATCCGCACCGCGCGATTGAAGGGGCTTAGCTTCGGCAACGTGGTGGTCAAGCATGCGCTGCGCAATGCGCTGATCGCCCCCTTCACCGTCATCATGCTGCAGTTTCCGTGGCTGCTGACGGGCGTCGTCATCGTCGAGGTGATGTTCCGCTACCAGGGGTTCGGCTACACGCTGGTCGAAGCCGCCGGCAACAACGACATCGACCTGCTGCTCGGCTGTTCGCTGGTTTCGGTGTTCATCGTCTTGATCACGCAGCTCATTTCCGACGTCGGCTACGCGTTCCTCAATCCGCGTATCAGGGTTCAGTAGGGGAGAAGGCGCATGCAAATCCAATATATCGGCGCCTTCACCATTGTCCTCGAAGTGCTCTCGCGCTTCTGGCCGGTCTGGGTCGCGCTCGTCATCGTCATGGGGGCGAGCTTCGCCTACAAGAAGAAGCTGGCGCTCTACGGCCAGCTGTTCGACAGCGGCGTCGGCATCGTTGGTGTCGCCATCTGCCTGTTCTGGCTGTTCACGGCGATCTTCGCCTCGACCATCTCGCCTTTCGATCCGCTTGGGCAGCTTCCGGTGATGAAAGATGTTTTGCCGGGCGCAGTAGAGCCGCAATCGGGGCTGGTCTATCTGTTCGGTGGCGACAAGCTTGCCCGCGACGTCTTTTCACGCATGGTCTATGGCAGCCAGATCGTGCTGATCATCGCGCCGGCGGCAACCGGCTTCGCGCTGATGGTCGGCATCACGCTCGGCCTGCCCGCGGGCTATTATGGCGGCAAGATCGACACGGTGCTGTCGTTCCTGGCCAACCTTGTGCTCGCCTTCCCGGTCATCCTGCTGTTCTACCTGCTGGTGACACCGGGCATCATGGATACGCCGATACCCTATGCGCTGGCCGGCGTGTTCTTCCTGTTTCCGATCATCTTTTTCAGCGTGCTGTTCTGGACGCGCTACAAGAACCGGCCTGACAGGATCTACATCCTGCTTGGCCTGACCCTGGTGATCGGCGGCTGGATCTACCTCGGCCTCGTCTTCGACAAGGACCCGCTGCATATCGTCCACATCGACCCCAACCAGCTCAACATCTTCGTGGCGGTGGTGTTTGCCTCCAGCCCGGGCGTGTTCCGCATCGTGCGCGGCCTGGTGATGGACATCAAGACGCGCGACTATGTGGCCGCGGCGCAGACGCGCGGTGAATCGCCCTGGTACATCATGCTGTGGGAAATCCTGCCCAATGCGCGCGGGCCACTGATCGTCGATGCCTGCCTGCGCATCGGCTACACCACCATCCTGCTCGGTACGCTCGGTTATTTCGGCCTCGGTCTCGCGCCTGAAAGCCCGGACTGGGGCACCGCGATCAAGGACGCCAGCCGCCTGCTGCGCTCCTTCATCCATCCGGCACTGCCGCCGACGATCGCGCTGATGTCGTTCGTGCTGGGGCTCAACCTCTTGGCCGACTCGCTGCGTGAACAATCGATGAAAGACTGATCTGCGGGTTTCGACCCGACGTGCCTGACAGAATTAGGATTGGAGCGACCCATGAACGAGGCAGTTCGAAATCCCGCTACGCCGACCAATGGGCCGATCATCGAGATCGAGAACCTGTCGATCTCCTTCTTCACCCGCAAGGGCGAGATACCGGCCGTCATGGATTTTTCCTGCACGGTCATGCCGGGCGAGGCGATGGGCATCGTCGGTGAATCCGGCTGCGGCAAGTCGACCGTGTCGCTCGGCATCATGCGCGACCTCTCCAACATCGGGAAGATCGTCGGCGGCAAGATCAAATTCCAGGGCAAGGACATGGGCGAGCTCTCCGACGAGGAGTTGCGCTCCATTCGCGGCAACAAGATCGCGATGATCTACCAGGAACCGATGGCGAGCCTGAACCCGGCGATGAAGGTCGGCCAGCAACTGATGGAAGTGCCGCTGATCCACGACAAGGTGTCGAAGGAAGAGGCCTATAAACGCGCGCTCGAGATGGTGCGCTCGGTCAAGCTTCCCGACCCCGAGCGCATGATGCGTTCCTATCCGCACCAGCTCTCCGGCGGCCAGCAGCAGCGCATCGTCATCGCCATGGCGTTGCTGTCGAAGCCGGCGCTGCTTTTGCTCGACGAGCCGACGACCGCGCTCGACGTGACGGTGGAGGCGGGAATCGTCGACCTGGTCAAAGGGCTCGGCGAGAAGTTCGGCACCTCGATGATCTTCGTGTCGCACAATCTCGGCCTGATCCTCGAAACCTGCGACCGCATCACCGTGATGTATTCCGGCGAGGCTGTGGAGACGGGCAAGATCAAGGATGTGTTCGACCGGATGCGCCACCCCTATACGCAGGGGCTGTTCCGCTCGATCCCGCTGCCGGGCGCCGACAAGAATTCGAGGCCTCTGATCTCCATCCCCGGACAATTGCCGCTGCCGCATGAGCGGCCGAAGGGCTGCAATTTCGGCCCGCGCTGCCACCATTTCGTCGAGGGCGTCTGCAACGCCGCCGAAATCCCGATGGTCGAGGTCGCCGGCCATGAAGGTCATTTCTCGCGCTGCGTGCGCTTCAACGAGATCGACTGGGAAGCCCTGCCGCCCGGCGCCAAGAAGGTCAACGAGCGCGTCGTGCCCGGCGCCCCGGTGCTCAAGATCGAGGATCTCAGGAAATACTACAGGGTCGGCGGCAGCGAGGTGTTCGGTTCGAGCGAGGGCCGTGTCGTCAAGGCCAACGAGACGATCTCCTTCATGGCGCGCGAATCCGAGACCGTCGCCATTGTCGGCGAATCCGGCTGCGGAAAGTCGACGCTGGCCAAGGTGCTGCTCGGGTTGGAGACGGCAAGTGCCGGCACGGTGACGCTGGGCAACAAGCAGATTCAGTCGACCGGCATCGAGAAGCGCAGCGTCGACACGGTGTCATCGATCCAGATGGTGTTCCAGAACCCGTTCGATACGCTCAACCCCAGCCATTCGGTCGGTTCGCAGATCATCCGCACGCTGGAAAAATTCAATATTGGCAAGACGGTTGCCGACCGCCGCAAGCGTATGCTGGAACTGCTCGACCTGGTGAAGCTGCCGCGGGCCTTCGAGACCCGCAAGCCGCGCCAACTGTCAGGCGGCCAGAAGCAGCGCATCGGCGTGGCCCGGGCCTTTGCCGGCGACGCCAAGGTGGTGGTGGCTGACGAACCGGTTTCCGCACTCGACGTGTCGGTGCAGGCGGCGGTGACCGAACTGCTGATGGATATCCAGCGCAAGAACAAGACGACGATGCTGTTCATCAGCCACGACCTGTCGGTCGTGCGCTACATCGCCGACCGCGTCGTCGTCATGTATCTCGGCTACATCGTGGAGCAGGGCACGACGGACCAGATCTTCGCGCCGCCGTACCACCCCTATACAGAGGCGCTCTTGTCGGCGATCCCGATTGCCGACACCAGCGTGGTCAAGAAGCACATTGTGCTAGAAGGCGACATTCCGTCGGCCATGAACCCGCCCTCCGGCTGTCCGTTCCAGACACGCTGCGGCTACAAGAAGCTGGTGCCGGACAATCTGTGCGAAACCAAGGTGCCGCCGGTGAAGAACCTTGGCGGCGGCCATATGAGCCTGTGCTGGCTCTCCGATGATGTGCTGGCGACGATGGAGCCGGTGATCAAGTTCAACAAGGAACATGCCGACCATGAGGGCGTGCCGGAAGACGCGCCACATGGCGACGGCCCGGGTTTCGCAGGCACGCCGCCTGATCGGCCGGATGGCAAACAGCCGAACTGACCAGCATAGGGGCAATGCCGTTCGTTGGAGCATTGCCTTCGCGGGGTCGTCGCATCTCATATCCGTCAAGGAATGACAGGCGGCGTTCGCTTGAATATCTCCGTCAATTGCCTTATGTGATGCGTGATGTTTGATGCGCAGTAAGGAAACGCATTGTGAGAACGACGCTTGCAATCGATGACGATGTCCTCCTTGCCGCCAAGGCCATGGCGCGACAGCAAGATCGCAGCGTTGGCGAGGTCATTTCCGATCTGGTTCGCAATTCACTGCGCAGGCCGCAGGCTGGCGGTGAACGCAACGGCATCCCCTTGCTTTCATCGCGGCCCGACGGCCCGATGGTCGATCTCGAAATGGTCAATGCGCTTCGCGATGAACTGCCGTGACCTTCTTGCTCGACGTCAATGTCCTGATTGCGTTGATCGATCCGGCTCATGTCGCGCATGATGATGCCCATCGGTGGTTCCAATCCACCGGGCATTTGTCATGGGCCACATGTCCTATCACCGAAAATGGTGTCATCAGGATTTTAAGCAACCAGAAATACCCGAATTCTCCGGGTTCGCCGGTTGTCGTTGCGCAGATTGTCGGCAAACTGCATGTCCTTTCAGGACACCAGTTCTGGTCGGATGACATCAGTCTCGTCGGTTCCAGCGACATTGATGCAGCCAGGATTCTAACTTCGGCGCAAGTGACCGATAGCTATCTGCTGGGGCTCGCAAAGGCACATGGCGGCAAATTGGCGACCTTTGACCGAAAGCTATCGACCGAGGCGGTAAGGGGAGGCAAGCCAATCCTCCATCTGATCCCAAGCGGATGAACTCTGAGGCCTGTTGCGCTCAAGAAGAAATTGCAGTCACAGCGCCAGTGATTTCACTTTGCTGCGAAATGCCCCGACAATTTTAATTGCCGCACTGCTTCAACTGTTCGGCATAGTCGCGGGCCATCTTCTCGGTGGCCCGCGCGTAGTTCTGCACGCCGGCGTCACCGCGATTGCCGCGGCCATAGGCGGTCCAGCCGAGATAGTAGGCCAGATAGAGATTGTAGGTGTCGTTGCGGGCGACGCCGTATGTGTCGGCAGTCTTGGAATGATACCAGCCGACGAAATCGACGGCATCGGCGAATTTTGTCCGCCGCGCCGCCCAGTTTCCGGTTTCGCTCTGATATTGCGACCAGGTGCCGTCCAGCGCCTGCGAAAAGCCGGTGGCCGAGGAAACATGCTTCCAGGGAATGAAGCCGAGAAGCTTGGTGCGCGGCGGCCGGGCATTGCTCTTGAATCCCGACTCCTTGCGCACCGTCGCCATCAGCACGGGAACCGGCACGCCGTATTTCTGCTGGGTGCGTTCGGCCGCCGACTGCCAATTGTCGAACCAGCCGTCATTCTGGTCGAAGACGGCGCAGACATTGTTGATATGGCTTGGCGCCGTGGCGCAGGCCGACAGCGCCAGCAGTACGGAAACCGCGACAATTTTACTAAAACTCGACCTACGCATTGGGCGAGCTTTAGGCCGAAAACATAAAGGGAATCTTTCCGCGTCCGTTAACGCTGAACGGGTCACTTCGGCCAGGATGGATCGACGAAGACTATTTCGACGCCTTGTGTCGCTTTTGTTTTATCTGTCTTGAGAATATGCCGCCTTGGCTAAAATCACGCCGGCAAATGGCGAATTCCTGACAGCCCGATCGCCACGCCAGGGCTTTGATGCCCCGCATGAATGAACCCAGACGCAAGCGCGGCGCCGAGCGCACCAGCAACAGGGGGCCATCGGCCATCCCGCAACTGCCCCCGAGGCAGGTCAAAAATCCTTATCCGCCGATGGCGGTGCTGTCGGCCGACCAGATCGAGGCGATCCACCAGGCCTCGATGCACATATTGGAGAATTTCGGCATCGAGGTGATGAGCCCGCGCGCGCTTTCGCTGTTCGAGAAAGTGGGTGCCAGGGTCGATCATGCGTCGGCCAACGTTCGCATTGATCGCGGTATGGTTGCCGATGCGCTGAAGACCACGCGCTCCAGCTATACGCTGACACCGCGCAATCCGGCCAACACCGTTCATCTCGGCGGTAACACCATCAACTTCACGCTCGTTGCAGGGCCGCCCAATGTGCACGACATGGAACGCGGCCGCCGCGCCGGAAACTTGCGTGACTATTCAGACCTGACGCGGCTGGCGCAGCATTTCCACTGCATCCACATGCTCGGCAACCAGGTCTGTGCGCCGGTGGAGCTGCCGGCCAATTCCCGCCATCTCGACACCTATTTCACCAATCTGACGCTGACCGACAAGAGCTTCCATGTCTCGGCGATCGGCCGGGGCAGGGCGCTGGACGGCATCGAGATGATGGCGATTTCACGCGGGCTGACGCTCGACCAGATGGCTGATGATCCCGGCGTCACCACCATCATCTCGGTCAACTCGCCGCGCCGTTTCGACGAGATGATGGCAGAGGGGCTGATGACCATGGCCGAGTTCGGCCAGTCGGTGGCGGTGACACCCTTCACGCTGATGGGGGCGATGAGCCCGGCGACGCTGGCCGGCGCGCTGGCGCAGCAGAATGCCGAGGCGCTGTTCGGCGTGGTGCTGACGCAGCTTGTGCGGCCCGGCGCACCGGTCATGTATGGCGCCTTCACCTCCAATGTCGACATGAAGTCGGGCGCGCCGGCCTTCGGCACGCCGGAAAACACCAAGGCCAACATCGCCTCCGGCCAGTTGGCGCGACGCTATGGTCTGCCCTACCGCACCACGCCGGGCTCAGCCTCCAACGCGGCCGACGCCCAGGGCGCCTATGAAACGCTGATGGCGCTGTGGGGCGCGGTGCTCGGCCACGGCAATCTCGTTTACCACGCCGCCGGTTGGCAGGAGGGCGGGCTGACGGCGTCGTTCGAAAAATTCATCATCGATGTCGAGATGATCCAGCACATGATGGAGTTCCTGCGTCCCATCGAAGTCAACGAGGCCGAGCTTGCCGTCGAGGCGCTGGGTGCGGTGCCGACCGGCGGGCATTTCTTCGGCGAGCCGCACACGCTGGAGCGCTACGCGACGGCGTTTTACCAGCCGATGCTGTCCAACTGGCAGAACTATGAAGCCTGGCAGGAAGCCGGCGGCCTCGACGCCACGGCACGCGCGACGCGGCTGTGGAAGAAGGCGCTGGAGGACTATGTCGAGCCAGTGATGGATATCTCGGTGCGCGAGGCACTGGAGGCTTATGTGGCCAGGCGCAAGGAAGCGATCGGGCAAGGCGAGCCGTGATGGTCGCAACTTCGCATCCCGTTCATCTTACCCATCCAACTCCCTGAAATAACGAGAAGAATCCATGAAATCGCATGCAAAGGTCGTGGTCATCGGCGGTGGCGTCGTCGGTTGCTCGGTGCTGTTCCATCTCGCCCGCCATGGCTGGACCGACGTTGTGCTGCTGGAGCGCGACGAGCTGACCTCCGGCTCGACCTGGCACGCAGCCGGCGGCATGCATACGATCAATGGCGACCCCAACGTCGCCAAGCTGCAGAAATACACGATCTCGCTCTACAAGGAGATCGAGGAACTGTCGGGGCAGGCGACAGGCGTGCACCTGACCGGCGGCGTGCTGCTGGCGGCGACCGAGGCGCGGCTTGACTGGTTGCGCGGCGTCGTCGCCAAGGGCCGCTATCTCGGCATCGATCTCGAGGAAATCTCGCCGAAGGAGGCGGCGGAGCTGATGCCGCTGCTCGACCCCAGGCAGTTCGTCGGCGCCGTCAGAAACTCTGAGGACGGCCACCTCGATCCGTCCGGAGTCACCCATGCCTATGCCAAGGCCGCGCGCAAGCTGGGCGCTGAGGTGGAGCGCTTCACCAAGGTCGAGGACATCGTGCGGCGCGCCGACGGGATGTGGCGGGTCATCACCAACAAGGGCGAGGTGGTGGCCGAGCATGTCGTCAATGCCGGAGGCCTGTGGGCGCGCGAGGTCGGCCGCATGGTCGGGCTGGAACTGCCGGTGCTGGCCATGGAGCACATGTACCTGATCACCGAGGACATGCCGGAGGTCGCCGCCTGGAACGCCAAGACCGGCACCGAGATCATCCACGCGGTCGATTTCGACGGAGAGCTGTACCTGCGCCAGGAGCGCGGCGGCATGCTGATGGGCACCTATGAGAAGGCCAACAAGCCGTGGTCTGAATACCAGACGCCGTGGAATTTCGGCCATGAATTGCTGGCGCCGGACATCGACCGCATCGCACCGTCGCTGGAGGTCGGCTTCCGGCATTTCCCGGCGTTCCAGAACACCGGCATCAAGCAGATCATCAACGGTCCCTTCACCTTCGCGCCGGACGGCAATCCGCTGGTCGGGCCGGTGCGCGGCCTGCCGGGTTTCTGGGTGGCCTGCGGCGTCATGGCCGGCTTTTCGCAGGGCGGCGGCGTTGGGCTTGCGCTGTCCAACTGGATGATCGAAGGCGATCCAGGCGCTGATATCTGGGCGATGGACGTCTCGCGCTATGGCGACTGGGCGACGATGGCCTACACCAATGCCAAGGTGCGCGAGAATTATTCCAGGCGGTTTTCGATCCGCTTTCCCAATGAGGAGTTGCCGGCCGGACGGCCGCTGAAGACGACGCCCATCTACGATCTGTTGTCGGCCAAGGGGGCGCAGTTCGGTGTCGCCTACGGGCTTGAGGTGCCGCTGTGGTATGCGCCCGAAGGCGTCAAGGACGAGTTCTCCTGGCGGCGCTCCAGCGATTTCAAGCATGTCGCCAAGGAGGTGGAGACGGTCCGTTCGGGCGTCGGCCTGTCGGAGATTTCGAGCTTCGCCAAGTACAAGGTGACGGGCGAGGGGGTGGCCGCTTGGCTCGACCAGATGCTCGCCTGCAAATTGCCGAAGCCCGGCCGCATGACGCTGGCGCCGATGCTGAAGGAAGACGGCAGGCTGATCGGCGATTTCACGCTGGCCAATCTCGGCAGCGAGGGGTGGTTCCTGGCCGGCTCCGGCATTGCCGAGCAATACCATATGCGCTGGTTCGAAAAGCATCTGCCCGATGATGGCTCGGTTCGCATCGAGGCGCTGGGCGCCAAGCTCACCGGCCTGTCGATCGCCGGGCCGAAGGCGCGCGATGTGCTGGCCAAGGCCACACGGGCGGATGTGTCCAACACAGCGGTTCCGTTCATGGCCATAGGCCGGATGGATATCGGCATGGCGCCGTGCCTGGTGGGTCGCGTCAGCTACACCGGCGATCTCGGCTACGAGATCTGGGTGGCGCCGGAATATCAGCGCGCCGCCTATCAGGCATTGATGGCTGCCGGCGAGGAATTCGGCATCGGCCTGTTCGGCTCGCGGGCCCTCAACGCGCTGCGGTTGGAGAAGAATTATGGCTCATGGGGGCGCGAATACCGGCCGATCTACGGGCCGCTGGAAGCCGGGCTCGACCGTTTCGTCGCCTATGGCAAGGAGGCGGATTTCATTGGCAAGGCGGCAGCGCTGGCCGAGCGTAAGCAGGGCGGCAAGCTGCGCCTGCGCGCCTTCATCGTCGAGACGCAAGATGCCGATGTGATCGGCGACGAGCCGATCTGGTTTGGTGGCGCCGTACGTGGCTGGGTGACGTCGGGCGGCTACGCGCATCATTCGAAAAAATCCGTCGCCTTGGGCTATGTGCCGAAGGAGATCGCCGACGAGACCGACGGCTTCGAGATCGAACTGCTTGGCAATCGCCACGCGGCACGCATGCAGGCTGCGCCGCTGTTCGATGCCAATTTCGAGCGGATGCGTGGCTAGGGTTCCAGCCGCGCCAGACACGGATCAGGCGCGACGGTTTTCCAGCGCGAAAGCGCCGGCGCCGGCGAATATCAGATAGAGGAAGATGAAGCAGAAGGAGATCGCCGCGTCGCCGCTGTTGTTGACCGGGAAGAAGTCGCGCGGCATGTGCGCCATGAAGTAGGCGATCGCCATTTCGCCAGCCAGGAGGAACGCGACCGGGCGGGTGAACAGGCCAAGTGCCAGCAGGATACCGCCGGCGAATTCTAGGATGCCTGCGGTCAGCGACAGGCTGCCCAGAGCATGGGGTTGGGCGCTTATCGGGAAATTGAACAGCTTCTGGCTGCCGTGTTCGATGAACTGCAAGGCAGTCACGATGCGCAGCACGCCAAGGGCCTGCGGCTGGTATCTGGCGAGGCTGTTGAAAAGCTTCATCTAAAACTCCATTTATCTCTCCCAGACCGGCCATAGATTATCGCCCGGCAATGGACCATTCACTTCCTACGGGGTGCCATCAACAATCAGTGATTGGAAATGTCCCGAGTCTGATCATCAATATTCGTTCTCCTCATGGTTGCAATATTATCGCTATGGTTGTATGAATGTTTGAACGTTCAAAACCATACGAGCTTCCTTTGTCATGAAAAAAGTCGTCATCAGTTTGGTCGCAATCCTTGCAGCCACCAGCTTCGCCAATGCCGCCGATGCCGGTTGCGCTGCCTTCAAATGGCCGGTTACACGCGAGCAGGCACTGTTTGCCGCAGCGCCAGGTGCGCAGCCTGGCGTCTCCTTGGCGGTCGGCGAGGCTGCCGATGTGACATTGGTTCCGGTCGACACGATCAGCTTCACCGTTCCGCCGCAGCGCGCGCCGGCAAATGGCACGTTCGGTGCGACGGCAAACGTGGCGGTGCCGCCGGAAGGAGAACTGCAGATAAGCCTCTCCGGTGAGGCTTGGATCGATGTCGTCCAAGACGACCGTGCGGTGAAGTCAGCAGGGTATAGCGCGGCAAAAACCTGCGCCGGCATTCGCAAAAGCATTCGTTTCAAGCTGTCGGCCGGTCCGGCTACCATTCAACTCAGTGGTGTGAAGGACCGGAGCATCAAGGTCGCGGTGCTGGCGCCGGAATGAATCCCTGACGTCTCTCTCATCGCGCCGGGCGGCGCGATGAGATCTGCCCGGCATGAGGCCGATTCAGCGCACCGGCGCCAGAAGCGCGAAATGCGCGCCTTGCGGGTCCTGGCACTGGACGATCCACTGGTTGCTCGGAACCGCCATCGGGCCCATCAGCACCTTGCCGCCATTGTCGGTGACGCGTTTGGTCGCCGCATCGATGCCCTCGACATTGAAATAGAACTGCCACACAGGAACGGGGATCTGCGCCGGCTTGTTCATCATGCCGCCGCCGGATTCTGGACCAGCCGTGAAGGTCATGTAGATGCCCATCTCGCCCATGTCGAATTCGCCGGCCTTGGCCCAGCCATACTCGCTGGAATAGAAATCGAAGGCGGCCTTCCAGTCGCTCGTATAGAGTTCATGCCAGCCAATATGGCCAGGCGTGGTTGCCGGCACGACCGGCTGGTCCGGACCGTTGGGCTGCAGGAACATGAAGGTCGCGCCTTGCGGATCGGCGACCACGGCGAAACGGCCGACGCCGGGAATATCGTCGGGCGCGCGATGCACCGCACCGCCGACTTTCTTCAGCGATGCCGTCGAGGCCTCGATATCCTTGGTGTGGATGTAGCCGATCCAGGCCGGCGGCATGCCCATCTTGGTGGCGTCTTCCGGCATGGTCATCAGCCCGCCGACGCCGCGATCACCGGCATTGACCACGATGTAGCGGGGCATGCCGGGCGCCTTGTCGAAGGCTTCAGCCCTCCAGCCGACGACGGCTGTGTAGAATGCCTCGGCCGCATCGAGATCGGTGGTCATCAGTTCATACCAGAAGAAGGGCATCGGGGACTTTGCCATTGTCGGGCTCCTTGCGTTTCCAGTTGTCGATCGGGGGTTCGATCCATCCTAGGACGATCTTCGCGACGGAAATCCGACAAACGGGAGAGAAAGTATTACGCCAGGGCAGGTGCCATGGCTTCAGATGGTTCGACCTCCCATAACATGAGTAAAAAAATCATGTTATTATCGGGGCATTTCAATGGCTTAGGTCGAAAATTGACCAATTGATAAAAAAATAAAACGTGCTAGCCTTCCTCAAAACAAAACATGGGGAACTGAGAATGCCAGAGGGCCAGTTCAAGGAAGGCATTGCCGGCGGACGGCTTTCGCCCGACCAGTACGCGGACAATTTTTCCGACCTGCATCCGCCGCTCGATCACCACGAGGCGCTGGTCGAATCCGATCGCTGCTATTTCTGCTATGATGCGCCGTGCATGAATGCATGCCCGACCTCGATCGACATTCCCCTGTTCATCCGCCAGATCTCGACCGGCAATCCGATCGGTTCGGCCAAGACGATCTTCGACCAGAACATCCTGGGCGGCATGTGCGCCCGCGTCTGTCCGACCGAGACGCTGTGCGAGGAGGTTTGCGTGCGCGAGGTGGCCGAGGGCAAGCCGGTGCAGATCGGCCGTCTGCAGCGCTATGCCACCGACGTCGCCATGGCCGAGAACAAGCAGTTTTATCAGCGCGCTACCCCGACGGGGAAGACGGTTGCCGTGGTTGGCGCCGGTCCGGCCGGCCTTGCCGCCGCGCACCGGCTCGCCCGCCATGGCCATGACGTGACCATCCTGGAAGCGCGCCCGAAGGCCGGCGGTCTCAACGAATATGGCATCGCCGCCTACAAGAGCGTCGACAATTTCGCCCAGGCAGAAGTCGACTACGTGACCGCGATTGGCGGTATCGACATCCAGAACGGCAAGGCGCTCGGCCGCGACTATCAACTCTCCGACCTGATCCGCAATTACGACGCGGTGTTCCTCGGCATGGGGCTTGGCGGCGTCAACGCGCTGCGCGCCGATGGCGAGGACGCCGACGGCGTCACCAATGCGGTGGAGTTCATCGCCGAACTGCGCCAGGCCAGCGACCTTTCCGGCCTGCCGGTTGGCCGGCGCGTCGTCGTCATCGGCGGCGGCATGACGGCGATCGACGCTGCGGTGCAATCGAAGCTACTCGGCGCCGAGGAGGTGACGATCTGCTACCGGCGCGGCCAGGAGCACATGAACGCTTCCGGGTTCGAGCAGGATCTGGCGGCCGCCAACGGGGTCACCATCCGCCACTGGCTGCAGCCCAAGCGGGTGATTGCCGAAGGGGGCAAAGTATCAGCCATCGAAGTCGAATACACCGCCATGAATGGCGACAGGCTCGCCGGTACCGGCGAGACGCTGACACTCATCGCCGACCAGGTGTTCAAGGCCATCGGCCAGAGCTTTGTCCCAACTGCGCTCAACGGCAGCGGCGCATCGATCGAACTGGAAGCCGGCCGCATCAAGGTCGATGCCGAGGGGCGCACTTCGCTGGCCAAGGTATGGGCCGGCGGCGACTGCATCTTTGGCGGCGACGACCTGACCGTCTCGGCCGTGGCGCAGGGGCGCGACGCGGCGGAGAGCATCAACAGGAGTCTTACGCAGGGATAGAGATCATGGCCACGGTGGAACCGGGCATCGCCCGTCACTACGACGTATCGGGTCTGGAGGAGCTGATCATTGCCACCCTGGCAGGCACCGGCGTGGACGTTGCCCATCTGCGCGCCAGCGATCTCGAAGCGGTCGACGAATTCCACATTGGCGGTGTGGCCGCCACCAGGGAACTCATCGATCAGATGGGCCTGAAGCCGGCGAGCAAGCTACTCGATATCGGGTCGGGCGTCGGCGGTCCGGCCCGCTTTGTCGCCAACAATGTTGGCGCCGATGTCACCGGCATCGACCTGACGCAGAGCTATGTCGATATCGCGACCAGCCTGTCGAAGCGGGTGGGACTGGCCGACAAGACGCGCTTCGTGCAGGGCAGCGCGCTGGACATGCCATTTGGCAACGCAAGCTTTGACGCGGCAATGATCCTGCATGTCGGCATGAACCTGCCAGACAAGCCGAAGCTGATGAGCGAGGCCGCGCGTGTGTTGCGGCCGGGTGGGATCTTCGCCGTTTATGATGTGATGCGCCTCAAGGCCGGAGCGCTGTCTTTCCCGCTACCCTGGGCTTCAACCGAGGCGATATCCTTCGTCGCCACGCCTGATGATTATCGTTCTGCCGCCGCCGCCTCGGGGTTCTCGGTGATTGCCGAGCGGCCACGCGGCGCCTTTGCCATCGAGTTCTTTGCCGCGATGCGTGCGCGCATGGCAGCCGCACAAGCGGACGGCAAGAAGTCGCCGCCCGGTGTGGGCCTGATCATGGGCGACCAGGCCCGCACAAAGATCGCCAATCTCACCGCCGCGCTTGAAGGCGGCATTCTTGCACCCGTCGAATTGCTCCTTCGTCTCGGCTGAAAGGGACCTGTCATGGCTGACATCCGCAATAATTTCGTCGGCATCAAATCGCCCAATCCGTTCTGGCTGGCCTCGGCGCCGCCGACCGACAAGGCCTACAACGTCATCCGTGCCTTCAAGGCCGGCTGGGGCGGTGTGGTCTGGAAGACGCTGGGCGAGGAAGGCCCGCCGGTGGTCAATGTAAACGGCCCGCGCTACGGCGCGATCTGGGGCGCTGACCGCCGCCTGCTCGGTCTCAACAACATCGAACTGATCACCGATCGCGACCTGCAGACCAATCTGCGCGAGATGAAGCAGGTCAAGATGGAGTGGCCCGATCGGGCGCTCATCGCCTCGATCATGGTGCCTTGCGAAGAAGAGAGCTGGAAAGCCATCCTGCCGCTGGTCGAGGAGACCGGTGCCGACGGTATCGAGCTCAATTTCGGCTGCCCGCACGGCATGTCGGAGCGCGGCATGGGTGCCGCCGTCGGCCAGGTGCCGGAATATATCGAAATGGTGGTGCGCTGGTGCAAGCAATACACGCGCATGCCCGTCATCACCAAGCTGACACCCAACATCACCGACATCCGCAAGCCGGCGCGTGCGGCGCATGCTGGCGGCACCGACGCGGTATCCCTGATCAACACCATCAATTCGATCACCGGCGTCGACCTCGACAGCTTCGCGCCGATGCCGACCATCGATGGCAAGGGTTCGCATGGCGGCTATTGCGGCCCGGCGGTGAAGCCGATCGCCATGAACATGGTGGCCGAGATTGCGCGTGATCCCGAAACCCACGGCTTGCCGATCTCCGGCATCGGCGGCATCACCACCTGGCGCGACGCCGCCGAATTCATGGCGCTCGGCGCCGGCAATGTGCAGGTCTGCACGGCGGCGATGACCTACGGCTTCAAGATCGTGCAGGAGATGATCGCCGGCCTCGAAAACTGGATGGACGAGAAGGGCCACCGCTCGCTCGACGACATTATCGGCCGCGCCACGCCCAACGTTACCGACTGGCAGTATCTCAATCTCAACTACATCGCCAAGGCGCATATCGACCAGGACGCCTGCATCAAATGCGGCCGCTGCCACATCGCCTGCGAGGACACGTCGCACCAGGCGATCACCAGCATGGTCGATGGCGTCAGGCACTTCGAGGTGATCGAGGCCGAATGCGTCGGCTGCAATCTGTGCGTCAATGTCTGCCCCGTCGAGAACTGCATCACCATGGAACCGCTGGCGGCCGGCGCGATGGATGAGCGTACCGGCAAGCCGGTGTCGCCGATCTACGCCAACTGGACGACGCACCCGAACAATCCGATGGCCAAGGTGGCCGCGGAGTAGGGTTTGCCACTAACGGTTTAGCTCAATCGCCCTGTGTGTCCGCACGGGGCGATTTTGTATTGTACTAACTGCCGAGGTTGGCGCTGCCCCTCATTGTCCTGCCGGACATTTCTCCCCGTATAGAGACGGGGAGAAATGGGCTTGAAAGCAACGCTTGCGCCCTTCTTGCCACGCCGAAAATTGGCGAAATCGTCTATGACCGCGTCTTTCTCCCCGTCTCTATACGGGGAGAAATGCCCGGCAGGGCAATGAGGGGCAGCGCGGCCCTCTGAAATGACCAGTGTCTTTCCCGCTCCTACAGCAACACAAATCATCATCTCGAAAGCGGTGATTTCTCAATCTCCCTATTGCAGATAAAAAGTATCCACGATAATAAATATCCATGAATTGGAGACCAAGACAATGAAACTGGGCGAGGGCGTTGAAGCGGCCATCCACTGTGCCTCCATGCTGGCCAGCGTGGAGGGCGACGCGACCATGCCGGGCGCCGCCATGGCGGAGTCCTTTGGCCTGTCGCCGAGCTATCTCCTGAAGCATCTCAACATGCTGAGCGCGGCGCGCATCCTGGAGTCGGTGCCGGGGCCTGCTGGTGGCTACCGGCTGGCGCGGCCGGCAGAGCGCATCACGCTGCTCGACATCGTGCTGGCGGTCGAAGGGCGCGAACCGGCCTTTCGCTGCGGCGAAATCCGCCGCAACGGTCCGGTCAAGCTCGACGCCTCGGCCTATGTCAAACCCTGCGGCATCAATGCCGCGATGCTGAAGGCCGAGCGCGCCTATCGGGCCGCGCTGGCTGAGACCAAGCTGTCTGACATCGTGGCGGATTACGCTACGGAGGGAGATCCCAGATCGTTTGCCGCGAGCTGCGCCTTCGTGGCGCGCCACCAGCGGCCGCAGAAATCCAGTTCCATCCTTCAACCCCCAAAGCAGACGTGAAAGGAAAGACGATGAAACAGAGGATGCAATTCTACGCCAAGGCGCCCGAGATCATGAAGGCGGTGTCGGCGCTCAACAAGGCGGTCGACGAATGCGGGCTCGAGGTCAGCCTGCTGCATCTGATCAAACTCCGGGCTTCGCAGATCAATGGCTGTTCCTACTGCGTCGAGATGCACAGCCGCGAGGCGAAGCGCGATGGCGAAACCGAGCAGCGGCTCTACCTGGTCTCGGCCTGGAAGGAATCGCCGCTGTTCTCCGAGCGCGAACGCGCCGCCTTCGCCTGGACCGAGGCGGTGACTTTGATCGCCAACAATGGCGTGTCGGACGAGCTCTATGCACGCACGCTGGAGCATTTCTCGGAAGAGGAACTGGTCAAGCTGTCCGTTGCACTCGGCATGATCAACACCTGGAACCGGCTGTGCATTCCTTTCCAGGCCATTCATCCGATGCCGGCCGCCAAGGCGGCCTGACTATCCGATCGTGTTTTGGGGCGCCGCCGCAAAAGGCGGCGCCCCAAGAGTTTTCAAAGGGAGCGTTTGATGCCTGCCGATTTGCCTTCGACCTTGTTGTTTCTCGGCCGCCTGTTGCTTGGCGGTGCCTTTGTTTTTGCTGGCCTGCGCAATATCCAGAACGCGGCCTTCCTGGCCCAGCTGATGGCCGCGCGCGGCGTGCGGCAGGCCCGGCTTGCGCTATGGGTCGGCATTGTGCTCCAGGTCATCGCCGGCGTTATGTTGATGGCTGGCCTGTGGACGGCGATCGCCTGCGCGGTGCTGGTGCTGTTCCTGATCGCCGCCACGCCGATGTTCCACAATTTCTGGGATCATCAGGGCCCGGACCGTGCTTCCCGTATCAACGGCTTCGTCGGCAATGTCGCACTGGGCGGTGGTTTCCTGACGCTGATGGCGCAGGCGCTCTGAAGTCAGGCCGCGAACCGCAGGCCGCCGTCACAGGTCAGAACCTGGCCTGTCATGAAGCCGTTGGAGACGAGGAAGGCGATTGCGCCGGCGACATCCTCGGCGCGGCCGATGCGGCCGACCGGCGTCTTGCCGGCATAGTCGGCAAAGATCGCCTGCCGTTGTTCGGTGGCCAGAAAATCCCACCAGGGCGTGTCTATGACGCCAGGCGCCACGACGTTGACGCGCAGGGGCTTCAATTCCACGGCGAGGATCGGCACCACGGTCAGCAGCATGCCGTTTATGGCGCCGATGCCGGCGATGCCAGGCATGGCGACCTGAGCCGACACTGCCGATATGAAGGTGACGGATCCGCTCTTGCTGAGCGTCGGCAAGGCTGCCTGCAGGCAGGACAATTGCGGCCGCACCTTCTCGTCGACGCCGCTGCCAATATCGGCAAGATCGAGCGTCGCGAACGGACCGAGGCCCTTGCCACCGCTCGCGGCCAGAACGAGATGGTCGAAGGGGCCGAGACGCTCGAAGAACTGACGCACTTCATCCGGCTTCGAAGCATCGAACGCCGCCTTTTCGGCGGCGCCGCCGAGGCTCTTCCAGGCACTGTTCAACTTGTCCTGGTTGCGTCCGGTGATGGTCACCTTCATGCCCGGGCCAAGCAGTTTTCGCGCTGTCGCCAGGCCGATGCCGGACGAGCCGCCGATGATGACTGTGTGTTCGATCTTGTTGGTCATGAAAGTTGTTCCTTCGATGCTGCGGAAGCCAGTCCGACGAGGTCGAGGCTCAGGCTGCGCAATTGCTGTCTTGCCTTGGCGTCATAGGCCTGGGCATCGGCGCGCGATTCCCGCTTGCCGTCGAAATAGAGGCCGCTGCGTCCTTCCAGCGCGGGCGAGGTGGCGAGGTTGAGGATGGCGTCGGCGCCGGTTTCGACTGAGTTCCATGGGGCGACGCCGGCTTGCCGGACCATGGTGGTGTTCATGTAGCTGGCCGGGTGCAGCGCGTTGACGGTGACGCCGGTGCCTTTCAGTTGCTCCGCCAGGTCGACGGTGAACAGGATCTGCGCCAGCTTGCTCTGGCAGTAGGCGCGCACGCCGTCATAGGAGCGGGTCAACATGACGTCGCCAAAATCGATCGCCTGCTGGCCGGCCGAGGCGACATTGACGATGCGCGCCGGGGTACTGGCCTTGAGCAACGGCAGAAGTTCCGATGTCAGCAGGAAGCCGGCGAGATAGTTGACGGCAAAGCGCAGTTCGTAGCCGTCGGCGCTGACCTGTCTTTTGGCGCCGGCGGTGCCGATGCCGGCATTGTTGATGAGGACGTCGAGCCGGTTGGTTCTGCCGCGCACGGCCTCGGCGAGGCGTCGAACCTCGGCCAGCGAAGCGAGGTCGGCGACGAGCAGTTCGGCCTTGCCGCCGGCGGCTTCGATCTCGGCGACGGTCGCCTTGCCGCGCGTTGCATCGCGGCCGTGCACCAGCACGCGGGCACCAGCGGCGCCCAGCCTTTGCGCGACCATGCGGCCGACACCGTCGGTTGAGCCGGTGATGAGGATTGTCTTGTCTTTCAGGTTCATGTCCAGAGCCTCCATTCTGTGCTCTGGACGGAAGATGGGACGCCCGGCGGATGCCAAACAGTTCAAACTTTATCCTGGTATCAATACTGCTATAATGCGCGGATGGACGCTCCCTCACATTCCGCTGAAGACAGCCGCCGGCGCGAACTCGGCGCGTTCCTGCGCTCGCGCCGCGAAAGGCTGACGCCTTCGGCGACGGGCATCTCGGCGGGTCTCAGGCGGCGCACGCCCGGGCTTCGGCGCGAGGAGGTGGCGATGATCGCTGGCGTCGGCACCACCTGGTATACTTGGCTGGAGCAGGGCAGGGAGGTGCGGCCCTCCGTCGAAGTGCTGACGGCGCTCTGCGGAGCGCTGCGCCTGGACCCGGCAGAGAAGCGGCATCTTTTCACGCTCGCCGGTCGCCAGCAGCCCGAGCGGCGGCGCATTGCACCGGCGAAGGTCGAAGGCCCCTTGCTGCATATGCTGCAGAGCCTTGTCCTGCAGCCGGCCTATGTCGTCGGACCGCGCTGGGATGTGCTGGCCTGGAATGATGCGGCGGTGGCCATCTTCGGCGACTACGGCCTGCTGGAAGGCGACGCCCGCAACATCATCCATGGCGTGTTCACCGATCCCCGCCGGCGGCACCTGCTGGTAGACTGGGAAGAGCTGGCGCGCGCATCTCTTGCCGCATTCCGTGCCGAAAGCGCGAAGTATATTGGCGATCCGGATTTCGAGCGGCTGATTGCGCTGATGATGCGCTCGAGCCCCGAGTTCCGTGAATGGTGGCCGCAGCGCGACGTGGTGCACCGCCTGTCCGGCGTGAAGCACATCCGGCACCCGATCGCCGGCGCCATGGCGTTCGAGCATATGAGCCTTTCGATCGATGACGGCTCGGACATGAGACTGATCGTCTACACGCCGCTCGCCGAACAGAACTCGATCGCCAAGTTGCGGAAACTGCTGGACGAACTTCCGGCCGAGCGGCGCAGCGCCTGAGACTGGCTGGCGGCAACCCCTCAGCTTCGTCATACCAGGGCGAAGCAGCCGCACAGCGGCTTCGTGGAGACCCTGGGATCAATGCCGTCACCTTGGCCCTGGAGCGCAGCGGTGCAGAATTCTGAACCGTAGCAGCGCGTTGAAGTCGCGGCATGGATCCCGGGGTCTGCGCCGCGTCGCTTCGCTCCTTGCTTCGCCCCAGGATGACGAAGAGAGAGCTGCTTCGGCTAATCTCGAAGGGTTGCGACAGCCGAGCGAAAGTTGAATGCCACCTGCCTGACCATTCTGCCGCTAGCTTTTCGGCTTCAGCCCGTCGATGAACAGTTGCTCCAGGAACCTTGCCGCATCCTCGAAGCGGCCGTCGCCGCCACGATCGGCGCCCAACACCGCGCGGACCTGGACGTCGAAATCGGCATAGTGCTGGGTCGTTGCCCAGATCGAGAAGATAAGGTGCCAGGGGTCGGTCTTGGCGATCTTGCCGGCGCGCATCCAGCCCTTGATGACGGTCGCCTTCTCGTCGACCAGCGTCTTCAGTTCGCCGGCCAGCAACGGCATGATGCGCGGCGCGCCCTGCAGGATCTCGTTGGCGAACAGCCGGCTCTCTCGGGGGAAATCGCGCGCCATTTCGAGTTTGCGCCTGATGTAGCTGCGCAACTCGGTCAGGGGATCACCGATATCGTCGAGTTCTCTGAGCGGCGCCAGCCAGGTGTCGAGCAGCCGCTGCATCAGCGTTTCGTGGATGTCTTCCTTGCGGCGGAAATAATAGAGCAGGTTCGGCTTCGACATGCCGGCGGCTTCGGCGATCTGGTCTATGGTCGAGCCGCGAAAGCCGTTGGTGGAGAAAACCTCGAGCGCCGCCTCGAGAATGAGCTCGCGCTTTTCCATCTGGATGCGGGTGCGGCGAGGGGCTTCCGTACTGGTCGTCACCGTTGCAAGCCCTCGCTTTGACTGTCATCTGGACCAATTCTCTGGACCAGTTTTTCTCCGGCCTGTGGAGCGCGCTTCCAATGCCGCATTTCCGCTAGTAATCCCTTGACCGCCGACATGGCGGTGCTAACGTTTGTCCAACCGGTCAAAAATTTGCGTAGCACGAAAACGCAACAAAGACCAAGCGTTGGCCGCACCGAAACAGGTTACAAGGGGAAGTCTTGGTCATGTCCAACCGGCTGAAAGTCACGCCGAACGATCTTAGTGCATTCTGGATGCCGTTCACGGCAAACCGGCAGTTCAAGCAGGCGCCGCGCATGATGGTGTCCGCCAAGGACATGCATTACACGACGAGCGACGGCCGCAAGGTTCTCGACGGCACCGCGGGCCTGTGGTGCGTCAATGCCGGCCACTGCCGGCCGAAGATCACCGAGGCGATCCAGCATCAGGCCGCCGAGCTCGACTATGCGCCGGCCTTCCAGATGGGACACCCGATCGTGTTCGAACTGGCCAACCGCCTGGTCGACTTGGCGCCGAAGGGCATGGATCACGTCTTCTTTACCAATTCCGGTTCGGAATCGGTGGAAACCGCGCTGAAGATGGCGATCGCCTATCACCGCGTGAGGGGCGAGGGCGCGCGCACCCGCCTGATCGGCCGCGAGCGTGGCTATCACGGCGTCAATTTCGGCGGCATCTCGGTCGGCGGCATCGTCAGCAACCGCAAGATGTTCGGCACGCTGCTCGGCGGCGTCGACCACATGCCGCACACGCATCTGCCGGAAAAGAACGCCTTCTCGAAGGGTGTGCCGGAATATGGCGCGGAACTCGCCAACGAGCTGGAGCGCATCGTCACCCTGCATGACGCCTCGACCATCGCCGCCGTTATCGTCGAGCCCGTCGCCGGCTCCACCGGCGTCATCCTGCCGCCCAAGGGCTACCTGCAGAAGCTTCGCGAAATCTGCACCAAGCACGGCATCCTGCTGATCTTCGACGAGGTCATCACCGGTTTCGGCCGCCTCGGCACGCCGTTCGCGGCCGATTATTTCGGCGTCACGCCCGACATCATGACGACTGCCAAGGGCGTCTCCAACGGCGTCATCCCGATGGGGGCGGTGTTCGTGAAGAAGGAAATCCACGATGCCTTCATGACCGGCCCGGAGCATATGATCGAGTTCTTCCACGGCTACACCTATTCGGGCAACCCGATCGCCTGCGCTGCCGCATTGGGCACGCTCGACACCTACAAGGAAGAGGGCCTGCTGACCCGCGGCGAGGAGTTGGGGCCGTATTGGGAAGACGCGCTGCATTCGCTGAAGGGCGAGCCGCATGTCATCGATATCCGCAACATCGGCCTGATCGGCGCGATCGAGTTGGCGCCGATCGCAGGTGAGCCGACCAAGCGGGCCTTCTCGGCCTTCCTCAAGGCGTTCGAACGCGGCGCGCTGATCCGCACCACCGGCGACATCATCGCGCTGTCGCCGCCGCTGATCATCACCAAGGGCCAGATCAACGAACTGATCGACCATGTGCGGGATGTGCTGAGGTCGATCGATTGAAGGACTGGGCGCGGATATCCCTCCCCCTTGAGGGGAGGGTGGCCGCGAAGCGGTCGGGTGGGGTCGGTGCGGCAGTGCGCCGACCTGATCTTTTGCTGCGAGGCCGCTCCTGATGCCCCGTACCCGCGTGAGCTTCGAAATGCGCCAGAAGGCGCGCGCGCTTCGAGTTCACGCGACCAAGGGCGAATCCCTTCTGTGGTATGAACTGCGGGAGCTGAAATCAGCCGGCATCAAGTTTCGCCGCCAGTGCCCGATTGGGCCTTACATCGTCGACTTCGCTTGCCTGGCGGTGAAGCTGATCGTTGAGGTCGATGGCGATCTGCACGAATACGAGAAGGCCAAGCGGCACGATGCCGTTCGTGATGCCTATCTGCGCTCACTCGGGTTTGACATCTTTCGTGTTGACGAGCCCGATGTCATAAACAACGCTTGGCATGTCGCGCAGGTGGTCAAGGGGAAGGTCGAGCGCACGGTCGACGACCCCACCCGACCGCTTCGCGGCCACCCTCCCCTCGAGGGGGAGGGGGACGCCGGCGACCCGCAATCGATGAGGTTTTAGAGCATGGCCGCACCCGGCGAGAATCTGCGAATCAATTCAGACCGTTTGTGGGATTCGCTGATGGAGATGGCGAAGATTGGCCCCGGCATTGCCGGCGGCAACAATCGCCAGACCGTGACCGACGAGGACGGCGAGGGCCGGCATCTGTTCAAGCGCTGGTGCGAGGCGGCCGGGCTCGAAATGGGCCTCGACGAGATGGGCACGATGTTTGCCCGCCGCGAAGGCACCGATCCCAGCCTGCCGCCGGTCTATGTCGGCAGCCATCTCGACACCCAGCCGACGGGTGGCAAATATGACGGCGTGCTCGGCGTTCTCGGCGGGCTTGAGGTGGTGCGCTCGCTCAATGATCTCGGCATCAAGACCAGGTATCCGATCGTCGTCACCAACTGGACGAACGAGGAAGGCTCGCGCTTCGCTCCGGCGATGATGGCGTCAGGCGTGTTCGCCGGCGTGCTCGACCAGGCCGATGTCTACCAGCACACGGACAAGAACGGCAAAAAATTCGGCGAGGAACTGGAGCGCATCGGCTGGAAAGGCACCGAGAAGGTCGGTGATCGCAAGATTCACGCCTTCTTCGAACTGCATATCGAGCAGGGGCCGATCCTTGAGGATGAAGACATCGACATTGGCGTCGTCACCCACGGCCAGGGCTTGAAATGGCTGCAGGTGACGCTGACCGGCAAGGAAGCGCATACCGGCTCGACGCCAATGCCCAAGCGCCGGAACGCCGGGCTCGGCATGGCCCGCGTGATCGAGTTGGTGCACGAGATCGCCATGGACTACCAGCCTGACGCCGTCGGCGCGGTCGGTCATATGGAGGTCTATCCGAACTCGCGCAACATCATCGCCGGGCGCACCGTCTTCACCATCGACATCCGCTCTCCGGAAAAGGAAGTGCTCGACGCGATGGACGGCCGCATCCGCGAAGGCATCGACACGATCTGCGATGCGCTCGATATCAAATATGCGATCGAGCAGGTCGGCGCTTTCGACCCGGTCACCTTTGACAAGGGCTGCGTCAAGGCAATCCGCGATGCCGCCGACCGGCTCGGCTATTCCCATCGCAACATCGTGTCCGGCGCCGGCCATGATGCCTGCTGGATCAACCGCGTTGCGCCCACCGCGATGGTGATGTGCCCCTGCGTTGATGGGTTGTCGCACAACGAGGCCGAGGAGATCACCAAGGAATGGGCCTCGGCCGGCGCCGACGTGCTGTTCCATGCTGTGGTGGAGACAGCTGTCATCGTGGAGTGAATCTGTGGGCGTCCGGGAAGACGATCGGCAGCGCAAGGCGTACGGAAAAGCCTGGGAGGCCGGGTTGCGGCCGGCGATGAAGGGAAAAGGGTGGCAGAAGTATTGGAGTTCGATTTCGAGAAGGGATGGACCGTGGTTCATCTGCGCGGAATGCATCCTACTTTGGCCTACGCGTAGGCTACAGTTTCTTCTGCAGGCCAAGCCGATGACACTGGATCTACTGCTATGGAAGATCATAGGGGCACAGGGTAACGAGGCGGAGCCTTTGTCATTCAGGAAGTGGGGTGCATTTACTTGTAAACCGCCAACCTTTGCGGAGAAAATCGTTGAATGCGGGGCTCCGGAACAGATGGCAGTTGATTTTGTGCAATTTGCAACTTCCGAGAGGTCGTCGACCTTGCACGAACTGCCATTGAAACCGTTCTCGACGATCTTGGAAACAAAGGCAGAGAAGGACTCGGTCGGAATGCTGTCGACGACGAGGGTTTTGTCCTTGTTGGACGAGGAGAAATATGACGAAGCAATATCTTTTCTGACCGGCAATTTTGCGAAGGGTGTTTCCATCAACGTCGCTAGGCCTGATGCCCAGGGGCGCATCAGATCGATCAGCTTCTTCGACTTGGCACATGACTATGCTCTGTCGAAAAAGGGGCGAGCTTTGGCGGCGACAGTTGGATGAAGCCGCAACGCCGTACCTGATCTAAATCGAGCAAGCGCTCGCAAGAAGCGCGACAGCACAAGGGAACAAGAAAATGACCAAAGTCATCAAGAACGGCACGGTTGTCACCGCAGACCGCAGCTGGAAGGCCGACGTTCTGTTCAGCCACGGCAAGATTGTCGCCATCGGTTCCGACCTGCATGGCGACCATGAGTTCGACGCCACCGGCTGCTATGTGATGCCGGGCGGCATTGATCCGCACACCCATCTCGAAATGCCGTTCATGGGCACCTATTCTGCCGATGATTTCGAATCCGGCACGCGCGCAGCGCTTGCCGGTGGTACCACGATGGTCGTCGATTTCTGCCTGCCGGCGCCGCAGCAGTCGCTGTTGGAGGCCCTGCAGATGTGGGATAACAAGACCTCGAAGGCTGCCTGCGACTATTCCTTCCACATGGCGATCACCTGGTGGGGCAAGCAGGTGTTCGACGAGATGGCTGATGTCGTCGACAAGGGCATTACCTCGTTCAAGCACTTCATGGCCTACAAGGGCGCGCTGATGGTGGATGACGACGAGATGTATGCGTCGTTCCAGCGCTGCGCCGACCTCGGCGCGCTGCCGCTGGTGCATGCCGAGAATGGCGACGTGGTCGCGGCGCTTTCGCAGAAACTGCTTGCCGCCGGCAACAACGGCCCCGAAGGCCACGCCTATTCGCGTCCACCGGAAGTGGAGGGCGAGGCCACAAATCGCGCCATCATGATCGCCGACATGGCCGGCGTGCCGCTCTATGTCGTGCATGTCTCCTGCGAGCAGAGCCACGAGGCCATCCGCCGGGCGCGCCAGAAGGGTATGCGCGTGTTCGGCGAGCCGCTGATCCAGCATCTGACGCTGGATGAGAGTGAATACTTCGACAAGGATTGGGATCATGCGGCGCGCCGTGTGATGAGCCCGCCCTTCCGCAACAAATTGCATCAGGATTCGCTGTGGGCCGGCCTGCAGGCTGGATCGCTTCAGGTGGTGGCGACCGACCACTGCGCGTTCACCACCAAGCAGAAGCGCTTTGGCGTCGGTGATTTCACCAAGATCCCCAACGGTACCGGCGGGCTCGAGGACCGCATGCCGGTTCTGTGGACCAAGGGCGTCAATACCGGGCGGCTGACGATGAACGAATTCGTCGCGGTGACCTCGACCAATATCGCTAAGATACTCAACATGTATCCGAAGAAAGGCGCCATCGTCGAAGGCGCGGATGCCGACATCGTCGTCTGGGATCCAAGACGCAAAAAGACCATTTCGGCTGGCAAGCAGCAATCGGTGATCGACTACAACGTCTTCGAGGGCGTCGAGGTGACCGGCCTGCCTCGCTTTGTGTTCTCGCGCGGCGAACTGTCGATCCAGGAGGCCGAGGTCAAGGCCAAGCCCGGCCATGGCGAATTCGTCGGCCGCGAGCCGAACGCGGCGGTCAACCGGGCGCTGTCGACCTGGAAGGAGATCACCGCGCCGCGCAAGGTGGAGCGGACGGGCATTCCGGCCACTGGAGTCTGAGCATGCGGGCTCTTCATCTTGCCGTCGCGGCGACCGCGATGCTGACCGCCGGGCAGGCCTTGGCCGCCGGCATCGACCTGTCCAAGCCCTTTGGCAACAAGTCCGGCTGCGTCAACAAGAATGGCCAGGAAGTCTATGCCGAGGACATGCTGCTGTTGACCGACAAGGAACTGATCACAGCGGCCAGCGCCTGCACCTTTGGCGACAAGAAGGCGCAGGCCGACGGCTCGCTGGTGGTGAAGGCCGAATGCCAGGCGGAAGGCGAGGACGGCCAGCAGGCCACCCAGTTCACCATCAAGCAAAGCGCCAAGAGCGCCAAAGGGCTCGTAATCGTCGACGAGGACGGCAATGTGATGGGCGAAGTCTCCCGGTGCCGATGACGGGGAGGCTCTGCCCACCCCCGCAAGCTTCATGCGACCAGGGCATCGAGCTCCGGCAGCAGGACGACGCTTTCCTGTTCGTTGGGATCGGTGCGGGCAATGACCGCCGAAGAGGGGGCGCCGCTCAGATTGGCCGGCAGATGCGGCACGCCGGCCGGAATGTAGAAGAGGTCGCCGGCCTTCACGACGATATGATGCTCGAGCCGGTCGCCATACCAGGTATGGACTTCGCCGGAGAGCACGTAGATCGCCGTTTCGTGGCTCTCATGCATATGGGCCTTGGCGCGGGCGCCGGGCGGCATGGTCAGCATGTGCATGCAGATGCCGGAGGCGCCGACGGTTTCGGCGGCGATGCCAGCGAAATAGGTCAAACCCTGCTTGCCTTCATAAGTGCTTTCAGGGCGGATAAGATGACAAGTCGGTTTAGGCGACATCGGGGAAACTCCGGGCGTCGATCGAGTGGGACAAGACCAATGGGACGGGGCGAGTGGAAAACAACATCGCGATAAAAGCAATCGGATTCCAGCCGGCGCCGCAGCGGTGGGAACAGGCAGGCCGCAGCCGATGACAGGGACCTCGCCAGCCGTCGTTTCGGCAAGCAAACTTGGCCTCACCTTCCAGACCAATGACGGCCCCGTGCAGGCGCTGTCCAATGTCGACCTGACCATCGGCAAGGGTGAGTTCGTCTCCTTCATCGGCCCGTCCGGCTGCGGCAAGACCACCTTGCTGCGCGTCATCGCCGATCTGGAGAAGCCGACTTCGGGCACCATTTCGGTCAACGGCATGACGCCTGAACAGGCGCGCGAGAAACGCGCCTACGGCTATGTCTTCCAGGCCGCCGCGCTGTTTCCTTGGCGCACGATCGAGCGCAATGTCGGGCTGCCGCTGGAGATCATGGGCCTGTCCAAGGCGGATCAGGCGGAGCGCATCAAGCGCACGCTCGACCTCGTCAACCTCTCCGGCTTCGAGAAGAAATACCCCTGGCAGCTTTCCGGCGGCATGCAGCAGCGCGCCTCGATCGCCCGCGCGCTGGCCTTCGACGCAGACCTCTTGTTGATGGACGAGCCGTTCGGCGCGCTGGACGAGATCGTACGCGACCACCTCAACGAGCAATTGCTGGAACTGTGGGGGCGGACAAACAAGACGATCTGCTTCGTCACCCATTCCATTCCCGAAGCCGTGTACCTGTCGACGCGCATCGTCGTCATGTCGCCACGCCCGGGGCGCGTCAGCGACATCATCGAGTCCACGCTACCCAAGGAACGGCCGCTCGATATCCGCGAGACGCCGGAGTTTTTGGCGATCGCCGCGCGGGTGCGCGATGGGTTGAGGGCAGGGCACAGCTATGATGATTGAGCGCCCTGACCAGCGAGCGCCCCACGCGTTCGTCATCCTAGGGCGGAGCGACGCGAAGCGGAGTGCAGACCCTAGGATCCATGCCGTGACGTCGGCCGAAGGGCGCAAACGGCTGAGAATACCCGCCAAGCAAAGCGAGGCGCAGGGAGCCGTATTCCGCACCGCTGCGGAGCGGGCAGGTAATGGCATGGATCCTAGGGTCTGCGCCGCGTCGCTTCGCTCCTTGCTTCGCCCTAGGATGACGAAGGCGTGGTTGGCCGCTCCTTCCACGCAGGCCGCTTCGTGCCTGCTTCGCCCTAGGATGACGAAGAGGAAGGCGCTCGACCTTCGCTTCGCTCCGGCCACCCTCTCCCCGGCGGGGAGAGGAGAAGGGGAGCACTAGATGGACACCTTCCGCGACAAGCTCATCCCTGTGACCTCCATCCTCGCGGGCGTGGTCGTGCTCTGGTACGTCTTCGCCGTCATCCTTAACGCGCCATTCCAGCGCGATCTCGACCGCCGTGCCAATGAGACGTCCACATTCAGCGAACTCATCGGCAAGACGCTGTCACAGCCGAAGCCGACGCTGCCGGCACCGCATCAGGTGGCGGTGAATTTCTTCGAAAACACCTTCCTGCGGCCCGTCACCTCGAACCGCAGCCTGGTCTACAACGCCTGGGTGACACTGTCGTCGACGCTGCTCGGCTTTGCCTTCGGCACCGCGCTCGGCATCATCATCGCTGTCGGCATCGTGCATGTGGCGACGCTCGACCGCAGCCTGATGCCGTGGATCATCGCCTCGCAGACCATTCCGATCCTGGCGGTGGCGCCGATGATCATCGTCGTGCTGGCGGCGATCGGCATCACCGGCCTGATCCCGAAGGCGATGATCTCGACCTATCTGTCGTTCTTCCCGGTGACCGTGGGCATGGTGAAGGGCCTGCGCTCGCCCGAGATCATGCATCTCGACCTGATGCACACCTACAATGCCAGCCGCACGCAGACCTTCTGGAAGTTGCGCGTGCCGGCCTCTGTGCCGTTCCTGTTCACCTCGATGAAGGTGGCGGTGGCGGCAAGCCTGGTAGGCGCAATCGTCGGCGAATTGCCGACGGGTGCCGTCGCCGGCATCGGTGCCAAGCTTCTGGCAGGCGCCTATTACAGCCAGTCCATCGACATCTGGTCGGCCTTGGTCGCCGGTTCGATCGTGGCCGCGCTGCTGGTCATGGTGGTCGGCATTGCCGGCCGCATCGTCGACCGCGCCATGGGCGGGAGGCCGGCATGAACCGGCTGAAACCCTCCTGGCAAGCGGCGCTGGCCATTGTGCTGTGCCTAGTGGCGGTGACGCTTGGCGCGATCGCCGCACCAAAAGTGGATCCGCTGGCGCAGGCCGCGGGGACGTTGATGTATCCCTATGCGACGACGACCTGGCTGATCTTCGGCGCACTGCTTCTCGCGGCGTTGATCTCGATGGCCCGAATACCCCCCATTTTCGAAGCTGTGGTGCTTTTCATTGGCGCGCATCTGGTGGCGTGGCTGTTGATCGCCGGCTTCGAAGGCCTGGCGCGGGCACCGTTCTTCCTGCTGCTCGCCGCCGCCTGGCTGCTCGGCTGGCGCTGCGTCGCCGTGCTGTCGGGACTTCGCCCGATGGCGAGCGGGGCTCGGACCGCGCTGCGCCTGATCATCCCCGCCATTTTCGGCGCCTGGATCCTGATCATATGGGAGGCGGTAACGCGGGGCGCTGGCATTCCCTTCATCCTGCTGCCGCCGCCAAGCGCCATTAGCGTGCGTATCGCCAACTCGCTGCCGATACTCGGCGCCGATGTCCGGCAGACCATCTTCAAGGCGGTGATCTTCGGCTATGTGGTGGGCAGCGGCGCCGGCTTCATCACCGCTGTACTCGCCGATCGCGTGCCGTTCCTGCGGCGCGGGCTGCTGCCGATAGGCAACATGGTCTCGGCGCTGCCGATCATCGGCGTCGCGCCCATCATGGTCATGTGGTTCGGCTTCGACTGGCAGTCCAAGGCGGCGGTGGTCATCATCATGACCTTCTTCCCGATGCTGGTGAACACGGTCGCGGGTCTCTCTGCTTCCGGCCATATGGAGCGCGACCTGATGCGCACCTATGCGTCGAACTACTGGCAGACGCTACTGAAGCTGCGGCTGCCGGCGGCCGCTCCCTTCATCTTCAACGCGCTGAAGATCAATTCGACGCTGGCGCTGATCGGCGCCATCGTCGCGGAGTTCTTCGGCACGCCGGTCGTCGGCATGGGCTTCCGGATCTCGACCGAGGTCGGGCGGATGAACATCGACATGGTCTGGGCCGAAATCGCGGTTGCAGCACTTGCGGGTTCGGTCTTTTATGGCGTGGTCGCTCTTGCCGAAAGAGCCGTCACGTTTTGGCATCCCTCTGTCCGTGGTGGATAGGGGCGGTGGGTTCAGGGTGCTAACTTCAGAGGGTAAAAAAATGAAAAAGCTGATTATTCCGATTGTGGCCGGCGCAATGTCGCTTGCCGCGTTCCAGGCAATGGCCGCCGACAAGGTGACGTTGCAGCTGAAATGGGTCACGCAGGCCCAGTTTGCCGGCTACTATGTTGCCAAGGCCAAGGGTTTCTATGACGCCGAGGGCCTCGATGTCGACATCAAGCCGGGCGGCCCGGATATCGCTCCGGAGCAGGTGATCGCCGGCGGCGGCGCCGACGTCATCGTCGACTGGATGGGCGGCGCGCTGGCCGCGCGCGAAAAGGGCGTGCCGCTGGTCAACATCGCCCAGCCATTCAAGAAGGCCGGTATGGAGCTGGTCTGCCCGAAGGACGGCCCGATCAAGACCGAAGCCGACTTCAAGGGCCACACGCTGGGCGTCTGGTTCTTCGGCAACGAGTATCCGTTCTACGCCTGGATGAACAAGCTTGGCCTCAAGACCGATGGCGGCAAGGACGGCGTGACCGTGCTGAAGCAGAGCTTCGACGTGCAGCCGCTGATCCAGAAGCAGGCGGATTGCATCTCGGTCATGACCTACAACGAGTATTGGCAGCTCATCGACGCCGGCTACAAGCCGGAACAGCTGACCGTGTTCAACTACTCGGCCATGGGCAACGACCTGCTCGAGGACGGGCTCTACGCGTCGCAGGACAAGCTCAAGGATCCGGCCTTCGAGGACAAGATGGTGCGTTTCGTGCGCGCCTCGATGAAAGGCTGGAAATATGCCGTCGACCATAATGACGAGGCGGCAAGCATCGTCATGGACGGCGGCGGCCAGGACGAGAACCACCAGAAGCGCATGATGAGCGAAGTCGCCAAGCTTATCGACAATGCCGACGGCAAGCTCGATCCGGCGACCTACGAGCGCACCGCCAAGGCGCTGCTCGACCAGAAGATCATCACCAAGGAGCCGACCGGCGCCTACACGACCGCGATCACCGACAAGGCGATCAAGTAAGCCTATTTAAGCTTCATCTCGATCCTGAGAACGGCGCCTCTGGCAACATGTCAGAGGCGCCGTTCCTTTATGGTGTTCATGACGAAGCTGGTCTCGATGGAAGCGACGCATTTCAGCCGCGCGATCTTTTCCTTGATGAAGCGCTCGTACTGGTCGAGGCCACCCGTCACCACCTTCAGCACATAATCGCGCGAGCCCGTGACGAGGTGGCACTCAAGCACTTCGTCCCAGCCGCGGATCGCATCCTCGAACATGACGATCTCGTCCTCGTTCTGGCGGCTGAGCCGGATGGTGGCGATGGCGACCATGGTCCAGCCGAAGACGGCGGGATCGACCAGCGTGGTGTAACCCCTGATAATTCCGGTTTCCTCCAGCCGCCGCACGCGCCTCAGGCAGGGCGACGGCGACAGGCCGATGCGCTCGGCAAGCTCGTTGTTGGTGATGCGCGCGTCGGCACGCAATTCGTGGAGGATCTTTCGGTCGAAATCATCAGCCATTTTCTGCTGCACTTTTGGTCTCCCCAGGCAATTCATTGCGATAGTGCAGCCATGCCGGTCCAAAAATAGCAAGGACTGCGGGATGGGGATCGCATAAATTGCTGCCCACAAGCCACGAGAACCACTCCTTCAAAAGCAGGAAAAACCATGACCGCGCCGCGCCCTTCGAAAACCCATATCGGCAACCACAAGCTCCATCCGGAGACGCTGATGCTGAGTTATGGTTTCGACCCGCAACTGTCGGAGGGCGCCGTCAAGCCGCCGGTATTTTTGACATCGACCTTCGTGTTCAAGTCGGCGGAGGAGGGACGTGACTTCTTCGATTACACGTCCGGGCGCAAGGAACCGCCGAGCGGCACGGCGTCAGGCCTGGTCTATTCGCGCTTCAACCATCCCAACAGCGAGATCGTCGAGGACCGGCTGGCCATCTATGAGGGCACGGATGCCTGCATCCTGTTTTCGTCCGGCATGTCGGCGATCGCCACGACACTGCTTGCCTATGCTCGCCCCGGCGATGTCATCCTGCATTCGCAGCCGCTCTATGGCGGCACCGAGACGCTGTTGACGCGCACGCTTGCCGGCTTCGGCATCGGCGCTGTCGGCTTCGCGGATGGTGTCGACGAGACGGCGGTGCGCGCGGCGGCCGATGCGGCGACCGCAAAGGGCCGTGTGTCGGTCATCCTGATCGAGACACCGTCAAACCCGACCAACAGCCTGGTCGATATCGCGCTGATGCGCAAGATCGCCGACGAGATCGGCGCGAGCCAAGGGATGACGCCGATCATCGCCTGCGACAACACACTGCTCGGCCCTGTCTTCCAGAGGCCTATCGAACATGGCGCCGATATTTCCGTCTATTCGCTGACCAAATATGTCGGCGGCCATTCCGACCTGATCGCGGGCGCCGTGATGGGCAGCAAGGCGGTCACCAAGCCGATCAAGGCGCTGCGCGGCGCGATCGGCACGCAGCTCGACCCGCATTCCTGCTGGATGCTCGGCCGCTCGCTGGAGACGCTGTCGATCCGCATGGAGCGGGCCAACGACAACGCGCGAATGGTCGCCGAATTCCTGCGCGACCATGCCAAGGTGGAGAAGGTGCATTACCTGCCGTTCCTGGGCGAGGATACGCAGGCAGGCCGGGTCTATCTCCGGCAGTGCAGCGGCGCCGGCTCGACATTCTCCTTCGATATCAGGGGCGGCCAGAAGGCGGCTTTCGCCTTCCTGAACGCCCTGCAGATCTTCAAGCTGGCGGTGAGCCTCGGCGGCACGGAATCCCTGGCCAGTCATCCGGCGGCCATGACCCATTCGGGCATCCCCTTCGACGTGCGCCAGCGCATCGGCGTGCTGGAGACCACGGTGAGGCTGTCGATCGGCGTCGAGCATCCGGATGATCTGATCGCCGACCTGACACAGGCGCTGGCTGCTGTCTAAGCATTGCCTTTCGCGGATCAGAAGGCATCGGCCCGACAGGCTGGCGTACTCAGCCGGCGTTGACGGGAACCGGAAAGGGGCGGGTTACCCGCCCCTTTTTCATCCGGAATCAAAAAAGCGTGTCCCCGAGGGATACTTTAGGCCATCCGTCCGTTGTGCTGGTGCATCCACGCGCTGGGGGCCGCGAGGAATGCTGTACCCACAACGGAGGTCATAAAATGCGCATGCAGTCCTTCTCGCCGATGGTTTCGGCACTTGCCGTCTCCGCTTCCATCTTCCTCGCTTCGCCGGCTTTGGCTGATATGGTGAAGTACAAGGCGACGCTTGATGGCAGCCAGCAGAGCCCGCCTGTCACCACCAAAGGCAAAGGAACCGCCACTTTCACATTCGACACCGCCAAGAAGAAGCTCAGCTGGGACGTCAAATATTCGGGCTTGAGCGGTCCGGCGATCGCCGCGCACATTCACGGGCCAGCGGCAGTGGGTGAAAACGCCAAGCCGGTGATTCCGTTTAAAACTCTCAAGAGCCCGATCGAGGGATCCGCGACACTGACCGATGCCCAGGCGGCTGACCTGGAGGCTGGCAAATATTACGTCAACATCCACACGGCAGCCAACAAGGATGGCGAGATCCGGGGCCAGATCGATAAAGCCATGTAGGCAGGTCATTGGCGACGGAAAAAGGGGCGAGCGATCGCCCCTTTTCTTATGTCAGGCCTTGTCGCGGATTTGGGTCATCGTCCGGGTCGGCGTGATCGCCTCGGGATCGAGCCTGATCTCGACGATCGCCGGCTTGCCGCTGGCGCGGGCACGTTCGAAGGCCGGCGCGAAGTCTGCTGTTTTCTCGACCGTCTCGCCGTGCCCGCCATAGGCGCGGGCGAGAGCCGCGAAGTCCGGATTGTTGAGATCCGTCGCCACGACGCGGCCGGGATATTCGCGCTCCTGGTGCATGCGGATGGTGCCGTAGATGCCGTTGTTGACGACGATGACGATGATCGGCAGCCCATATTGCACGGCAGTGGCGAATTCCTGCCCGTTCATCAGGAAGCAGCCGTCGCCGGCGAAAGCGATGACCGTGCGATCCGGATAGAGCGCCTTGGCGGCAACCGCTGCCGGCGTGCCATAGCCCATCGAGCCGGAGGTCGGCGCTGCCTGGGTGCCGAAGCGGCGGAAACGGTGGAAGCGATGCACCCATGTGGCGTAGTTACCGGCGCCATTGGCGAAAATGGTGTCTTGCGGCAGCGTCTTCTCCAGATAGTTCATGATCGGGCCCATCTGGACGGGACCGGGTCCGGTTTCCGGCGGCGTCGACCATTCGAGATAAGCGGCGTGGAGTTTCGGCGTCTCGGCCGTCCATGCCGGTGCGCTCGCCGGCTTGCGCTTTGCGAAGGCTTCGACGAAGGCAGACGGTGAGGCGTTGATCGCCAGCGTCGGGCGGTAGACGCGGCCGAGTTCTCCGGCATCGGCATGGATATGGACCAGCGTCTGGTCGGGGTAGGGGCTCTTCAACAGCGTGTAGTCAGAGGAGGGCATTTCGCCCATGCGACCACCGATCAGCAGCACGAGGTCGGCCTGCTTGATGGCAGCGGCCAGCTTCGGGTTGATGCCGATGCCGACGTCGCCGGCATAGTTCGGATGCAGATGATCGAACAGCATCTGGCGACGGAAGGAACAGCCGACCGGCAGCGACCACGCCTCGGCAATCGAGGTGATGTCGGTCACGGCGTCGGCATCCCAGCGCGTGCCGCCGAGGATGACGAAGGGCCTCTTTGCATTGGCCAGCAGGTTCTCCAGCGCGTCGAGTTCGGCCTCGCCGGACCGGGTTTCGACCGGCGTGTGGGCAATAGCGGCCGGAGCGTCCACCAGGCTGGTCAGCATGTCCTCCGGCAGCGAGATGACCACTGGGCCGGGGCGGCCTGATGTCGCCACCGCGAAGGCGCGGGTGACGAATTCGGGGATGCGCGAGGCGTCGTCGATCTCGACCACCCATTTGGCGATGTCGCCGAAGAACCTCTTGTAGTCGACTTCCTGGAACGCTTCGCGTTCCTTGGCGTGGCTGGCGACCTGGCCGATGAACAGGATGAGCGGAATTGAATCCTGCATGGCGATGTGGATGCCAGCCGATGAATTGGTGGCGCCGGGGCCGCGTGTGACGAAGCAGATGCCGGGCTTGCCGGTCAGCCGCCCATGGCAGTCGGCCATCATCGCGGCACCGCCTTCCTGGCGGCAGACGATGGTGCGGATCGTTGAATCATGCAGCGCGTCGAGCACCGCGAGATAGGATTCGCCGGGCACGCAAAAGATGCGGTCGGTGCCGTTGGCTTCGAGCGCGTCGACGATCAGTTGTCCGCCGGTCTTCATTTCCCTGATCTCTCCAGCTCAGCAAGGATTTCTTCGGTGTGTTCGCCAAGGCGCGGCGAGGGCCGTTCATAAACAAGCGGCGAGCCCGACATGACCATCGGCGCGCGCACCGAGGGCAGCATATTGCCGTGGCCGTCGTCGAGATCGAGCCGCATGCCACGCGCGATGGTCTGCGGGTCGGCGAACATCTGGCCAATGTTGTTGATGGGGCTCGCCGGCACGCTTGCGGCTTCCAGTTTTGCCAGCAGCGGATCGCGATCGAGGGGCTTCAGCGCTTCGATGATGAGTTCGCGCAGCTTCACCCGGTTGGCGACGCGAGCGGGGTTGGTGGCGAAGTCGGGATTTTTCGGCAAATCGTCCAGCCCGACGGCCGCGCAGAACTTTGCGAACTGGCCGTCATTGCCGACGGCCAGGATGATGTGGCCATCCCTGACCGGCAGCACCTCGTAAGGCGCGATGTTCATATGCGCATTGCCCATCTGCACTGGCGGCTTGCCGGAGACCAGATAGTTGAGGTTCTGGTTGCCGAGCGCGGAAATCTGGGTGTCGAACAGCGCCATGTCGATCTGCTGCCCCTGGCCTGTCTGCTCGGCATGGCGCAATGCGGCCTGGATGGCGATGACCGAATAGAGGCCTGTGAAGATGTCGGAGATGGCGACGCCGGCCTTCTGCGGCTCGCGGCCGGCCTCGCCGGTGATCGACATCATGCCGGCCATGCCCTGGATGATGAAATCATAGCCGGCGCGTGGGGCGTAGGGCCCGTCCTGGCCGAAGCCGGTGATCGAGCAATAGATAAGCTTCGGATTGATCTTACGCAGGCTGTCATAATCCAGCCCATACTTCTTCAGGCCGCCCAGCTTGAAGTTCTCGATCAGCACGTCGGCGGTTTCGACCAGCCGGCGCACGGTTTCCGCACCTTCAGGCGTCGAGAAATCGATTGCGATCGAGCGCTTGCCGCGATTGCAGGAATGGTAATAGGCGGCCGACAGGTTCTCGCCGTCATGGCTCATGACGAAGGGTGGACCCCATTTGCGGGTGTCGTCGCCGCCGTCGGGGCTTTCGACCTTGATGACGTCAGCGCCGAGATCGGCCAGCAGTTGACCTGCCCATGGCCCGGCAAGGATGCGGGCGAGTTCGACGACGCGGACGCCTTTCAGCGGGGGTTCACTCATGGATCACCGTGGTTGGCCGAAAGCTCAGGCTCTATCAAGACCGGCCGTGGCTGTCACGGCCCTTGCGGTGGGCCAAGACATTGGCCGGTGGAGGAAGGCGCCATGGTCACGGCTGCTTCAGCACGCTGTCGGCCCAGACAGCGAAGTCTGCCATGATGACGTCCCTGTTCACCTCGTTCAGGCTTTCGTGGCGGGTCTGCCCGTAAACCTTTGAAACGAGATTCGAAAAGCCCATTGCGCGCATACGCTCGGCGAGGTTGCTGATCGCCTTGCCGCCATCGGTGGCGGGGTCCTTTTCTCCGCCGACCAGGAAGACGGGTAGCGTCTTGCCGACGCCGGCAAAATTGGCGTTGTCGGCGCCCCGGAAGATGAGGCCGAAAACATCGCGCCACATCGACACCGAGGCATCCCAGCCGCACAGCGGATCGGCGATGTATTTGTCGACCTCGGCTGTGTCGCGCGACAGCCAGTCGAATGGGGTGCGGTGGTCCGGCACGGCCTTGCCCCAGGCCTGGAAGGTGAGTTTCGGCAGCATGCGGGACGGCACGTCGGAGCCCAGCCGGAATGTTTCCCAGGCAAGCAGGGCCTGCGCCGCGCGGCCGAGAAGCCCGGCGGAAAAATTGGCGTTCCATATGGCGGCGGCTTGAACCCGCGCCGAATGGTCGAGCATGAAATTCAGCGCGATGAGGCCACCCATGGAATGGCCGAAGAGAATGACCGGAAGCCCCGGGTGCTCGCCGGCGATCAGGTCATGCACGGCGGCAACATCGGCGATGACCTTGGCGCCGCCATCCACGTTGCCGAACCTGCCCAATGGGGCGTCGGGCGCCTTGGTGGCGCCGTGGCCGCGATGGTCGTGGGCATAGACATGGTAGCCTCGCCCAGCCAGGAAATCGGCGAAACGGGCATAGCGGGCGGCATGTTCGGCCAGGCCGTGATTGATCTGGACGACCGCGCGGGCAGGGCCGTCAGCCCGTTTCACATAAAGATTGAGATCGGCGCCGGTTGGCGAGCGGAGCGTGCGCTGCTGGCTGAATGACATCGCCGCTTCATCTCCAACATGCGGGGTTGCCCGCGCGTCCGAAAAGGACGCACCGCGCGTAGGCTTTTGTTTGCGCCGACAGTGGTTTTGCGTCAATCGCGCATATCAGCTTTTCTGCGTGGATGTTCTTGCTTCGGCGCACGGCGTATCGCAATTCTGACACGGAGACGGCGGCAGTGTGTCGCCGCGATTGTTGAGCCAGGGGTGGTGAAATGCGGACGGGTCTTGTCTGGGGATTGGGAATTCTGGCCGCGTCGCTGGCTGGTGCCGCGCGGGCCGATGTGAAGATGAGCGGCTCTTTCGTGGCCGACGCCTCGTGCCCGGCAACGCAGGCCATCAAGAGCGGCAAGAACCCCGGCAATCTGTCGACCGACGCCGGGAAGAGTTACGAGCTTCTGGCGGGCAACAAGGACACGCCGACGCATTACCTGATCCTCGTGCCGGGCGCCGACCCGGAGCGTCGCTGGGTGAAGGTGAGCTGCGGCCATGTTTCCGGCGGCAGCGCGTCGACCATGCCCGTTGGCCAGGCCAAGCAGGCGGCTTCGGGCAAGCCGGAATACATTTTCGCGCTGAGCTGGCAGCCGGCGTTTTGCGAAACCAAGCCGAACAAGACCGAGTGCAGGGCGCAGAACGCCGGTGATTTCGACGCGACGCATTTCACCTTGCACGGGCTGTGGCCGCAGCCGAACGGGAACTTCTATTGCCAGGTGTCGTCAAGCGACAAGGCCAATGACAATCCGGGCCGCTGGAAGGATTTGCCGCCGGTCAAGCTGGATGACAAGACGCGGGCGGAGCTCGATCAGGTGATGCCGGGCACCGCTTCCGATCTGGAGCGGCATGAATGGATCAAGCACGGCACCTGCTATGGCAAGAGCCAGCAGGAGTATTTTTCGGATGCGCTCAACCTGATGCGCGCGGTGAACACGTCGCCGGTGCGCGACCTGTTTGCAAAAAACATCGGCCAGAAGCTGACGGCGGACCAGATCCGTGGCGCCTTCGACAGCGCCTTTGGCGCCGGCGCGGGCGACCGGGTCCGGGTGTCTTGCGTCATAGATCCTTCGAACGGCAGGCGACTGATCGGTGAGCTGACGCTCGGCCTGGCTGGTCCGATCGGTCCGGACAGTTCGCTCAAGGATCTCCTGATGGCGTCGGTGCCGACCAACAAGGCCGGTTGTCCCACGGGCACAGTCGATCCCATCGGATTCCAATAGCGCAATCGCAGCGCGGAGCGCTTCGCTCGTCGATGGATATCAGGTTCAAGCGAGCGGAAGGAACGGTCTCTACAGGCCTGTGCGGTTTCCCGGTGTGGTCCACGCAGCGCCATGGTTTTCGCTGCCGGCGGGTTCGCCGATGACGCGGTCGCGTCCGGTGAGCTTGGCCTTGTAGAGACGCTGGTCGGCCAGCGCGAAGAGATCGGCCAGGCGGCGGGTGCTGTCGCTGACGGTCGAGACGCCGGCACTGACGGTAAGGTTGAATTTGCTGGCGATCGCGGATGCCTTTACGGCATGGCGGATGCTTTCGCCAAACAGCCTGGCGACGGAATGCGGGCGCGAGCACAGGACGGCGAACTCCTCGCCGCCGATCCTGAATGCCTGATCGCCTTCGCCAATGGCTTCGGTCAGAACGGCGGCGATGGATTTCAGCACCTTGTCGCCCTCGGCATGGCCGAAGCGGTCATTGATCGACTTGAAGTGATCGACATCGATGATCAGCAGGCTGAGCGGCTTGGTTGTGCGCAGGCTGGCGGCGACCGCGGCCTCGCCATCGGTTTCAAAACTGCCGCGATGCAAAAGCCCGGTGAGGCCATCGCGGCCGACATGCTTGACCAGGGCCTCGTAGCGTTCGCGATAGGTCAGCGTGTCGAAAATGTCGGAAAGCCCGCGCGGCACCACGATCTGGCGCGCCTCGAACCATCTGAGATAGGCGACAAGCATCGCGCTGAAGATCAAGGCGGCGATCATCTTGGCAAACCAGCCGCCGAAGAAGACCGCATACGGCGCGTCGGCGAAGATATGAAGTGCCGCGAAAAATCCCGCCTGGTCGAAGGTCAGAACGCAGGCGACCGAGACCAGGATGCGCGCGAAAGGCGACTTGCGCAGATATTTGCCGAGCTTTTCGTAAAGCAGGATGATGAGGATGGCGTCGATGAATAGCAGCGTTGTGCCCCACACCATCAGCCAGCCCATCTCGTCGATGAAGCCGATGTCGGGCAGCCTGCCATCGGGAAGCGTGGCGATGGCGTGCAGGCGAAGCAGCAGCACGAGCCCGATCATCAGCCCGTTGCCGAGCAGCAGGCCATAGATCGGCTGGCGGACAGTGGCGGCATCTTCCTTGATGTAGAGCAGCAGGAGCATCACCAGCTTGCCGGAAAATAGCACGGCGGACCCCGGCGAAACCAGGCCGAACGGCAAGGCGACATAGAACACGCTGGCGAGATAGGTTTCCAGAAAATGCATGACGCCGAGCGCGCAGACGAACACGCCGAGGCCGATGCGACTCCTGAATCGGAAAAGGGTGACCATGACCCCGAAGTAGAGAACCGCTTCGGCAAGGAGCAGGATACTGTTCAGCAATGCCGTCGATCCGATCTCTGTCCTGGAATCGCGGCTTACTGGCGATTCCACCCCTGTACTGTTTTGACGTGGAAGGGTTAACCGGACCTTTCCCGCGCGCTTGCGGCCAGCGAAAACTTCAATGGTCCGGCGGATGTCGGCGGTGCGCGACCGGCTTGATGTGCCAAAAGCGATTGCCGTTCGGCACGGCATCGCCTACATAGCGCGCAACTTCCATTCATTCGGATCAGGGAAAAGCGCGCGTGGCACGCCAGTTCATCTATCACATGGCCGGCCTGAACAAGGCCTATGGCACCAAGAAGGTGCTCGAGAACATCCATCTCTCCTTCTACCCCGACGCCAAGATCGGCATCCTCGGCCCCAACGGCTCGGGCAAGTCGACGATCCTCAAGATCATGGCCGGGCTCGACAAGGAATGGAACGGCGAGGCGTGGCTGGCCGAAGGCGCCACCGTCGGCTACCTGGCGCAGGAGCCGGCGCTCGATCCGGCAAAGACGGTGTTCGAGAACATCATGGAAGGCGTCGCCGCCAAGACCGCCGTCATCGAGCGCTACAACGAATTGATGATGAACTATTCCGACGAGACGGCCGACGAGTCGGCCAAGCTCCAGGACGAGATGGATCGGCTGAACCTGTGGGATCTCGAACAGCAGGTCGAGATGGCGATGGAAGCACTCGGCTGCCCGCCCAAGGATTCGGAAGTCACTAAGCTTTCGGGCGGCGAACGCCGCCGCGTCGCGCTCTGCCAGCTCCTGCTGCGCCAGCCCGACCTCCTGCTGCTCGACGAACCGACCAACCATCTCGACGCCGAGACCACGGCGTGGCTGGAAAAGCATCTGCGCGCCTATCCGGGCGCCGTGATGATCATCACCCACGATCGCTACTTCCTCGACAATGTCACTGGCTGGATCCTCGAGCTCGATCGCGGCCGCGGCATTCCCTATGAGGGCAACTACACCAAGTACCTCGAAGCCAAGGCCAAGCGCCTGAAGCAGGAAGGCCGCGAGGACGATGCCCGCCAGCGCGCCATCGGCCGCGAACGCGAGTGGATCCAGTCGAGCCCGAAGGCCCGGCAGACCAAGTCCAAGGCCCGTATCCAGGCCTTCCAGGACCTGCTGGATGCCGCCGACAAGCGGCGCCCGAGCGATACGCAGATCGTCATTCCACATGGCGAGCGGCTCGGCAACGTGGTCATCGAGGCGGAAGGCCTGTCGAAGGGCTTTGGCGACACGCTGCTGATCGACGGACTGGAATTCAAGCTGCCGCCCGGCGGTATCGTTGGCGTCATCGGTCCGAACGGCGCCGGCAAGACGACGCTGTTCCGCATGATCACCGGTCAGGAAAAGCCGGATGCCGGCTCCGTGCGCGTCGGCGAGACGGTGAAGCTCGGCTATGTCGACCAGAGCCGCGACGCGCTCGATCCGTCAAAGACGGTGTGGGAAGAAATCTCGGGCGGCGCCGAAGTGGTCAAGCTCGGCAAGTTCGAAGCCAACACCCGTGCCTATTGCGCATCGTTCAACTTCCGTGGCGGCGACCAGCAGCAAAAGGTCGGCAATCTGTCCGGCGGCCAGCGCAACCGCGTCCATCTGGCAAAGATGCTGAAGACCGGCGGCAATGTGCTGCTGCTCGACGAACCGACCAACGATCTCGATACGGAAACGCTGGCGGCACTCGAAGACGCGCTGGAAAATTTCGGCGGCTGCGCGGTCATCATCTCCCACGATCGTATGTTCCTCGATCGTCTGGCGACGCACATCCTCGCTTTCGAGGGCGACAGCCATGTCGAATGGTTCGAGGGCAATTTCGAGGACTACGAGCAGGACAAGATCCGCCGGCTCGGGCCTGATGCCGTCAACCCACACCGCATGACCTACAAGAGGCTGACGCGGTAAGGGGTTCACTCTCATGCGGTAAGTGTATTGGGGCGGCGAATTTCTCAACGGATATGAGGAGAGCTCAAATGGCTGACTGGTCCGCCGCCCAATATCTGAAATTCGAGGACGAGCGCACGCGCCCCGCGCGCGATCTCGTCGCGCAGGTACCGGTGGATTTTCCGCGCCGGGTCGTCGACATCGGCTGTGGTCCCGGCAATTCGACGGAGTTGCTGGTCGAGCGCTGGCCGGATGCCGGGGTGAGCGGCTTCGACACATCGCCCGATATGATCGAGAAGGCAAGGGCGCGCCTGCCTGGTGTCACCTTTGATCTGGCGGACGCCTCCACATGGCAGCCGGCCGAGCCGGTCAACGTCATCTTCGCCAATGCGGTGTTCCAGTGGCTGCCCGAGCATCCGGCGGTGTTCCAGCGGCTGATGGGTTTTTTGGCTCCTGGCGGTGCGCTGGCCATCCAGATGCCCGACAATCTCGGTGAAGCCTCGCATCAGCTGATGCGGGACACGGCGAAGGAAATGCCGTTTGCCGAAAAGATGAAAGGTGCCGCGCGCGGGCCGCTGCCGCCGGTGTCTTTCTACTATGACCTTCTGTCGCCATTCTCCGACCGGCTCGATATCTGGCACACCGCCTACAATCACCCGCTGGCCGACGCTCAGGCCATCGTCGAATGGGTGAAGTCGACCGGGCTGAAGCCTTTCCTCGATCCGCTGGACGCCGACGAGCGCAAGGTGTTCCTCGACAGCTACACGGCCAAGATCGCCAAGGCTTATGCGAAGACCGCTGATGGCAAGGTGCTGTTGCGCTTTCCCCGCATCTTCATCGTCGCCAAGCGGGCCGGCTAGGATCGGTTAGCCACGCCATACAACCGGAGACCGCATGCGCTTGACCCGGTTTGCCTGTCGTGCGCATTTCGTCGCCGCAAGATCCCGATCGATAGGCCGTGTGGCAGGGGTGGACTATGACATTGAAAAGGGTGGCTTTCGGCGGCAGCGTGTGCGCGGCGGCACTTCTGGCCTTCTCGATGTCGGCCGAAGCCAGGCGGGCGCGCTGCTTCACCACCGATGACGGCTATTTTCCTTGCAATTACAGGGCCGTGGACGACGCAGGCAGTTTCCGCATTTCGGCACCGGGCTATCCGTCTTATGTTCTCGAGATCGACGCGCCGGGCTTTGCCTATGGCTATGTCAATCTCGGCCGCCGCAATGTGCCGCTGCCCGGCCAATTCGTACGCAGCCGCGACGATGGCGCGTGCTGGAACAACCCGCAGACCAATACCAAGTTGTGTGCCTGGTGATATCGGGTCAATGCTTCTGCTTAAACCGGCGTAAACCGCCACAATGAGAAAAGCCTGAGCCCCCGAGTCTTTTCGGCGCTCACATGAAGCCGCAATGCTTGCGGATGGACGGACTGGACATGCATCGCGTCATCATCAGCGGCATCGGCGTTGAAATCCCCGAATCCAAGATCACCAATGAAGAACTGGTCGCCAGCTTCAACAGCTGGGTCGATACCGAGAATGCGCGCCGCGCGACCACCGGCGAGACATTGCTGCAGAAATCGGACAGCGCCTTCATCGTGCATGCCTCGGGCGTCCAGACGCGCCATGTGATCGAGCGGGAGGGGATTCTCGATGCGACCCGCATGGCGCCGCGCATTCCAGCACGACCGGACGACGTCCTGTCGCTGCAAGCCGAGTTCGGTGTTGCTTCAGCCAGGAAAGCCCTTGACCATGCCGGCCTGCAGCCGTCGGACATCGATCTGCTGATCTGCTCGTCTTCGCATCAGCAGCGGCCGTATCCGGCCATCGCCATTGAAATGCAGGAAGCATTGGGCACCAAGGGGGCCGGCTTCGACATGGGGCTTGGCTGCTCGTCCGCGGCGGCGGCATTGCACATGGCGGTCAATCTGGTGCGCTCGGGCGCGCACAAGCGCGTTCTGGTGACGACGCCGGAGATCATCACCGGGCACCTGAATTTCCGTGACCGGCAGACGCATTTCATCTTCGGCGACGCATCGGTGTCGATGATCGTCGAGGGCCTCACCCAGGGCGAAAGGCGGCCCGGTCGATTCGAGGTGCTGGACACCCGTCTCTGGACGCAGATGTCGAACAACATCCGCACCAATCTCGGCTATCACACGCGCACCGCCCAGGATGATCCCTACATGATCAACCTTGAAGGCAATCTGATCAAGCAGGTCGGCAACAAGGTGTTCAAGGAAGTCACCGTTGCCGGGCACAAATTCATCGTCGAATTCCTGGCCGAGCATGGGCTGACGCCGGAAGCGATCCGGCGTTTCTGGCTGCACCAGGCCAATGCCCGCATGAACGCCATGATCCTGAAACTGTCGTTCGGCCACGAGGTCGACCATGACCGCGCGCCGATGGTGCTGGAGCGGCTTGGCAACACCGCTGGCGCCGGCGCCATCATCGCGCTGTCGGAGAACCATGCCGACATGAAGCCCGGCGATTTCGGCCTGCTCTGCGCCTTCGGCGCGGGCTATTCGATTGGCGGCGCTTTGTTGAGAATGCTCTGAACCTGAACGCCTGCATGTTCACGCTGGCGCGAACGGCACCAGCATGGGGATGCGGCCGGCATAGTCGTCATAGGCCGTGCCGAGTTCGCTGCGCAGGAAACGCTCTTCAAGCCTGGCTTTCATGACGACGCCGATGGTGAGAAGGATGGCGCCGGCGATGCCCCATACCGTGCCCTTGGCAGCCATGGTGGCAAGGATCGCCAACAGCAGCCCGGTATAGATCGGGTGGCGAACGAGACCATAGGGACCGGTGTCGACGACGTGGTGCTCGGCCTTGGCCGTCACGGTGCCCGACCAGAGTCGGCCGAGATGCAGGCGTGCCCACCAGGAGAACACGAGGCCGGCTGCGATCAGCGCCACGCAGATCCATGCCTCGATCCTGTCGGGCATCCACAGCCGCAGGCGTCCGGCATAGCCATGCGCCGGGATGAAAAACAGGATCGCGCCGAGCAGCAGCACCGCCCGGTAGGGCATTTCGGCCTGGAAGCCGGCGCGTCGTTTGACCGGGTCGGCCCAGAGCGCCGCCACGGTCCATGAAACGGCCCAGATCAGCCAGAGCAACGTGATTGCCGTAACCGGACGCATGGTGAGACTCCCGTAGCCTGTGCCCTGTCACCAAAGCCGCGCGGCGCGGCGGCAATGCGGCGCGGCGGCGAAACCGGCCCTCGTTCCAGGTAAGAAGATCGTGATCGGATCCCGGCGCGTTCGCGCGGCCCGGGCATTCGCCAGGCTATCCCCAGATAAGGATCACCGGAGAGGCCAGGAACAGGATGCCGGCAAGGATCCACCGGCTGCTGCCGTAGGATCGCACTTCCGAAAGCGGCAGCCACCAGCGTACCAGCGCATAGCCGACGGCGATGGCAATGCTGTAGATCAACGCCCAGAGAAATATGTGCCAATTGGCATCAAACAGGCCGATGGCGAAGCCGAAGCCCGTCAAGGCGCCAAGAATGCCATAGCCAACGTCGAACATCAGCGTCGTGGTCGTGGAGAGCGGTCGCCAGATCACGGGAAATGCAATCGCCACGGCAGCCGTCAGAAGCCAGATGCTGATGATCGCCTGAAGCGTGGACGAACTCGCTATCGAGGCGGCAACGCCAGTGAGGTGTCCCGGTGTTGACAGGTGCACCAACTGGGCAATCCGATCAATAAGCGCGGCCCAGATCCACAGCAGGAACGCGCAAGCCGCGAAGATCAAGAAGTTTCCGGCCGATCGTTTTACGATTTCACTTTGTTCCATCGCCGCCTCCTGCTGTCTCGAAGCTAGCATCGAAACCGACGCACTGGAACTCGAATGACTGGATGGAACGGGCCTCGCAACATCAACCGCTGGAACAGCTGAACATCCATTGCACGCCAAAGGCGTCGACGAGCATGCCGAAACTGGTTCCCCAGTGCTGCCGCGCCAGCGGCACGGTGATCCGGCCGCCCGCGGCCATGCGATCAAAAAGTGCCTTCATGGCGAGACGATCGTCGAACTCAAGCATCAATGCCGAGCCTTTCATTGGCTCGGCATCGTCATTGTCGGAGGCATGGAACAGGACGCCCGGGCCTTCGAACCGGGCATGCAGCACCTTTCCACGCATGGTTTCGGTTCGCACCGGCATGTCGTTGTCGCCCCAGCGCAGCAGGATCGTCCCCCGCCCAAGCCCGCACTGTTCGTAGAAGGCCAGCGCCGGTTCGCAGTTGGTGGTGAAGAACAGCGAAGGGGAGAGCCGCATCTGTTCGCTCCTGTTCGTCGTTGTGGCGGATCAATGCGCGGCGGCGGTGGCGGCGGCGATAAGCTGGTCGCCTGTATATTGCTGGCTGCCGATACCCCAGCCGCCATCGGGCGCGTTGACGATGTTGATCCAGGTGTTCTCTGGCCGGTGCCCGGGCACGCATAGCTCGGCGACAATGTCTGCGGCGGCGGTGATGAAGGCGTTTCGAGCTTCGGTCGAGCCGAGGCCGATGTTCGGCAATTTCAACTCGACCATGACAACCGGCCGATTGGCGCCGCCGGCATAGATGTGGTGGGGCGGAAGGAGATGGACGGTACCGCCGACGATTGATCTGAAGAACGCATTGCCGGTGGCGCCGGACGCTTTGATGAGTGCTGCACTGAGGCGCGGAAGTATTTCGCGCTCTCCCGCCGAGGTCAGTACACCTTCGGGCGCGGTCACGGTGATTGGCATTTGGCTCTCCTTTGGCTGGGATCGCATGGCTGTTTCGGAAGAGGTTTCTTCCGGCTTGTCATGTTTCGTATCAATTGTTACGTTATGTTGAGAAAGCGAGTCAATAGGTTTCGTATCGATCGTTATGGGTAATTTGGAAAAGCAACGCGGCGGCCGTCCGCGCGCATTCGATCCCGACCGGGCGCTGGATGCCGCGATGCATCTGTTCTGGGAACATGGCTACGAGGCGACGTCGCTGGCTATGTTGCGCGAGGCGATGGGGCTGACGCCGCCGCAGATCTACAACGCCTTCACCGACAAGGAGACGCTGTTTCGCAAGGCACTGACGCGCTATCACGAGACGGAGATCGGGTTTGCGCTGGATGCGTTGAGCGCGCCGGTGCCGACCGGGGAGGCGATCCGGCGGTTGCTGCTCGGCGCGGCGGAGGCTTATTCCAGGCCCGGCAAGCCCGGCGGCTGCCTGTTCGTCAGCGGCGCGCTGGCAGCCTCACCGCAGGCGCAAGCCATTGCCGATGAACTCAGGACCTATCGCAAGGCAAGCGAAGCTGCGATCGCGGAGCGACTGGCCAAGGGGTGCGTGATGGGTGACCTGCCCGAAGGTTTTTCCGTGGAGGGTTTTGCCAAATACCTGGCTGGGGTCATGAACGGCATGTCGATCCAGGCGCGGGATGGCGCCTCGGCCGAAGAGTTGCGCGCTTTGGCCCAAACCGCTCTTGCGGCCTTGCCGGACGAAGGGCAAAACTTGGGAGCATGAACCAAGGAAAGAACACCATGCTGGATCTTTTCCCCGAGGCCGAACAGCCGGTCGAAATCATCCCGGCCCGGAAACTTTCCGCCCGAGCGGCCGTGCTCTATGTCGCGCCATTCGATGATTTCCAGACGCGACCGGTGGATGAATTGCGGTTGGGCTTCGACGGCATTGCCGGCGATTTCCATGCAGGGCCAACGCGGCGCTCGGGCGGCCGCGAACCCTGGTATCCGCGCGGCACCGAGATGCGCAATGAGCGGCAATTGTCGATCGTGGCGGCGGACGAACTGGCTGTTGTGGCCGAGCGGATGGGGCTGACCGAGATCAAGCCGGAATGGATCGGCGCCAACATACTCATCGAAGGCGTGCCGCATCTGTCGATGCTGCCGGCCGGTTCGATGCTGTTCTTCAAAGGCGGCGTAACCATCAAGGTCGATGCACAGAACGGGCCGTGCCGGCTCTCCGGGCGTTCGATCGCCCAAAACACGGGTATGGCAGACGTCGAAGCCGGCGCGCTGATGTTCCCGAAAGCAGCCAAGCGGTTGCGGGGCTTGGTCGCCTGGGTTGAGAAGCCCGGCACGATCAAGGCCGGGGAGGAGATGTCGGTGCGGGTGCCCGAGCAGTGGATTTACCGCGCCTGAGGGTAGGGCCGCGCCGCCAGGGCGGCGACGCGGCGGGACTTTAGCGGGCCTCAGGCCTTGCGGTTCTTGTTGGCGCCCTGCGCCATGTCGGACACGTGGTCCCACTTTTCCCAGAGCGCGATGCGGTTGGCGTATTCCTGTTTGATCATCGGCAGGCCGCCATCGCCGAAGAACACGCGCAGCGGCGGCTCGGCGGCATCGACGATGGCCAGCATCGCCGGACCGGTGGCCTCGGGATCGCCCGCCACCGAGCGCTTGCGGCGTTCGGCCATGGCAGCGCGGGCCGGCTCATAGGCGGCGATCGCCTTGGAGACCTTGGCCGACGGACCTGACCAGTCAGTGGAGAAGCCGCCGGGCTCGACCAGCGTGACATGGACGCCGAATTCCGCGACCTCGAGACTGAGCGCCTGGCTGAAACCTTCCAGCGCCCATTTCGAGGCATGGTAGAGGCCGAGCGAGGGGAAGGCGTTGACGCCGCCGATCGACGAGACCTGGATGATGTGGCCGGAACGCTGCGCCCGCATGATCGGCAGGGCGGCCTGCGTGACCCACAGGGCGCCGAACAGATTGGTCTCGATCTGGTCGCGGGCTTCCTGTTCGCTGACTTCCTCGACGGCGCCAAAATGGCCGTAGCCGGCATTGTTGATGACGACGTCCAACCGGCCAAAACGCTTGCGCGCCTCGGCAATGGCTGTTTCGACGGATTTCTTGTCGGTGACGTCGAGTTTTATCGCGGCGACATGGTCGCCATATTTTTCGACGAGATCGGAAAGTGTGCGGGCATCGCGGGCTGTCGCCGCGACCCGGTCGCCGCGAGCCAGTGCCGCTTCGGCCCAGACGCGGCCAAAACCCTTCGACGATCCGGTGATGAACCAAACCTTGTTTGTCATAACGTGGTGTCCTTGCCCTGGAGGGCGCGTTTTTTGTGGAAGCGGAGGCCTCTCCGCTTCTCGCCATATACGGCGCATCCCGCCTTTTTCCAGAGGCAGGGTAGAATTATTTGGTCAGGACCGTGACCCGTCAGGCATAGCGCACCGGGCTCGACCAGGCCGGATCGTCGTGCTTTTCCCAGTAGAGCGCCATCAATCGGCTGGTGATAGGCCCGACCTTGCCGTCCGCGACAGGGGCACCGTCAATCTCCGTCACCGGCATGATGCCGCCGGCGGTCGAGGTGATGAAGACCTCGTCGGCCGTGCGAAGTGCTGCAACGCTGACATCGGCGGCGATGGCGGTGAGACCCACCTCAGCGCAGAGATCGAAGACAGTGCGCCTTGTGATGCCGGGCAGGACGCCGATGGCGGGCGTCGACAGTTTTCCGTCCTTGACACAAAATACATTGAAGCCCGGACCCTCGGCGACATTGCCGTTGAAATCGAGGATCAGAGCCGTTTCGGCGCCACGGTCATAGGCATCGTAGAGACCACGCACCAGATCGAGCCAGTGATAGTTCTTGATCGCCGGGTCGATCGACGCTGGCGAGATACGCACCTTGTCGCTGATGGCGACGCGCAAGCCGCGCTGCAACTGATCGGCGTTGGCGACTGAGCCGAACGGCACGGCGAACGCCATGAAGCGGTTGATCGCCTGGCGCGGGTCACGGCTGAAGGTCGGCGAGGCGCCGCGCGTGCACAGCATCTCGACATAGGCGGCGCGATGGCCGGACAGCGCCACGCAACTGTGCAGGATTTCGGCCACGCCGTCGCGGTCGAAGGGGATGGTCATGCGCAGTTTTTCCAGACCACCAAAGAAGCGGTCGAGATGCAGGTCGAGGCGAAAGAAGCGGCCATCCCAGACATGAACCGTGTCGTAGGTGGCGTCCGAATGCAGAAAGCCCCAGTCCAGCACCGAGATCTTGGCTTGCGACATCGGCAGGTACTGGCCGTCGAGGAAGGCGATGCCATTGGGATAGGCATGCGGGTCGATGTGGCGGTCAGAGACGGACGGCAGCGATCGGGCTTGCGGATCGACGGTGTTGCTCATCTCGTCTCCTCAGGTCACAGCTTTGGCCGAACCGACCGTTAGAGCTGCCACGCCGGCGCCACAAGACACCAGGGGCGAGTTGCCGGATGAGCCATCGACACCCTCCGTTTTGGTCATTCCTCCTCGTCGGCATCGAGCAGGCGCGTCGCGCGCCAGCGGGTGAGCACGATGTTGGTCTGCTCGATGACGAAGAAACGGGCGGAGTCGCGGTCATAGCCCTCGCTCAGCAGCTTTTCGTAGTCGGTATGGACATGGCGGATATGGGCGATCGTCGCCAGCCAGACCGCGATCGTCGTCGGCAAGGTCTTCATGTGGACGGAGCCGGCATCCGCACGGATCTTTTCCATGTCGGCATAGGGCGCGAGCGGCAGCAATGCGGTCAGCGCCTTGGCGATGGCGCGGCGTCGGCCGGTCGGCGCGCTCATCGTTCGTCCCTGCCGGTTACCGTCGCCTCTGGAACAGCGTCGACGGAGGCGAAATAGGGTTTGATGTCGATGATCGGCGTGCCGTCGAGTGCGTCGATGGCATTGAGTTCGATGCGCCCGGTCGCGACATCGACGGCGACAAGCCTGGCGACGTGCAGCCCGATCGGGTTGGGCCGGGCAGGGGAGCGCAATCCGAATACGCCTTTCGCTTCAGCGGCATGGCGGGGTTTCTGGACAATCAGATTCCGTGGCGCGTGGTGCAGCCATGACAGGATGATGACGTGGCTGGCACGCTCCAGCCCAGCCAGGCCCTCGCGGTAGGGCGCATCGATTGTTATCTGCGCGGGCTGCCCGGTCTCGGCCGCCGTCCTCATGTTCTTCGGGCAATCCTCCCGCGTCGTCCATGGCGAGGTGATGCGGCCGATGAAGACGATGTGGCCGTCGGGTGGCAACGTTGCTGGGTCGGCTTCCAGAAGCTTTTCGCCGCCGCGCATCTCGAACATGGTCTCGCCCCTGGTCCTGTCTCGCGTGGCTCAGTCCGAGGACCGCTCCCGGCCCTGGGAATCACGCATGCGTCATTTTCTTGTCCGACAGCGACATAGGTCTTGCATGGTTGTTAAAATCGACATAAACATATGTTTATATCTTTTCAAAGAGAATACGCTCATGCATGTCGCGCTCGACACGATGGTAGATACATTGAAGGCGGCGGCCGAATCCAGCCGGCTGCGCATTTTGGCGCTGCTGTCGCGCGGCGACCTCACGGTTTCCGATCTTACCGAAATCCTCGGCCAGTCGCAGCCGCGCGTGTCTCGGCACCTGAAGCTGCTGCTCGAGGCCGGCCTGATCGGCCGCTACCAGGAGGGGTCGTGGGCGTTCTTCCGGCTCTCGGATTCGGACGCCGCGCGGGATTTCGTTCTCAGGCTGATCTCGGGCATCCGTGGCGCCGACCCGCAGGTCGAGCGCGATCTCGAGCGGCTGACCTCGGTCAAGCGCAAGCGGCAGGATCGCGCCGCCACCTACTTCTCCCAGAACGCGGCGAGCTGGGATCACATCCGCTCGCTGCATGTGCCGGACCGCGCCGTGGAGGCGGCATTGCTGAAGCTCATCGGCAAGCGGCCGTTCCAGTCGATGCTCGATCTCGGCACTGGCACCGGCCGCCTGCTGGAGATATTCTCGCCGCTCTACCGGCGCGGCGTCGGCATCGACATGTCGCGCGAGATGCTGACGGTGGCGCGCGCCAATCTCGACAAGGCCGGCGTCTCGAATGCGCAGGTGCGGCAGGGCGATATTTTTGCGCCGCCCGTCGAGCGTGACGCCTTCGATCTCGTCACCATCCATCAGGTGTTGCACTATCTCGACGATCCGGCCCGCGCCATCCACGAGGCGGCGCGGCTTTTGCGCCCGGCCGGCCGGCTGGTGATCGTCGATTTCGCGCCGCATGCGCTGGAATTCCTGCGTGACGAGCACGCGCATATGCGGCTCGGCTTTTCCGACCGGCAGATCGCCGACTGGTTTTCGGAGGCCGGCCTCGATCTCGAGGATGCCCAAGAATTCGAACCGCGCGGCGGCAGCGAAGCCAAGCTCACCGTCAAGCTGTGGCTTGGCCGCGATCGTCGCTTGCTGATCGCCGATCCCTCCAACGATGCCCAACCGGTAAGGGAAATCGCCTGATGAACCAGTTCCGCTTTTCCCGCCGTCCCGATATTGGCGACAAGATCAGGGTCTCGTTCGAATTCTTCCCGCCGAAGAATGACGAGATGGAAGCGAGGCTCTGGGACACCGTGACCCGGCTGGAGCCGCTGCAGCCGAAATTCGTCTCGGTGACCTATGGCGCCGGCGGCTCGACGCGCGAGCGCACGGCCCGCACGGTCAATCGCATCCTCAATGAAACGACGCTGACGCCCGCCGCGCATATGACCTGCGTCGACGCCTCCCGTCACGAGGTCGATGCGGTGATCCAGGAATTCGCCGGCATGGGCGTCACTCGTTTCGTCGCCTTGCGCGGCGATCCGGCCGAAGGCGTGGGTGCCGCCTACCGGCCGCATCCCGGCGGCTATGCCAATGGCGCCGAGTTGGTGGGCGCGCTGAAAGGGGCGGGCGATTTCGACATCTCGGTCTCCGCCTATCCCGAAAAGCATCCGGAAAGCCCGGATTTCGCCACCGACATCGACATGCTGAAGCGCAAGGTCGACAATGGCGCGACACGGGCGATTACCCAGTTCTTCTTCGACAATGACCTCTACGAGCGCTATGTCGAGCGGGCGCGCCGCGCCGGTATCTACATACCGATCGTTCCCGGCATATTGCCGGTGCATAATTTCACCCAGGTCGCCAATTTCTCCGCACGCTGCGGTGCACTTGTGCCGGCGTGGCTGGCCGAGCGCTTCGACGGGTTGCAGAAGGACCCGCAGACGCATGCGCTGGTGGCGTCCGCCGTGGCGGCCGAGCAGGTGCTGGACCTTGTCGAGCGCGGCGTCGGCGATTTCCATTTCTACACGATGAACCGGGCCGACCTCGTCTTCGCCGTCTGCCACATGATCGGCATCCGCTCGCACGAGGCCGAGACGGCGGGGTCTGCCGCAGCCTGAGTCGGGCGAGGGAGGCGCCGCGCGAGCATGGTTTCGAGTTGCGTGCGGGCAGCGCATTGCAGGGTACGCCCGGTGCCCAGTTAAACAGCACCCGCCAATGCAAAAAGGCCGGGTAAAACCCGGCCTTTTCAATCGTTTGGACTATTCAGTGCCGGCATTCCCCCGCTAGCGCGGTCTTACGGAAGAAAGCCCATGATGAGGGCTCCGATGAATGCGAACGCGGCACAGATCATCAATGCGTTGATTGGCCTCGTAAGTCCCATGACATAGCCTCCTCTTAAAGAGCTATGAGGGGAGTCTAGGTTCATTTGTGCCACAGGCAAGTCAAAAATATGCCGCAATGCGGTCAAAATGCGAGAGCCGTGACCTGACCTTTGCCGTTACTCATTGAAACTCCTAGCCAAAAGCCGGCTTCACACCTGTGAATAAATTGTGACCGGGCCGAATGCTGGTACCGCTACCACGCCGTCCGGAAAGCCGGATTCGACTTTCGGAAAGCACGATGCGGCGATTCATTTGGTGGGCAGAACGGTCTTTGCGCGTCCAATTGGACGCGCGGCGCCAGGTTTTCTGATGCGTGTCGTTATCCCAAAACCGCTGCGCATTTTGGGCGACATGCGTTAGCGTCGGCCGAACACACGGCCGTCGATGGTGATAAGGCCGAGCGCGATCAGCGCCATGCCGCCCAGTTCGAACAATTCGAGCCGCTCTCCCAGGAACAGGAAGCCGAGCAGAATGGCGCTGGCCGGCACGATGAGCGTGACCAGCGAGGCATTGGTGGCGCCGGCCGAGGCGACGAGATTGAAATAGAGGATATAGGCAAAAGCGGTGGACAAGAGCGCCAGCGCCAGCACCGCCGCCCAGACCGGCGGCGAGGCCGAAAACAGTCCAGCCGGGCCGTAGGCAATCAGCACCACCGGGATCATGATGATGGTCGAGGCGGTCATCTGCCCGGTGGCGACGACCGGCGAGGGAATGCCCTTGAAGCGGCGTGCGACCATCAGGGCGATGGCATAGGACAAGGAGGCGCCGATCAGCGCGAATTTGGCCCAGACCGGGCCGCCCAGCCCGGCGACCAGCCCGGGACCGATCATCACTGCCGTGCCGGCGATCCCGAGCGCAATGCCGGCCAGCTTGTTCCACGAGAGTTTTTCGTCTGATGTCAGCGAATTGGCGAGGATCAACGTCCAGAACGGCGTTGTCGCGTTGAGCACCGAAGCGACGCCGGCGCCGAGCTGTGTCTGACCGGCGAAGATCAGCGAGAAGGGAACGACATTGTTGGTGAGCGCCAGCAGGAAGAACAGGCCGGCATGCGGAAGCGCAAGACGGAAGGACGGCCCGCGAATGGCGAGATAGAGCTGAAGGGCAAGTGCCGCGATGCCGACGCGAAACAGCACCAGCACCAGCGGATGAAGCTCCGAAACGGCAATACGGGCAAAGAAGAAGGAACCGCCCCAGATGGCGCCGAGCAGCAGAAGCTGCGCCCAGTCCCTGAGCACCATTGGTCCGCGTGCAGCGACGGTGGCGGTTGTACTTGCCATGTGATCGTCCTCCCCGACGGTCTGCGTTTCCCATCATTGCCTGAAGCCATAGCGGGTTCGGCGACAAGGGCCACCCGAAACCTGACCGATGGCCTCACTCTCCTGCCAAATGGCGTAGCGCCTCGCCGTGGGCGGCACGAGACACAGAATTGTTTTCATTAGCCGCTAGCTTGGATTAATTGTGTGCCAAGAGGATTCGTCCATGCAGCGATTCGAGAATGCCCGCGAGGCGGCACTGGCGCTTCGCCCGGACGATCCGGTCTACTGTTTCCGCCCGCAGGTGCTGAAGGCAGACGCCCGCCAGTTCATGGGCATGTTCCCCGGCAAGACCGCCTATGCGGTGAAGACCAATGGCGAGCAGATCGTGCTGAGAACCCTGGTCGAGGCCGGCGTCACCGCCTTCGACGTGGCATCGCCCGGCGAATTCGCAGCCGTGCGCGCCGTTTCGCCCGATGCCGAGATGCTCTACATGCATCCGGTCAAGGCGCAGTCGGACATCAAGCTGGCGCTGGAGAAATACGCCATCCGCGTCATCTCCCTCGACCATGAGGACGAGATCACCAAGCTGACCCGGGTGGTGCGGGCGCTGGATATCGATCCTGGCGCGATCAGCGTCTTCGTGCGCGTGCAGACCAAGGGTCACGCGGCCTATGAGCTGTCGAAGAAGTTCGGTGCCGGGCCGGCCTACGCGGTGGAACTGGCCGAGCGGCTGAACCGCACCGGCTACAAGGTCGGCCTGTGTTTCCATGTCGGCAGCCAGATCGAGGATCCCGACACCTATGAGCGGGCGCTGGCCTCGGCCGACTGGGTGCGCAACCGGCTGACCTTCGATATTGCGGGGCTCGATGTCGGCGGCGGCTTTCCCGCCGAATACGGACATGACCCCAACCGCAAGCAGATCGAGATGCCGTCGCTCGGCCAGATCATGTCGCGGCTGTCGGGCGACCTCAAGGAATACCAGTTCGACCAGATGCCGCTGGTGGCCGAGCCGGGCAGGGTGATCGTGGCCCGCTGCCTGTCGCTGATCGTGCGTGTGCTCTTGCGCAAGGGCAAGCGGCTTTACATCAATGACGGCATCTGGGCGTCGCTGTCGGATTCATGGACCGGCAAGATCACGCTGCCGGCGCGCTTCATTCCCGATCCGGCGATCCGTACGCGCAATGGCGCTGAAAAGAACATCGTGCCGTTCAAGGTGTGCGGGGCGACCTGCGATTCCGTCGACATCCTGTCGCGACCATTCTGGCTGCCGGAGACCGTCGACACCGGCGACTGGATCGAGATCGGCCATATCGGCGCCTATTCACTGTCGCTGAGGACCCGCTTCAATGGGTTCTACCCCGACACATTCGTCGAGGTGACGACACCGTTCGACGAGGGTGACGCGCCCCAGGGGTTTGCGAGTTTGGAGACGATGGCGGACTAGGGATTAGGGATTAGGCATTGGGGTTGCAAGTTCCTGCTTTCGCAGCATTTTTTCACTGCCTACTGCCTACTGCCTACTGCCTACTGCCTACTGCCTACTGCCTACTGCCTACTGCCTACTGCCTAGCTAAAGCTTCCCCAACAGATCCAGCGTCGGCCAGCCGTCCACAGCCAGGCCAAGGCGCGTCTGCTCCTTGCGGATGGCTTCGCGGGTGTTGGTGCCCAGGATGCCGTCGACCGTGCCCACGTCATAGCCCTTGGCTTCGAGTTTGGTCTGCAGCGCCTTCATCTGGTCATTGTTGAGGCCGGTTTCGGGGGTGCGCGGATCGAACTGCGGCGCGCCCGCCAGCCTTGCGGCGAGGTTGGCCGCCGTCAGCGCGTAGGTGAAGGACTGGTTCCACTCCAGATAGACATCGAAATTGTCATAGGTGAGGAAGGCCGGCCCCTTGCGCCCCATCGGCATTGCCAGGCCCGCCTTCAGGCCATTGTCCACAAGCGGCGTGCCGTTCGGGTTGGTGACGCCCCACTGCGCCCATTGCGACAGCGGCAGCTTGTTGGTGCGCCCGGTCTGGTCCCACGGCATCTCGTCGGGCACGCGGACTTCCTCGATCCAGGGCTGGTCGCGCTTCCAGCCGCGCGACAGCACCTTGTTGGCCGTGGTCATGATCACATCGGGCACGCTGTTGCGAAGATCGACCTTGCCGTCGCCATCGCCGTCGACGCCACGCGCCAGATAGTCGGAAGGCAGGATCTGGGTCTGGCCGATCTCGCCGGCCCAGGCGCCCTTGACGTCCGCTGGCAGCACGCCGCGGTCAATGAGCTCCAGCAGCGGCACGAGTTGCGGACGGAAGAGCTGCGGGCGGCGGCAGTCGTGCGACAGCGTCACCAACGCGCTGAGCGTGTGGAAATCGCCCTGCACGGCGCCAAAATCCGTTTCCAGCGCCCAGAACGCGGTGATCACGGGTGCCTGCACACCGAACTGCTGGTCAGCACGGGCGAAGACATCGGCGTATTTCTTCATATTCACCGCGCCCTGCTTCAGCCGGTAGGCCGAGATCATGCGGCTGGAGAATTGGATGAAGGTCTGGGTGAAGACCCCTTGGGCGCGGTCGCGCGCCAGCACCCTGTCGTCGATGGCGGCGTCTTCGAGCGCATCAAGGCCGACCGCGCCGACGCCGGCTGCCTTGGCTTCCGCCGCCACGCCCTGTTTCCAGGCTTCGAAATCACCGCCGCATTCCTGCGCCATCGCCGGCAGCGCCGTGGCGCACAAAAACAGCGCCGCGAGGGCTTGGGAACGCAATAGCATGGACTTCCTTCCGACATTGAAACGCCAGAGCGCCCCCTAAGCGTCCACTTGGACACTGGGCTCTGGATTACCAGCGGTTGCAGATATTACCGCTGGCTTTGTCGAAAAGCAGGCGAAGCGCCCGGTGTCAACGGGTGTTCTGCCGCAGCCACTTGTTCCAGGCGGCTTCCGTGCCGTTGAAAACGTTGATGTCGGACTTGCCCGTCATGCCCGGAACGATGCCGGTTCCGGTGTACTGCCAGAAGGTGAAGGGGTGGCTGCCATATTTCTCACGGGGATGGCCCGCCACCGAACGCAGCCAGTAGGGATAGCCGCGGTAGGTCGACAGATTGTTGTTGTCGAAGAAATCGACGGAGGTGTAGATGATCGGCTTCTTGCCATAGTGCTTCTCGATCATCTCGAGGAAGACGGTCATCTCCGCGCGCACCGTGGCTGGATCGGGGCGCAGCTTGCAGGTCGGCGACTGCGGGTTCCATTCCATGTCGAGCACTGGCGGCATTGAAGAACGGTCGTTGGGCACATTCTGGATGAACCAGCGCGCCTGGACGATGGCGGGCGTGCAAAAATAGTAGAAATGATAGGCCGCGCGCGGAATTCCGTTGGCTTTCGTGCGGCTCCAATGCTCGTTGAAATACTCGTCGAAGCGGTCGCCGCCCTCGGTCGCCTTGATGAAGGCGAAGGAAATGCCGCTGGCCTTGGCTGCCGGCCAATCGACCGACGTCTGGTATTTGGAGACGTCGGTGCCGTGCACGGCATAGTTCCAGGGCGCGCCGCTGTCCCATTCATGCGGCTTGGAGTCGGCAAAGCGCGGCGCGCGCACCACGACAGTCTTGCTGCTCGATGACACCGGTGCGAGGTCGTCGACGGTCGAGCACGCGCTCAGCAGCGACAGCATGATAAGGGCCGCGAAACCGCGCATCGCTTCTCCTGAACCGGTTTCAGCCGGCCGCTGATGGGTCTGTTGTCCTGGGCCCCTGGTCGTCCCCCGGACGATCACCCCACAGGATCGCCCAGCATCTTAGGTGATCGCCGATCATGGTTGATATTCGGTTGACGGCGCTCGACAAGTGCCATGATTTGCGGAAGCAATGGCGGCAAATCGATGGCATGGGGACACACCCCGGTCGAACCGAGGGTGAAAAGATGCGGATCCTCTTGAAGATCATCAAATGGCTGCTGGGGCTGGTCGTGCTGGCGATCGTGGCATTCGTTGCCTGGCTCTACATCGCGCCGCCCGAACTGATCCGCGTCGGTTCCGGCTATTCGGCCAAGATCGTCTGTTCGAATGTCTTCCTTGCCGGACGCGATGCCAGGCAAGTGCTGGCTGTCGACGTGCAGGCGCCGGGACATCCGCTGCTCAGGCTGATGCGGGTTTCCGTGGACAAGAACAGGGGCACGGTTTCGGCGGGCCTGCTTGGCGTGCTCGGCAAGAGCGTGGCCATTGCCCGTGACGGGGTGGGCTGCGCTTCGGTTCCGGACGGCAATCTTAGCAAGGCCCGGCAGACGAAGCTCCATGCCGGGTCCGTCGCGTCGCCACGGGATGTGTCGGTGGATGCATTGTGGCCGGATGGCGAGCGGGTCGAGGCTTCACAGAATCCGGTGATTTCGAAGCTGCTGGACGATGCGGGGCTGACCGGCACCGGTATGCGTGCGGTGGTGGTGGTCAAGAATGGCCGCATCGTCGCCGAGCGCTATGGCGACGGCTTTTCGCAAAAAACGCCGCTGCTCGGCTGGTCGATGACCAAGACGGTGAATGCCGCCATCATCGGCACGCTGGTCAAGGACGGCAAGATGGCGGTGACCAGCCAGGGCCTGTTCGGGCCATGGAAAGCCGACGGCCGCGCCGCCATCAGCCTTGCCGACATGATGGCGATGTCGAGCGGCCTGCAATTCAACGAGGACTATGGCGACGTCGCCGATGTGACGCGCATGCTCTATCTCGAACCCGACATGGCGGGCTTTGCCGCGTCCAAGCCGCTGTCCGGCGAGGTCGGGAAAGTGTTCTCCTATTCGAGCGGCACGGCGGTGATGCTGTCGAGGCTCTGGCAGGAAGCGATCGGCGACAAGGACAAGGCGTTGGCATGGCCGAGGACCGCGCTGTTCGATCCGCTGGGCATGCACAGCGCCGTGCTGGAGACCGACGAACAGGGCACGTTCGTCGGTTCGTCCTATCTCTACGCCTCGGCGCACGACTGGGCCCGGTTCGGCCAGTTCCTGCTTCAGGGCGGTGTCTGGAACGGCAATAATATCCTGCCGGCCGGCTTCGTCGACTGGATGCGCGAGCCGGCGCCGGCTTCGAAAGTCTACGGCAAGGGCCAGTTGTGGATCGAGGGACCGGGCGACGAGGAAAGCCCCGGCGCCGGCGTTGCCGCCGGCCTGCCCAAGGATACCTACTGGATGGAGGGGCATGACGGCCAGACGGTGACCATCATTCAGTCCGAGCAACTGGTGGTGGTGCGGCTCGGGCTGACGCCGGCGAAGGTCGGCTATCGGCCGCAGGCGATGGTGGGGGCTCTGGTGAAGGCGCTACATTAATCGCGGTGCGATCCGAGCACGGCCAGCCATGCGTAGCCGCGATAAAGCGTTCTGAAACGAAAGGTTGTGCCGGTCCGCTGAGATTCCGAATCCAGAACCTCGCGCAGGTTGGCGCGCGGTTCGACGTGGAATTTCCGCAGCCAGCCGCGCAACAGGGAACGGAACCAACGCGGCAGCCCCTCCTGCTGGCCGAAATCGACGATGTGCAGTGACCCCTTGGGAGAAAGCGCGGCGAGGGCGGCGGTAACAGTCTTTTCCCAGCCGGGGATCATCGACAGCGAGTATGAGACGAATATGCCATCGAAGGATGCGAGGCCGAACAGTGCCGCAGCGTCGAAATCCGTGGCGTCGCCCTTTGCCAGCTTGACGCGTGCCGACAGGCCTTCGCGGGCGATTGCCGCGCTGGCGGTCTCCAGCATTTCCGACGAAATATCGAGACCGAAGAAGCGCGCCTCAGGATAGCGGCGAGCGGCGAGGATGATGTTGCGGCCGGTGCCGCAGCCAAGCTCCAGCACCGTGCCACCGGCCGGTACGTCGAGCCCTTCGATCAGCCTGTCACGGCCGAGCAGATAGTATTTGCGGGTCAGGTCGTAGATGTGGCGCTGCCAGCGGTAGACGCCGTCCATCAGTTCGGCATGGCCAGCGGGCAGTTCGGTGGTGCTCATGCGCTGCGCTTCACATAGAGGTGGAAGCCGCCATAGATGGCCGAGCGGTCAAGAGCCGAGAATTCGCGCGAGGCCTCGGCCTCATAATTCCACTGGTCGAGCAACGAGGTGGAGACGCGGCCGGGCAACAGGCTGGGCTCGGCGGCGGTGCGGAAGATGACTCGGGCATCGGCGGACGCGGTGCGGGTGATCTCGGCCCACAGCGCGTTGAGCTGATCGTCGGTCATCCAGTCCTGCGCGTCGAGCAACACGAAGCGATCAACGCTGCCGGCATCCTTTGCGGCGAGGAATTCGATCAGATTGGCATGATGGATGGCGACGCGATCGATATTCTTGTGGATCGTCGCGTAGTTGCGCTTTTCCAGATAGGCGGGCAGGGCGGCTTCACCCGGGTTCGGGTAGCGCCGCGCGAAAGCCTGCCAGGCGAAATAATTGTTCTTCAATGGAAAATCGCAGGCGAGCTTCTCAAGCCGGGCTTTCAGGACGCTGGCCATCGTGCCGTCGCCCGACGTAATCAGCGAATCGTACTGGGCTGGTGGGATGCCGAGGCCGAACAGCGAGGCCTTGCGCGATGTCGCCCATTTCAGCAGCGGCTTTTCGAACACCGGCGCCAGTTCCTCGTTGAAGAAGCGGCGCTGGTCGGCAATGCTCTTCGACGCCATGATGCCGGCGGGATCGACGCCGAAGAATTTCGCCGTGCGGTGGCCCATGGCGATGAACAGGCCGAGCAGGCCGGTCTGGTAGAAATTGCGGTCGAAAACGGCGATGCGCCGGCGGCCGCGCCAGTTGCGGCGTTCCCAGTAGTGGCGGCTGACTGGATCGAGATGTGGCGCGATGAAACGGTCGTAGGCTTCCGAATTGTGACGGGTGTCGGCCGCGCCGAAGAAGCGGAACAGGTCGCCTTGCGAGGGGAGATGACGTACTGCCTGCAGCTTCATGCGGTTCAGCGCGACGTGAGCCGTGTTGAGATCGACAGCGTCGACCGTTGCCGGCGAGCGGGTTAGGTAGGCGAGGATGTTGCAGCCACCCGAGGCGATGGTGACGATGCGATGTCCCTGGCCGAGCTGCATGGCTTCCATGTCGACATCGGGGTCTTCCCAGATCTGTGGGTAGACGAGACCTGAGAAGAGGAAGGCGAAGAGCCGCTCCGAGATGCCAGCTTTCGAAAGCGGGCGGTTCTGGTAGACGGCTTTTCCAACTTCCTTGCCGCGGCGGAAAACCAGTTCTCCAGAAACGTCCGTCATAGCCAGGTGATTCCCCATTTGCTTTGCCGCAAGCGGGTATCGCAGGGTCATGACAGGCCGGTGACAGCCTGTTGACGTTGGATGGCGCCAATCTTGCGCTTTGTGCAGCGCCCAGAACCGGTTTGGCACTCTACGGTTGCTGGCTGCCGCACTCCGGCCTCATAGCTTCCCAACGAGAAAACCTTCGCCGGACGTAGGCCGATGCCTGTCGGCGTGACCGACTATTGGGTGAATTGCGTTACGGGCCAGTCACCGCGGTTCTCCTTTGATTTCCACGCTGCCTCACGGCAATTCACGCGAGCTGATCTTGTATCAGGCAAATGACGTTGTTTGATTGAAATTAGCCTTATCTAATTCAACCGTAATTGGTAGTGACCATCGATCTGTTTAAAGAAAATAAGAATATTTCCTCTAAACACATACTGCTGATGAAACAGATTTGGTTTTGGATGCGGACGGGCGGATGCACCGAGAAGAGGGAAATAAGTGAAAATGGCCGCAACAGCCGCTAGCTATAGATGATCTGGTCTCTCCAGGTGCTGCGGTTTGTAGCCGCGCTGATGGTCGTTTTTCTGCATGCTGTACAATCCGCGGCCCGGATTTCCGCTGTCGGAGTAATCCCCTACGAATTTGAACTGATAGGCTCGGCCGGGGTCGACATCTTCTTTGTCATCTCCGGTGTGATCATGGCGACGGTAGCGCCTGGCAGAACGCCCGCCGAATTCATCCGGGCACGACTGCTCAGGATCGTTCCGATCTACCTTCTGTGCAGCATACCGGCGATACCGATTGCGGCCATGGGCCCTGGGTTCGGCTGGCGCAACATCCTGGCCACGGTGTTCTTGTGGCCGGCAACCGACAGGATGGTAGCACCTGCGCTTGGAGCGGCTTGGACGCTGTGTTTCGAAATGCTCTTTTACGCCGCGGTCGCGCTGCTGCTGTTGGATCGGCGATGGCTATATGCCCTTCTGGCCATCTTCGCCGGCGCGTTTCTGCTACGCCGGGTCGGCCCTGTCTTTCAGTTCTTGGGCAACCCTATCATCGTGGAGTTCATGGCAGGTGTGGTGATTGCCAGGATTGGCAAAGTCCGGTGGGGTATTGCCATGTTGCCATTGGGGGTTTGTGCTCTTTTTCTCGCGGCTTGGCTTATGGTTATTCCAAACGGGTACAATGAGCTCTTTCTAACGGGCGAACAGAATATCCAACGTGTCGCCGTTCTCGGGATACCCGCTATTCTTATCGTTTACGGCACCATGCACATACAGGTGCGCAGGAGCGTATGGACCTACCTGGGCGGAGCCTCTTACTCTCTCTACCTTGTGCACCCAATATTGCTCTCCGGGCTCGCCGTCATATGGGTGCTATATCCGGTAGGCCCGAACGTGATTGTCACGATCGGGATCGTTGCTTCGCTGGTCGTGTCGTTGCGTGTTTACGAACGGATTGAGAAGCCGATGATGGCCAGGATAAAGCGGGCAATCCCGCCAGCGGCAGCGTCGGTTGAGGCATAGTTATCCTCCTGGCCAGAGTCGGATGACTTCGCCTTTCTCTTGGCGCCTGAACGGATGCTCAAAGCGCAGGTGTCCCGGGTCAAGCCGTTGCCGTCTCGGGTATCACGCCTTGCCAAAGGCTCCGGGTGTTGGCGTGGTGACGATGATGATCTCGCCGGCATTGAGCGTTGTCTGGTCGCATGCCCTCAGCAGATCGATCGATCCGTCCTTGCGCCTGATCTTGGTCGAGCCGACCTCGCCGTCGCCGCCACCGTCCAATCCCTGTGGCGGGCGGTTGCGATGCGAGGACAGGATCGCGCATTCCATCTTTTCGAGGAAGCGGATGGTGCGCTTCGTGCCGTCGCCGGCGCTCCATCTGCCCTTGCCGCCCGACCCTTCGCGGATGTGGAAATCCTCGAGCACGACGGGAAAACGCAGTTCCAGCACTTCCGGATCGGTGAGGCGCGAATTGGTCATGTGGGTGTGGACGCCGGAGGTGCCGGCAAAGCCACGGCCGGAATTCATGTGGCCGGCCGGCGAGCCCGAGCAGATCGTCTCGTAGTATTGATACTGCTTGTTGCCGAAGGTCAGGTTGTTCATCGTGCCCTGGGCGTTGGCCATGGCGCCCATGGCGCCGAACAGCGCGTTGGTGACATGCTGCGAAGTCTCGACATTGCCGGCGACGACCGCTGCCGGGTAGGCGGGTTTCAGCATCGAGCCATCGGGAATGATGATGTTGATGGGGCGCAGGCACCCGGCATTCATCGGGATCATGTCCTCGACCATGACGCGGAAGACATAGAGGACGGCCGCGCGGGCGACGGGCTCGGGCGCGTTGAAATTGTTCTTCATCACCGGTGATGTGCCGGTGAAATCGACGGTGGCTTCACGCTTTTCGCGATCGACCGTGATCTTGACCTTGATCACCTGGCCGGTGTCGGTCGGGTATTCATACTGCGAGGTGTCAGGCAGCCGTTCCAGCACCCGGCGCACGCTCTCCGCCGCATTGTCCTGGACATGGCCCATATAGGCCTCGACGATATCGAGCCCGAAATGCGCGACCATCTTGCGCAGTTCGGCGACGCCTTTCTCGTTGGCGGCGATCTGTGCCTTGAGGTCGGCGACGTTCTGGTGGGGGTTGCGGGCCGGGTAGGGATGGTCGGTCAGCAATGTGTGCAATTCCGTCTCACGGAACCTGCCGCGATCGACGACGCGGAAATTGTCGAAAAGCACGCCTTCCTCGTCGACCGTGGTGGCGAGTGGGGTCATGGAACCGGGGGCTGTGCCACCGATATCGGCATGGTGGCCGCGCGAGGCAACGTAGAAGAGGATTTCCTCCCCCCTTGAGGGGGAGGTGCCGCCGAAGGCGGCGGAGGGGGTCGCCGCGGCAGTGCTCGATGCCCTGGCGGTGCCTTCTGAGAGGACCCCCTCTGGCCGCTCTGCGGCCATCTCCCCCTCAAGGGGGGAGATGAAGTCGGCGCTTGCAAAAACCGGCGTCACCACGGTGATATCCGGCAGATGCGTGCCGCCATTGTAGGGTGCGTTCAGCGCAAAGACGTCGCCGGGATGGATGTCGCCGGAATTCAGTCGGATGATGGTTTCGACCGAGCGGTCCATGGAGCCCAGATGCACGGGCATGTGCGGCGCGTTGGCGACCAGCGCGCCGGTGCGGTCGAAGACGGCACAGGAAAAGTCCAGCCGCTCCTTGATGTTGACGGAATAGGCCGTGTTCTGCAGCGTCACGCCCATCTGCTCGGCGATCGACATGAACAGATTGTTGAAGACTTCCAGCATCACGGGATCGGCCTCGGTGCCGAGGGCGGCGGTGCGTGCTTTCCGTTCCGTGCGGCGTATCACGACGTGGTTCAGGTTGGTGATTTCGGCACGCCAGCCCGGCTCGACGACGATGGTCTGGTTCGGCTCGATGATCAGGGCTGGGCCGGCGACCAGATGGGACGGGCGCAGGTTCTCGCGACGGTAGACGCCAGCCTCGTGCCAGCGGCCTTCGGTGTAGAGGTTCCGGCTTTCCGAAGGCTTGATGTCGACCCTCGGCGGTCCTGCCGGCGCGTAGGCTTCAGCGTTTTGCTGGTTGCGGATCTCCGTGCCTTCGACACCGACGGTTTCGACGATCATCGGCTTGTCGTCATAGATGAAGCCGAATTGCGCCTTGTGGGCGGTTTCGAAGTCGTTTCTGGCTTGCGCAATCGAGCCATGCTCGAAATTCACCGGCAGCGCCGTGTCGGTGCCGTCGTAGCGGATTTGCAGCACCGGCTTCGCGGCAACGGCGCTTTCGGCGATATTCTGCGCCGCGAGTTCCCCGATCACCGCCTTGCGCAGAACGGCGATGAGATCGTCGATCGCCGGCTTGGAGTCTTCGGCCAACGGCATCAGCAGCGCTTGCTGGCGCGAGGCAAAGACCGAGGACAGGCCGATGCCATAGGCCGAAAGCAGGCCTGAGAAGGGGTGGATCAGCACCGCTTCCATGCCGAGCGCGTCGGCAACCAGGCATGCATGCTGGCCGCCGGCGCCGCCAAAGCAGTTCAGCAGATATTCGGTGACATCATAGCCGCGCTGTACGGAAATCTTCTTGATGGCATTGGCCATGTTCTCCACGGCGATGGTGACGAAACCTTCGGCGACGGCCTCGGGCGCGCGGCCATCGCCGATTTCGGTGGCCAACGCGGTGAATTTCTCGCGCACCGTCTCGACATCGAGCGGCAGGTCCTGGCCAGGCCCGAAAATGGCGGGGAAAAAATCCGGCTGCAGCTTGCCCAGCATGACATTGGCGTCGGTAACCGCGAGCGGACCGCCGCGCCGGTAGGCGGCCGGGCCGGGATTGGCGCCGGCGGAATCGGGGCCGGCACGGAAACGTCCGGCTTCGTAGTGCAGGATCGAGCCGCCGCCGGCCGCGACCGTGTGGATGCGCATCATCGGCGCGCGGATGCGCACGCCGGCAACCTCTGTATCGAAGGCGCGCTCATATTCACCGTCATAGTGCGCGACATCCGTGGAGGTGCCGCCCATATCGAAGCCGATGACTTTCTCGAAGCCGGCGAGTTTTGCCGTCTCGACCATGCCGACGACGCCGCCAGCCGGACCGGACAAAAGCGCGTCCTTGCCCTGGAACATGTCAGCAGCGGTGAGGCCGCCGGATGACATCATGAACATGAGGTGAGGGCTTTCCCTCCCCCTCGAGGGGAGGGTGGCGGCGAAGCCGCCGGGTGGGGTCGGGTCGAGTGGGTTCGACCTGCTCTCCCCCCTTGAGGGGGAGATGGCCGCAAGGCGGCCAGAAGGGGTACTCTCAGACGACCCCACAAGAGCGTCGAGCACTGCCGCAGCGACCCCCTCTGTCGGCTTCGCCGACATCTCCCCCTCAAGGGGGGAGAAAACGCCCAACTCCCCCGCCACCCTTTGCACATATCTCGACAGGATCGGCGACAGATAGGCATCGACCACCGTGGTGTCCCCACGGCCGACCAGCTTGATCAGCGGCGACACTTCATGGCTGACCGAGACCTGCCCAAACCCGAGCTTCCGACACACTCTCGCCACCGCCTTCTCGTGATCCGGGTACTTCCAGGCATGCATGAAGACGATGGCCACGGCGTCGATGCCGTCGGCCTTCGCTTGCTCGATCGCGGGACGGCAGGCGGAAATGTCGAGCAGACGCTCGACGCAACCGTCGGCGCGCACGCGCTCGTCGATCTCGATGACGCGCTCGTAGAGCTGCTCCGGCAGGATGATCTCCTTGGCGAAGATATCCGGCCGTGCCTGATAGGCGATCTTCAGTGCATCGCGAAAACCCTTGGTGATGAGCAGAAGCACGCGATCGCCCTTGCGCTCGAGCAGCGCGTTGGTGGCAACGGTGGTGCCCATCTTGATATCGCCGATCAGGCCGGCCGGGATGGTTGCGCCCGATGACAGTCCGAGCAGGTCGCGGATGCCCTGTATGGCTGCATCCGTATAGGCTTCGGGGTTTTCCGAGAGGAGTTTACGGGGATGCAGACCACCTTGCGGGTCACGGCCGATGACATCGGTGAACGTGCCGCCACGATCGATCCAGAAATCCCATTTTGTGGCCATGGCGGCATTCTCTCCAGCAAGCAGGTATGACTTGTTAGAATGCAAACGGGTAACCGGCAACGCTCAGCAACCGGGCTGTGTTGTTACAGGTCGATACGCAATGTGACGAAACCAGTTGGGGGTGCCATGCATTTCCCTGTCGACCGTTCACCGGAACGTGAACGTGTGTTGAAGGAGAGATGTCCATGAAAAAGCTCATTCTAGCTTCTGTTTCTGCCTTGGCCCTTTTCGGCGTCGCGGCATGCAGCGACAGCGGCACCGACAAGACCACCACCCAGAGCACCAACCCGCCGGCCGCCGATCAGACGATGAAACCGGCAACGCCAGACGCGACGAAGCCCGCCCAACCGGCTCCGGCAACACCGGCTCCTGCGGCACCTGCGCAGTAGTCGAGTATCTGTATGATGCGTCTGAGAAGGCCGGCCATGCCGGCCTTCTTGCTGTCGACACGTATGTCTTGGGGTGCTCTTCCTGTCCGTGGAGGACCTGAGGAGGTGATCTCACTGGCTGCAGCAGATCGAAAGTCCCGCTACTGCGGCACTGTCTTGGCTTGATAGGAGTGGCCGGTTGGTTCTAAGAAGCGCCCATGTCGATTTGGGACCGCCTCGGCGACTTCATCACACGCGTTTCGTCTTCTGCGTCGTCGGGCGTCGCCGACGTGGTCGAGGCCGTGCGCACGGTTTTCTCCGGCGACGCGGATTTGCGCCGGCGCGTTGCCTTCTCCGTGGCGATGATCGCGCTGTCGGCCAAGATGGCCAAGGCGGACGGCATCGTCACCCAGGACGAGGTGCGTGCCTTCCAGGAAATATTCGAGGTTCCGCCCTCGCAGACACGCAACGTGGCCCGGCTCTACAATCTGGCGCAGCAGGATGTCGCCGGGTTCGAGACTTATGCCGAACGGATGGCGCAGCTTTGCGGTTCGGGTCATTCGAACTGCGTGATGCTGGAAGACATACTCGACGGCCTGTTCCACATCGCCAAGGCCGATGGGCTGATCCACGAGCGCGAGGGCCTGTTCCTGCATCGCATCGCCCAGATCTTCCGCATCGACGAAGCGCATTACGAGAGCATCCTGGCGCGCCACGTCAATCTGGGTGCTGCCGATCCCTATGTCGTGCTCGGCATCGAGCGCGGCAAGCCGTTCGAGGAAGTCAGGAAGCGTTATCGCAAGCTGGTGTCCGACAATCATCCGGACCGGCTGATTGCGCGTGGCCTGCCGCAGGAGTTCATCAAGATCGCAACGACAAGGGTCGCGGCCATCAACGCGGCCTATGAGATGATCGAGCGGGGCCTGCGGCACGCATGAGCGGTTTCCTGCCCGACGAGCCGAACGCCGAGGTCAGGGTATCGCCGAATTTCGGCCCGAGGCGCGACACGCCCAGGCCCGACATGATCGTTCTGCACTATACGGGCATGGGCACTGGCGCTGGTGCCGAGGCCTGGTTGTGCGACCCGGCCAGCGAGGTTTCGTCGCACTATCTCGTCCATGAGGATGGCCGCGTCGTCCAGATGGTCAGGGAAAGCGACCGCGCCTGGCATGCCGGCAAGAGCTCGTGGTTCGGGCGAACGGACATCAATTCCTGCTCGGTCGGCATTGAAATCGTCAATCCCGGGCATTCTCTCGGCTACCCGGGATTCCCCAAACGGCAGATCAATGCGGTGATCGGCCTTTGCCTGGGGATCGTGGGTCGCCATTCCATTCCATCGCACCGTGTGCTGGCCCATTCCGACGTGGCGCCGGGACGCAAGATCGATCCCGGCGAGAAATTCCCGTGGAGAGCCCTGTTCGAGGCCGGAGTCGGCCACCTTGTCCCGGCCGCGCCGATCCGGCGGAGTGCAGTTCTGAAGGCTGGCGATGCGGGAACCGATGTCGAGGCACTGCAATCGATGCTGACGCTCTACGGCTATGGCGTGGAGATCACTGGAGGTTTCGATCGTCAGACCGAAATCGTGGTCGAGGCGTTTCAGCGGCATTTCCGGCCGCGCAGGGTGGACGGCGTGGCCGATTCATCGACGATCCGCACCTTGCAAAGGCTGCTCGCTTCCGTAACGGTAATCGCCGCCAAGTAATCTTTTTCGAGCAATTAAGTTACAAGCTGTCACTCAAAGTGACTTGCCCCGCCTTCATTGGCGCCAATTCGACCTTCAAACGACGCTCCGTACAAATTGTCGGACCTCCAGTCCCCGGATGCTCCGATATAGATTGAGCATTGCCGCGTGATGTCTTCACGCGCTTCAGACAGAACAGGATCAAATGCAGAAATTGACCGTTGTAACGGCAGCTCTTGCTGCCGGCGTAATGACTTTTGCCTTCAGCGCGGCCAATGCCGCCTCATCTAGCCCTCGAGCGGACCAAGGTCTTCTTCCCGCTTCCGCCACAAGTGCAAAGGCGACGACCAGCAAGGCTTCGGCCGGCCGGAGCGTGAAAGGGACGAAGAAAGCCAGGGTGGAAAAGATTGCCTCGGCCAGCGCGAAGAAGCCGACCGCCAAGCGTTACGCCAAGCGCAACAGGACAAATGTCGACATGACGACGACCGCATCGATCGGCCCGCGCAATGCGGCGGCATCGGTGGCGGCGGCCGGTGGCGGGCAGTATTCGGCGATCGTGGCACGTTATGCGGCGAGCTACGGCGTGCCGGTATCGCTGGCCAACGCCGTCATCAAGATCGAAAGCAACTACAGGCCGCACATGGTCGGCGGCGCCGGCGAGATCGGCCTGATGCAGATCAAGCCGGCAACTGCGCGGATGATGGGCTACAACGGCTCGACCCAGGGGCTCTTCGACCCCGAAACCAACATCAAATATGGCATGAAGTACCTGGCCATGGCCAAGGATCTGGGCGGCGGCACCACCTGCGGCACGATCCTCAAATACAATGCCGGCCATGGCGCCACGCGAATGAACCCGATCTCGGCGGCCTATTGCAGCAAGGTCAAGGTGCAACTGGCCGCACTTGGCGCCCCCGCATAAGCAGGAAACGCTGCCAAGACGGCAGGTGATAAGCTGCTTTTTTCGTTTGCGTTTTGCGGCATGAACCCCTTTATACGCCTTGCCAGCTGGCTGGGCGGCCGCACCCGCGAGAGCCGAAAGGCTGCGGGTGAGGAAAGTCCGGGCTCCATGGAGACACGGTGCCGGTTAATGGCCGGCGGGGGCGACCCCAGGGAAAGTGCCACAGAAAGCAAACCGCCACGATCTTCGTGGTAAGGGTGAAAGGGTGGGGTAAGAGCCCACCGCGCGACTGGCAACAGGAGCGGCACGGTAAACCCCACCGGGAGCAAAACCGAATAGAGGCGGTGCGAGGGGAAACCCTCGAGGGCTGTTTCCGGCTCACCGTCCGGGTAGGTTGCGTGAGGCGCATGGCAACATGCGTCCAAGATGAATGGCCGCCACGTTCTCGCGCCGCAAGGGGCGAGGGCCATACAGAACCCGGCTTACAGGCCAGCTGGCAATTTACCCACGATATCGCTGGGAAGTTCCCTGATATCAGCAGGTTGCGCCCTTGGGCGCACCTCTTGATTCAAGGGCTTCCGATCGGTTGCATCGGGGGGCAAGGCCCTTTCTTGAAAATGGTGCGATTAAATCGTACCATTCTTGATGGAAGCATCAGGAGCTTGTCATGGGCCAGGTCGACAAACGCAGCATCACCCTTTCACCGGAACTGGCGGCGGCGGTGGACGATGTGGTTGCCGCCGGCGAATACGCGTCGGCCAGCGAAGTGATCCGCGACGCGCTGCGCCAGTGGAAGGACCGGCGCGACCTGCATGGTTATACGCTGGAGGAACTGCGCAAGCTGGTGCAGGAGGGGATCGACAGCGGGCCGGGACGATTTGCGTCGATGGATGAGATCAAGGCCGAGGCGCGCAAGCGATTGAAGTCCCAAAACGCAGCATGAATGTGCTGCCTATCACTCGATCATCAGATAACGAGGCTGCGGCGGATCGGCTGCTTGATCGGATCGAAGCCCGCTGGCACCAATTGGCGGTTTACCCTTTCTCAGGCGCTCCGCGCGAGGACATCGCTCCCGGCGTCCGTCATCTCCTGGTCGGCGAATATCTTACCTTGTACCGCGTGCATGATGACGCGATCGAAATCGTTCGCGTGCTGCACGGCCGACGCAAGATCGAGGCCGATGACATCAGCGACTGACCGATCGGTTCAGCCGTCAATCCTGTCCAGCGATGCCTCGATCGCCTTCCAGAGCTCCTCCACCGGTTCGCAACCAACCGACAGGCGTACGAAACCGGGCGGAACCGCATCGCCCCGCTTTGACCGCCGCTCGGCCGTGGTATGAACGCCGCCGAACGAGGTCGTGGCCTGCATCAGCGTGCAGTTGTTGATGAAATCCTCGGCCTTTTCCTCGGAGGCGAGTTCGAAGGAGACCAGGAAACCGAAACGTTCCATCTGGACGCAGGCAAGATTGTGTGACGGATCGCTTTCGAGACCGGGATAACGCAGGCCGCTAACGGCCCGATGTCCCTGAAGCCGTCGCGCGATCACCTCGGCGGACGAGCACATCCGGTCGAAACGCACGTCGAGTGTTTCGAGACCACGATGCACCAGCCATGCCTCGAACGGTCCGGGAATGCCGCCCGCGGTTGCGCGCCAGTCGGTTACGGCGGCGATGACCTTCGCGTCTCGGCTTGCGACATGGCCGAACAGCACATCGGAGTGGCCATTGGGCGCCTTGGTATCGGCGGCAACCACGATGTCCGCGCCATGGTCGAGCGGACGCTGGCCGAAGGGCGTCATGGTCGTGTTGTCGGCGACGAGAAGCGCGCCGGCCTTGTGAACGGCTTCGGCGACCGCTGTGATGTCGCAGATGTCGAGCCTCGGATTGGACGGGGTTTCGACGAAGACAAGACGATATCCGTCGAAGCCGCCGTCGAGGAATGTCGATGTCGGCCGGACATCACAGGTGATGCCGAACGGCTTCAGGAAGCGATCGGCCAATGCCCTTGTCGCATGATAGCCGTCCGACGGCAGCAGGACGCGGTCGCCCGTCTTGAGCAGGGCGAAGAACACGGCCGAGATGGCACCCATTCCGGAAGGAAAGCCCACGCATGGCGCACCTTCCAGATGTGCCAGCATATGCTCGACCGCATTCCAGGTCGGGTTGTCGTAGCGGCCATATTGAGCGAAACCCGTGGCGTCGCCAGGCGTGTGGTAGATGGTGGCCATGGTCAACGGCGGTGCGATCGGATCGCCCTTGGCGAGCCCGCTGTCGCGCAAATGGGGAAGTTCGGCGGCGCGTGTGTTCGCGGTATCAGCCATCGTTTCTCTTATTCCTGTTCTCGACCGAAGAATTCGACGCGACGCTATGCCGGGCGAGGGCTCGCGGCAACTGCGTCCGGTTGGGCCAAGCGGCTCTAAACGCTTCGTTAGGCTTAATGGATCATAAAGACGAGACGTGCCGTCAAGGCTGCCCTCATTGGTCATGGCGCGCGTGTTTGTGAAGCCTGTTCCCGTTGACGCCCATAGTGCCCCATGATATCCCATTTCGATACTCAAGCCTTCGTTCCGCGTCAGGGTGAAGCGTACGCCAATCGGGCAGCCGCGGCGGCTGCGCGTTTGCCGGTTTTTGCCTCTGCGAACGAGCTTGATTCTGGACGGGGAACGCGCCGCGGCGGCGCGAACAGCAAGTTGGAGAGGGGTGCGGCGGCGCGAGCGGCTGTAACGGATGATGGACCGGTTTCTCTCAAACACGGTGAGCAGGATCGATGCGAAGGGGCGGGTTTCCGTTCCGGCGCATTTCCGCGCTGTCGTGCAGAAACGCGGCTATTCGGAACTTTACGCGCTGCGCTGCCTGGATCTGCAGGCGATGGATGTCGGCGGGCTGGACCTGCTGGACCGCTACGAGCAGCGCATCGCGCAGGAGGATCCTTTCCTGCAGACGGCGGACGACATGTCGTTCTTCTGCCATGGCGATGGAGCTTTCCTGAAGCTCGATCAGGACGGCCGCATCACGATGACCGATTTCATCCGCGAGCACACCGGCATTTCGACGGAAGCGGCCTTTGTCGGTCGCGGCAATTTCTTTCAGATCTGGGAGCCTGGACGGCTTGCGGCCTATGGCGCGCAAGCTCGGGCCCGGCTGTTGCAGCTTCGGCAGGGGACGAAGCCTGGGGAGCGACCGGAATGATGGCTGGCGACGGCGATGACATCAACGCCGTTGGCGGACCGGCCCGCCACATTCCGGTCCTCCTTGGCGAAGTGCTGGAAGCGCTTTCGCCGGTGGCGGGCGATGTGATCGTCGACGGCACGTTCGGCGCCGGCGGCTACACCAAGGCCATCCTGGCGACCGGTGCCTCAGTCGTGGCCATCGACCGCGATCCCGATGCGATCGCCGCCGGACGTGCGCTCGAAGCGCAATCGGCAGGCCGGCTGACGCTTGTCCAGGCGCCGTTCTCGACGCTGGACGAGCATGTCGAACGCGCTGACGGCGTCGTGCTCGACATCGGCATCTCCTCCATGCAGATCGACCAGCCGGAGCGGGGTTTTTCGTTTCGCGCCGACGGGCCGCTCGACATGCGCATGGCGCAGGCCGGCCTCAGTGCCGCCGATGTCGTCAACTCCTTCAAGATGGGCGACCTTGCCCGCATCTTCGGGTTCCTCGGCGAGGAGCGCCATGCCGGCCGCATCGCCCGCATGATCGAGAGCCGCCGCGAAAAGCGTCCCTTCGAACGCACTCTCGATCTGGCCGACGCCATCGAGACGCATATCGGCCGTGCGCCCAAGGACAAGATCCATCCGGCTACCCGCGTCTTCCAGGCGCTGCGCATCTTCGTCAACGACGAGCTTGGCGAACTGGCCAAGGCGTTGTTCGCCGCTGAACGTGCCTTGAAGCCCGGTGGACGGCTGGCCGTGGTGACCTTTCACTCGCTGGAAGACCGCATCGTCAAGCGCTTCATCGCCGATCGCGCCGACGCCATGACCGGCTCGCGACATCTGCCCGAGGCACAGGCGCGCACCGCCACCTTCCGCAAAGCGGGCGGCGGCGTGACGCCGGGGGATGCCGAGATTTCAGCCAATCCGCGATCGCGCTCGGCCAGGCTGCGCGCGGCAATTCGCACGGACGCGCCAGCGCGCGCCGGCGACTTTTCGATTTTCGGCCTGCCCAAACTTCCCGGCCCAAAACGTCCCGGCACCGATCGGTCGGGAGAGAGGTGAGCACGTGTTTCGTACCAGCGACATAGTCCTGATCGCCGTCATGGTCGCCGCGGCGGCCTTGACCTACAAGACCAAGCGCGAGGCCGAGGAACAATTGGCGTCGGTGCAGAAGATCCAGGTGCAGATCCGCTACGAGGAGGAAACGATCGACCTGCTCAAGGCGGACTGGAGCCTGCTCACCCAGCCGTCGCGACTGCAGAAGCTGACTGAGCTCTACAAGTCGCAGCTCGCACTCGAGCCGGTCAGCGCGCGCCAGATCGTCGGCTTGAGCGACTTGCCGGCCAAGGCCCTCGACATTCAGGACATCCTGAAGGGACGCGGGGATGGCATGGCTGACAATTCCAGCAAGGCGCCTTCGGGCGGCCAGGACCCCGTCGTGACCGGAGGCATCGCCCAATGATCGGCAAACTGCTGAAGCGCCGCGCCCGGACAGGTGAAGACGGATCGATCGTCGTCGAGGGCGCCCGCAAGGCCACAGGCGGCAAGGGCAAGGCGCGCATCGTGATGACGATGGCCGTGTTCTTCGGCATTTTCTCGACAATTTCCGGGCGGCTGGTCTATCTCGGCTTTCAGTCCCCCGACATGTCGGGCGGCCCGCAGAGCCGGGTGACCGCCTCACGGCCCGACATTGTCGACCGCAATGGCGAGGTGCTGGCGACGGACATCAAGACGGCGTCGCTGTTTGCCGAGCCGCGCCGCATCGTCGACGCCGACGAGGCGATCGAGAAACTGTCGACCGTGCTGCCCGAAATCGACTACGAGCAGACCTATCACAAGCTCAAGAGCGGCGCCGGCTTCGTCTGGCTGCAGCGGCAGCTGACGCCCAAGCAGCAGTCCGACATCATGCAACTGGGCATTCCCGGCTTCGGCTTTCGCACGGAGAAGCGCCGTTTCTATCCAAGCGGCGAAACCTCGTCCTACATTGTCGGCCTGACCAACATCGATAACCAGGGCATCTCCGGCATGGAGAAATATATCGATGAGCAGGGCCTGAGCGACCTGCAGGCTTCGGGCCTGGCGGTGGCCAAGGATCTCAAGCCGGTGAAGCTTTCGATCGATCTGCGCGTCCAGCATGTGGTGCGCGACGAGATCGCCGCCGGCCTGGAACGCTATCGCGCCCTGGGCGCCGGCGCCGTTGTGCTCAACGTCAAGACCGGTGAAGTGGTGGCCATGGCCTCGGTGCCCGATTTTGATCCGAACAATCCCTACAATGCACAGGAAAAGGACCGGCTGAACCGGATGTCGGCGGGACTCTATGAGATGGGCTCGACCTTCAAGAGCTTCACCTCGGCCATGGCGCTCGATTCCGGCAAGGCGACGATGACGAGCCGCTTCGACGCTTCGCATCCAATCCGGGTCGGCCATCAGGCCATTCACGACTTCCACGGCAAGAACCGTGTGCTGTCGCTGCCGGAGGTGTTCCTCTATTCGTCCAACATCGGGTCGGCGAGGGAGGCCGAACTGGTCGGCATCGACGGACACCGCGAATTCCTGCATCGCCTCGGAATTTTGGACAAGATGCAGACCGAACTGCCGGAAGTCGCCCGCCCGACGGAACCGAGGGTCTGGAAACAGGTCAATTCGTTCACCATCGCCTTCGGTCATGGCGTGTCGACGACGCCGCTGCAAGCGGCTGTCGGCTGCGCGGCGCTGATGAATGGCGGCTATCTGATGAACCCCACCTTCCTGGTGCGCACGCAGCAGGAAGCGATGGCGCTGGCCAAGAAAGTGGTCCGCGACAAGACGGTCGATGGCATGCGCTACCTCTATTCGCTCAATGCCGAGAAAGGCTCGGCCCGAAACGCCAGGGTCCCCGGCTACCGCGTTGGTGGCAAGACCGGAACAGCCGAGAAGGTCATCAATGGCCGCTATTCGAAGGACTTGAATTTCAACACCTTCGTCGCCGCCTTCCCGATGGACGATCCGCAATACCTCGTGTTTACGATTGCCGACGCCCCGCACCCGGAAAAGCCTGGCATGACAGACGTCGCGGCCGCGAATGCGGGGGTTATGGCCGGCAATATCATCAGACGCTCGGCTGCCATGCTTGGCGTGAAGCCAGATTTCAGCCATGAAAATGGTGCAACGCTGGTTTCCTATCAGTGATTCTTAGGGCGCGCCGGCAACTGCGCGCTATTTTGTTGCGGTGAACGGATTTCGATGAAGCTGAAAGATCTAGCCGGTATCCTGCCTGTCGAGGGAACAGCTTCCGTCGGTACGGAGGTTACTGGGATTTCGTCGGATTCACGTCAGGTGAAACCGGGCGTTGTGTTTTTTGCGCTCGCCGGGACCAAGGCCGATGGCGCTGCCTATGCCGCCGACGCCGCCGGGCGCGGTGCTGCCGCCATCGTGGTGGGCAATGGCAGTGCCGTTGCCGGGCTGTCGGTTCCGGTCCTGACCGTCGATGATCCCCGACTGGCGCTTGCCCTGAGCGCCGCGCGTTACTTCGGCGGGCAGCCGCAAACCATGGTCGCGGTGACCGGCACCAGCGGCAAGACATCGGTCGCCGCCTTCACACGGCAGATCTGGGAACAGGCCGGCTATGCCGCCGCCTCGATCGGCACCACTGGCGTCGTGGCGCCTGGCCGCAACGAATATGGCTCGTTGACGACGCCCGATCCGGTCGCGCTGCACCAGTTGCTCAGGGAATTGGCCGATGCCGGCGTCACCCACGCTTCGATGGAGGCGTCCAGCCACGGGCTCGACCAGCGCCGCCTTGACGGCGTGAAGCTGGCAGCCGGCGGCTTCACCAATCTCGGCCGTGATCACATGGATTATCATCCCACGGTCGAGGACTATCACCGCGCCAAGCTGCGCCTGTTCGACACGCTGCTGCCAAAGGGCGCGCCGGCCGTCATCTTCGCTGACGATCCCTGGTCGGCGCCAACGATAAAGGCGGCGCAGGCGGCAGGGTTGAAAGTGCTGACCGTTGGCCGGCATGGCGAATTCCTCAAGCTGAAGCGGGTCGAGCACGAACGCTATCGCCAGCGCGCCGAGGTCGAGGCCGACGGCGTGCTTTATGAAATCGACCTGCCGCTGGCCGGTGATTTCCAGATATCGAATGCGCTGGTCTCAGCCGGTCTCGCCATTTCCACGGCAACGCCTGTCGCCAAGGCCCTGATGGCGTTGGAGAAACTGAAGGGCGCACCGGGTCGGCTCGACCTCGTCGGCACGACGACAAACGGTGCGCCGGTCTATGTCGACTACGCCCACAAGCCCGATGCGCTGGAAAACGTTCTGGCCTCGGTGCGGCCGTTCACGACCGGCCGTGTCATCGTCGTGTTCGGCTGTGGCGGCGATCGTGACCGTGGCAAGCGGCCGATCATGGGCGAGATCGCCATGCGGCTCGCCGATGTCGTCATCGTCACCGACGACAATCCGCGCTCGGAAGTGCCCGCAACGATCCGCGCCGCGATCCTGGCGGCGGCGCCCGGCGCCATCGAGATCGGCGACCGGCGCCAGGCCATCCACGAGGCTGTGGCGATGCTGCATGCCGGCGATACGCTGATCGTGGCCGGCAAGGGCCATGAGGAAGGCCAGACCATCGGCACCGAAACGCTGCACTTCTCCGACCACGAGGAAGTCCGCTCGGCGCTGCGCGAGCGCGCCGCATGAGTTTGCTGTGGACCTCCGACGCGCTGGTTGCCGCCATGGACGGGCGGCCTATCGGTTCGATGCCTGAAGGCATCGTCGGCATTTCCATCGACAGTCGCAGTCTGCAGCCCGGAGACGTCTTCTTCGCCATCAAGGGCGAGGCGATGGACGGGCATGATTTCGCCACCGCCGCCATCAAGGCCGGCGCCGGCGTGCTCGTCGTGGCCGAAGGCAAGCTGCCGTCGCTCGGCCGGCTGACCGCGCCGATGATCGTCGTCGACGATGTGCTGGCGGCGCTGGAAAAGCTTGGTGTTGCGGCTCGTGCCCGCTCACAGGCCAAGATCATTGCCGTGACCGGTTCGGCGGGCAAGACCACCACCAAGGAAGCGCTGCGTCATGTCCTGTCCCCGGTTGGCAAGGTGCATGCGTCGGCGCAGTCGTTCAACAATCACTGGGGCGTGCCGCTGACGCTGGCGCGCATGCCGGATGATTGTGACTATGCCATCTTCGAGATCGGCATGAACCATCCCGACGAGATCAGGCCGCTGGTCAGGATGGTCCGGCCGCATGTCGCCATCATCACGATGATCGCGGCGGCGCATCTCGGCTTTTTCCGCAATCTCGACGAGATCGCCAAGGCCAAGGCCGAGATTTTCGAAGGGCTGGAACCCGATGGCGCGGTGGTCCTCAATCGCGACGATTCGCGCTGGAAGCTCCTCGACAAGATGGCTCATGCCGCGGGCATCGAGCATGTCTATGGTTTTGGCGAAAACGCGCGCTCGACCTTCAAGCTGCTCGACTGCGAACTGTATGCCGATCATTCCATGATCACCGCCCGGATCGGCGGTCAGGATATCACCGCCCGGGTCGGCGCGCCGGGGCGCCACATGGTGCAGAATGTGCTGGCGGTGCTGGGAGCCGCCCATCTGGTCGGCGCCGACATGACCCAGGTGGCAGCGGCGCTGGCCGATCTGTCGGCTGAACGCGGGCGCGGCAAGCGCCATGTGCTGATGCACCCGCAAGGGCCGATCACACTGATCGACGAGAGCTACAACGCCAATCCTGCGTCGATGGCCGCCGCCATGGCGCTGCTCAATGCGACGCCGGTTTCGGGTGAGGGGCGCCGCATCGCCGTGCTCGGCGACATGCTCGAGCTCGGCGAGCATTCGGCGAAACTGCATGCAGCGCTCGCCGATCTCATCGTCGGCACGGAAACGCGCACGGTGTTTCTCGGCGGCCCCGAAATGCGAGATCTGGCCGAGATCCTGCCTGCCGACATCCAGACGGAATACCGCGCTGGTGCGGAGGATTTGAAGCCGGTGCTTCTGTCGGCGCTGAGGCCCGGCGACGTGGTCATGGTCAAGTCGTCCAAGGGAATCGGTTTCGTAAAACTGGTCGATGCGCTGCTTGGGAAATTCCCGGCGCAATCAGCAACCAACAAACAGACCTAGGTCAGTCCGGGGGACGAAAATCGCATGTTCACACTGCTCGTCGATTTTGCGGACAAGGTCTCGGTCTTCAATGTCTTCCGCTACATCACCTTCCGCACTGGCGGGGCGCTGATCACCTCGGCGCTGATCGTCTTCATCTTCGGACCGACCATCATCAATTCGCTGCGGTTGCGGCAAGGCAAGGGCCAGCCGATCCGCGCCGACGGGCCGCAGACGCATTTCAAGAAAGCGGGCACGCCGACCATGGGCGGGCTGATGATCCTGTCCGGCATCATCGGCTCGTCGCTGCTATGGGCGAATCTGTCGAGCATCTATGTCTGGGTGGTGCTGCTGGTCACCATCGGCTTCGGCTCGATCGGCTTCTACGACGACTATCTGAAGGTGACGAAACAGTCGCATCTCGGCTTTTCCGGCAAGGCGCGGCTCGGGCTCGAATTCATCATCGCCGGCATCGCCGCCTGGGTGATCATGCACAATGGCCAGGCGCCATTCTCGTCGTCGCTGACCTTCCCCTTCGCCAAGGAGTTCCTGATCAATCTCGGCTGGTTCTTCATCCCGTTCTCGTGCTTCGTCATCGTTGGTGCCGGCAATGCGGTGAACCTGACCGACGGTCTTGACGGGCTGGCGATCGTGCCGATCATGATCGCGGCGGCATCCTTCGGCGTCATCGCCTATCTCTCCGGCAACGCGGTCTTCGCCGAATATCTGCAGATCCATTTCGTGCCTGGCACCGGTGAACTGGCTGTCGTGCTTGGCGCGGTGATTGGCGCCGGCCTCGGCTTCCTGTGGTTCAACGCGCCGCCGGCGGCGATCTTCATGGGCGACACCGGTTCGCTGGCCATGGGCGGCCTGATCGGAACCGTCGCGGTCGCCACCAAGCATGAGATCGTGCTGGTCATTGTCGGTGGCCTGTTCGTGGTCGAGATCCTCTCAGTCATCATCCAGGTCGGCTACTTCAAGATGACCGGCAAGCGCGTGTTCCTGATGGCGCCGATCCACCATCATTTCGAAAAACTCGGCTGGACTGAAAGCCAGGTGGTGATCCGTTTCTGGATCATCGCAGTCATCCTGGCGTTGGTCGGCCTGTCCACCCTCAAGCTCAGATAGGCAATCGTTTGATCCCCGCCGCATCCTTTTCTGGCAAGCGTGTTTCGCTCTTCGGGCTTGGCGGCTCGGGGATTGCCACCGCGCGCGCGCTGATCGCGGGCGGGGCCGATGTCCTGGCTTGGGACGACAACCCTGACAGCGTCGCCAAGGCTGGCGCCGTGGGCATACCGACAGGCGACCTGCGCGGTGCCGACTGGGCCAAATTCTCGGCCTTCGTGCTGTCGCCCGGCGTGCCGCTGACGCATCCCAAGCCCCACTGGACGGTGGAATTGGCCAAGGGCGCCGGCGTCGAGGTGATCGGCGACATCGAGCTTTTCTGCCGCGAGCGGACCTTGCAGGCGCCGACGGCACCTTTCATTGCCATCACTGGCACCAACGGCAAGTCGACGACCACGGCGCTGACGGCGCATATACTGAAAGCCGCGGGGCGCGACACTCAGATGGGCGGCAATATCGGCCGCGCGGTGATGACGCTCGATCCGCCGGAGCCTTCGCGGCACTACGTCGTCGAATGCTCGTCCTACCAGATTGATCTCGCGCCCTCGATCAACCCGACGGCGGGCATCCTGCTCAACCTCACGCCGGACCATCTCGACCGCCACGGCACCATGCAGCACTACGCCCTGATCAAGGAGCGGCTGGTGGCTGGAAGCGAGACGGCCATCATCGGCATCGACGATTCCTGGTGCGCCCAGATCGCCGATCGCCTGGAGCGGGCGGGCCGCCACGTCATCCGCATTTCCAAGCGCCTGCCGCTGACCGACGGTTATTTCGCTGACGGCAGCGACCTGATGGAAGCGGTCGATGGCCGCTACAGCCGCGTCGCCTTCCTCGAAGGCATCGGCTCGCTGCGTGGCCAGCACAATGCGCAGAACGCGCTGGCCGCCGTCGCCGCCTGTCTCAAGGTCGGGCTGGACCTGGGCGAAATACAGTCCGGGCTGGAAAGCTTCCCCGGGCTGGCGCATCGCATGGAGCAGGTCGGCCGCAAGGACCACGTGCTGTTCATCAACGATTCCAAGGCAACCAATGCCGATGCGGCCGCACCCGCGCTGTCGAGTTTCCCGCGCATCTACTGGATTGCCGGCGGCCTGCCCAAGGAAGGCGGCATCGAGCCGTTGCGCGGCTTCTTCCCGCGCATCGCCAAGGCCTATCTGATCGGCGAGGCGGCACCCGCCTTTTCGGCGACACTGGGCGAGACGGTGCCCTACGAGATATCGGGCACGCTGGCCGCCGCTGTCGCGCATGCGGCAGACGACGCGGCCAAGGACGGCAGCGGCGAGGCGGTGGTGCTGTTGTCGCCGGCCTGCGCCAGTTTCGACCAGTTCAAGAATTTCGAAGTGCGCGGCGAAGCCTTCAGGCAAGCCGCGAATGCTATCGAGGGTGTGAAACCCATCGGAGGGGCACGATAATGCAGAGCCGTCTCGACAAAAGTCCGGTTGCGACCTGGTGGTGGACGATCGATCGCTGGTTCCTGGCAGCGTTCCTTTCGCTGATGGGGCTCGGCATCGTCTTGTCCTTTGCCGCCAGCCCGGCAGTGGCCGAACGCATCGGCCTCGACAGTTTCCACTTCGCCACGAGGCAGATCATCTTCACCGTCCCGGCGCTCGGCGTGATGCTGGCCGTGTCCTTCCTCGAATCCAGGCAGATCCGGCGCATGTCGCTGGTCATGCTGTGCATCATGCTGGTTCTGATGGTGGCGGTGCTCTATATCGGCGTCGAGGTGAAGGGCGCGCGGCGCTGGGTGTCGATCGCCGGTCTGTCGATCCAGCCGTCGGAATTCCTGAAGCCGGCTTTCGTCATCATGTGTGCGTGGCTGTTTGCCGAACACAAACGCCAGCCGGATATTCCCGGTAATCTGTTCGCCATGCTGCTGCTGGTGCTGGTCGTGTCGCTGCTGGTCGCGCAGCCGGACCTTGGCCAGACCATGCTGACGACCGGCACCTGGGGTATCATGTTCTTCATGGCAGGGTTGCCATGGATCTGGATCACCGTGCTGGGTGCAACAGGCATCGGCGGCGTGTTCGCCGCCTATACCGTGTTTCCACACGTTGCCTTGCGCATCGACAAGTTCCTCACCGGCGAAGGCGATACGTTCCAGGTCGACATGGGCCGCGACGCGCTGATCAATGGCGGCTGGTTCGGCGTCGGGCCGGGCGAGGGCACCGTCAAGCGGGTCATCCCCGACAGCCACGCCGACTTCGTCTTTTCCGTCGCCGGCGAGGAATTCGGGCTGATCATGTGCTTCTTCATCATGTCGATCTTCGCCTTCATCGTCCTGCGCGGCCTCAACACAGCGCTGAAGGAGCACGACGATTTCACGCGCTACGCCGTCGGCGGCCTGGTCACCGTGTTTGGCCTGCAGGCCGTCATCAACATGTGTGTCAACCTGCAGCTGGTGCCGGCCAAGGGCATGACGCTACCGTTCATCTCCTATGGCGGCTCCTCGCAGATCGCCATCGCGATCTCGATGGGCATGGTGCTGGCGCTGACGCGAAAGCGGCCCGAAAAGCGCAAGCAGATGGGCTTTGCCCTGTCGCAGCGCGCCATGCCGGCGGAGTGACATGGCGCGGGGGACGATCCTTCTGGCAGCGGGTGGAACGGGCGGGCATCTCTTCCCGGCCGAGGCGCTGGCGCATGAGCTGAACGCGCGCGGCTGGACGGTGCATCTGGCCACGGACGACCGTGCCGAGCGTTTCGCCGGCAATTTCCCGGCGACGGCCATTCATCCGATCCAGTCTGCCACCATGGGGTCGAAGAACCCCGTGGCCGTACTCCGCTCCTTCTGGAAAATATGGCGCGGCGTGCGCCAGGCGTCCGCCATCATCGGCAGGATCAAGCCGGACGCCGTGGTTGGCTTCGGCGGCTATCCGACGCTGCCGCCGCTCTATGCGGCGACGCGGCGCAAGGTACCGACGCTCATCCATGAACAGAACGCGGTGATGGGGCGCGCCAACCGGGCGCTGGCCGGGCGCGTCGACGCCATTGCGGGCGGATTCCTGCCGCAGGATTCGAGTGCTGCAGGCGCCAAGACGGTGACGACCGGCAATCCGGTACGGCCCGCCGTTCTGGAGGCGGCAAAGACGCCCTACAGCATGTCGTCCGGCGAGCAGCCTTTCCGGCTTCTGGTGTTCGGCGGCAGCCAGGGCGCGCAATTCTTCTCCGACGCGGTGCCGGCGGCGGTGGCCATGCTTACCCAGGCGCAGCGCAAGCGGCTTGATATCACGCAGCAGGCGCGTGCCGACGACGTGGCGCGGGTGAAGGCCGCCTATGCCGCACTCGGTGTCGACGTGCAGGTTTCGCCTTTCTTCACCGATATGGCGGCGCGGATGGGCGCGGCGCATCTGGTGGTGTCGCGGTCCGGCGCCTCGACCGTATCGGAAATCGCTGTCATCGGTCGGCCGGCGCTGCTGGTGCCTTATCCGCATGCGCTCGACCACGACCAGGCGGCGAACGCGGCCGCGCTTGCCGCGGCCGGAGGCGCCGAGGTGCATCCGCAATCCACGCTCTCGCCGGAGCGCATCGCCGCGCTGGTTGGCGGGTTGATGGACAACCCTGGGCATCTGGCGACAATGGCGGCAGCGGCGAAGTCGGCCGGAAAGCCCGATGCTGCACGGTTGCTCGCCGATCTGACAGAGGCTATTGCGTCCAGAAAATCTGTTTCGGAATTCAGGAAGGGGACGCACGCATGAAGATGCCGCGGACTATCGGGCTTGTGCATTTCATCGGCATTGGCGGCATCGGCATGAGCGGCATTGCCGAGGTGCTGCATAATCTCGGCTACAAGGTTCAGGGCTCGGACCAGTCCGACAGCGCCAATGTGCAGCGGCTGCGCGACAAGGGCATCGAATGCTTCGTCGGCCATCACGCCGACAATCTCGGCGATGCCGAGGTGGTGGTCGTCTCCACCGCGATCAAGAAATCCAACCCCGAGCTGAAGGCCGCGCGTGAAAAGCTGCTGCCGATCGTGCGTCGCGCCGAGATGCTGGCCGAGCTGATGCGCTTCCGCCAGGCCGTGGCGATCGGCGGCACGCATGGCAAGACGACGACCACTTCGATGGTGGCCACGCTGCTCGAAGCCGGCGGGCTCGACCCGACGGTGATCAATGGCGGCATCATCAATGCCTACGGCACCAATGCCCGTATGGGCGATGGCGAGTGGATGGTGGTGGAGGCCGACGAGAGCGACGGCACCTTCCTGAAGCTGCCGGCCGACATTGCTGTTGTCACCAACATCGATCCCGAACATCTCGACCACTATGGCAGTTTCGACAAGGTGCGCGAGGCCTTCCGCCAGTTCGTCGAGAATGTGCCGTTCTACGGCTTTGGCGTGATGTGCACCGACCACCCGGAGGTGCAGGCGCTGGTCGGGCGCATCGAGGACCGGCGCGTCATCACCTATGGCGAGAACGCGCAGGCCGACGTGCGCTTCACCAATCATCGCACGGATGGTCCGGCTTCGGAATTCGACGTGGTGATCCGCGACCGCAAGACGCGCGGTGAAACCACGATCTCCGGCCTGCGGTTGCCGATGCCCGGTCGTCACAATGTTTCCAACGCGACGGCGGCAATCGCGGTCGCGCATGAGCTTGGCCTGTCCGCCGAAGCGATCAAGAAGGGGCTGTCGTCCTTCGCCGGCGTCAAGAGGCGCTTTACGCACACGGGCTCGTGGAATGGCGTCGACGTATTCGATGACTATGGCCACCATCCGGTCGAGATCACGGCGGTGCTGAAGGCGGCGCGCGGCGCCACCAAGGGCCGTGTCATCGCTATCGCCCAGCCGCATCGCTTCACCCGACTGCACGATCTGTTCGACGAGTTTTCGGTCTGCTTCAACGATGCCGACACCGTCATGGTGGCGCCGGTCTATGCGGCGGGCGAGGAGCCGATCGACGGCGTGACCTCCGATGCGCTGGTATCGCGCATCCGTGCCGGCGGCCATCGTGACGCGCGCTACATAGAAAGCCCGGCCGCGATCGCGCCGATCATTCGCGATATCGCCAAGCCCGGCGATTTCATCGTCTTCCTCGGCGCCGGGAACATTACCCAATGGGCCTATGCGCTGCCCAAGGAACTCGGCGGTACAGCTTCATGATGCGCGGCCAGGCGTTGATCGATCAGCTTGGCGACCGGCTTGCCGGCCTGCGCGGCCGCATCACGCCCAATGCCGAGATGGACAAGATCACCTGGTTCCGTGCCGGGGGGCTGGCCGAGGCGCTGTTCCAGCCGGCGGACGAGGACGACCTCGCCGCGTTCCTGAAAGTGGTTCCCGAGGAGATACCGCTGACCATCGTCGGGATCGGTTCGAACCTGCTGGTCCGCGATGGCGGCATTCCGGGTTTTGTCATCCGGCTTTCGGCAAAGGGTTTTGGCGAAGCTGAACTGATCGGCCCGACCACGATCAAAGCGGGAGCCGCCACGCCGGACAAGCGCGTCGCCGCTGTCGCCTATGAGGCGGGCATTGGCGGCTTTCATTTCTACCATGGCATTCCCGGCGCCATCGGTGGCGCGCTGAGGATGAATGCCGGCGCCAATGGCGTCGAGACGCGCGAGCGCGTCGTCGAGGTGAGGGCGCTTGATCGCAAAGGCAATGTCCATAGGCTCAGCAATGCCGAGATGGGCTACGCCTATCGCCATTCGGCGGCACCCGCCGGGCTGATCTTCACCTCGGCTGTTTTCGAAGGCTTTGCCGAGGACAAGGCGGTCATCAAGGCGGCGATGGACGCCGTCCAGAACCATCGTGAAACCGTGCAGCCGATCCGCGAGAAGACTGGGGGATCGACCTTCAAGAATCCCGAAGGCACCTCGGCCTGGAAGGAAATCGACAAGGCAGGTTGCCGCGGCCTGATGATCGGCGGCGCGCAGATGTCGCCGATGCACTGCAACTTCATGATCAACACCGGCACGGCGACCGGCTACGACCTCGAATATCTGGGCGAAACGGTGCGCACGCGGGTGCTTGAGAATTCGGGCATCCGGCTGCAATGGGAGATCAAGCGAATCGGCAATTTCCGGCCGGGTCATGCCGTCCAGGAATTCCTCGGACAGCTCCTCTAGGAGGCACGTTGAAGTTCATGTGATGCATGAACTTCAACGTGGCCGAAACCGTCCCGCAACGTTGCAGTAAAGACTCAACGACACGGTTTTCGCATCCATTTTCTCAGAAAGTGAATCTCTCGGAATCGTAAGTACTTGCCAGTGAATCAACTCTCTGATTCTCTGCTCAAAAGCGTTTCCTGATTTGAGTCGTTCGACGCGTTACCCGCGTTTTCCGTCTGGGGGGCAACCTGCCGGGAGACTCGGACTCAATGTTGCGGAAAATCTTGGTTTTTGGTCCGCCGTGAGAGGGGATGACGGGGAATGAAAAACAAGCATGTGGCCGTCCTGCTGGGTGGTTTTTCGTCCGAGCGGCCCGTGTCCTTGTCTTCGGGAAAGGCTTGCGCCGATGCGCTCGAGCAGGAAGGCTACCAGGTCACGCGCGTCGATGTCGGGCGCGATGTCGGCTCGGTGCTTGCCGAGCTCAAGCCGGATGTCGCCTTCAATGCGCTGCATGGGCCTTTCGGTGAGGATGGCACCATCCAGGGTATCCTCGAATATCTGGGTATTCCCTATACCCATTCCGGCGTGCTCGCCTCGGCGCTGGCGATGAACAAGGAGCAGGCCAAGAAGATCGCCAGGGCTGTCGGCATTCCGGTTGCCGAATCAAAGGTCGCCAATCGCTTCGCCGTCCAGAACAAGCATCCGATGAAGCCGCCCTATGTGGTCAAGCCGGTCAGCGAAGGGTCGAGCTTCGGCGTCGTCATCGTGCATGAGGGGCAGTCGCATCCGCCGCAGGTCATCGGTTCATCCGAGTGGAAATATGGCGATATCGTCATGGTTGAGCGCTATGTGCACGGGCGCGAGCTGACCTGCGCGGTGATGGGCGACGTGGCGCTCGGCGTCTGCGAGATCATTCCGACCGGCCATTCCTTCTACGACTATGATTCAAAATATGTGGCTGGCGGCTCAAAGCACGAATGCCCCGCAAAAGTTTCACCGAATATTTACCAAAAAATACAAACACTGGCGCTCAAGGCTCACCAAGCTATCGGCTGTCGAGGCGTTTCGCGGTCGGACTTCCGTTACGACGATCGTCACTCCGAGAACGGCGAGGTTGTCTGGCTCGAGGTTAACACTCAGCCGGGCATGACGCCGACGTCCTTGGTGCCGGAAATAGCCGCGCAAGCGGGGCACTCGTTCGGTGAGTTGTTGAGTTGGATGGTGGAGGACGCTTCGTGTCTGCGTTGAAATGGGGACAAGGTCAGAGGAAGGGCGCGGCCGGGCCGACGCTGTTCGGTCTGTCGTTGTCGTTCGACCATTTCGTACTGCCGCGCATGCTTCGCCGGCCGGTGCGCGTTCTGGCGCGCCTGGGTGAGGGGGATTTCAAGGCCCCGCCCTTCTCGGCGACGATACTCTCGGCTGTGCTACTGGGATCGAGCGCCACCTATGGCGCCTATCTTGGCGGAGATGTCGACGGCGTCGTCCAGAACATCACCGCGCGCACCGGCTTCGCCGTCGATCAGGTGAAAGTGGTTGGAAATCAGCAGACATCCGAAATCGACATCCTGGACAGGCTGCAGCTCGACGGCTGGACATCGCTGATCGGCTTCAACGCCGAGGCCGCGCGGGAGCGTATCGCCACGCTGCCCTGGGTCGAGGTCGCGGCCGTGCGCAAGGTCTATCCGCACACGCTGGAAGTGCATGTCGAGGAGCGTCAGCCTTTCGCCCTCTGGCAGCAAGGCAATGACCTCTCGGTCATCGAGCGCTCCGGCGCGGTGATCGCGCCGTTCTCCGGCGGCAAGCAGGTGTTGCTGCCGCTGCTCGTCGGTGTCGGCGCGCCGGCGCAGGCCCCGGATTTCCTGCTCAAGGTCAAAAAATATCCGGATCTCGCGGCGCGGGTAAAAGGCTACATCCGCATCGGCGACCGGCGCTGGGACCTGAAGCTGGACAATGGCGTCACGGTCAAGCTGCCCGAGGATGACGAGGACGAGGCGCTCGCCGAACTCGTCAAGCTGGACAAGGCTGACGGATTGCTGTCGCGCGACATCGCCGCGGTCGACATGCGCCTTTCCGACCGCCTCGTGGTCCAGTTGTCACCGGAGGCGGCGACGCAGCGCGAGGCGGCGCTCAACGAAAAGCCCAAGACCCTGAAGCGCAAGCCGGAGACGAAGATATGAGCTGGCTTGGCGGTCAAGGCGATTCCTCGTCGCGCCGGTCCGGCATCCTCACGGTGCTGGATGTTGGTTCGAGCAAGGTCTGCTGCATGGTGGCCAAGCTCAAGCCGAACGATGACGGCAAGCTTTTGCGCGGACGCTCGCACCGCATCCAGGTGATCGGCATTGGTCACCAGAAATCACAGGGCGTGAAGTCGGGCGTCGTCGTCGATCTCGATCGCGCCGAGCACGCCATTCGCCTAGCCGTCGACGCCGCCGAGCGCATGGCCGGGCTGACCGTCGATTCGCTGATCGTCAACATGACGGCTGGACGGCTGAAGAGCGAAACCTTCTCGGCCACCATCAATCTTGGCGGCCACGAGGCCGACGAAGCCGACGTCAAGCGCGTGCTTGCCGCCGGCGCCAAGCAGGCGCTGAAGAGCGAGCGCGAGGTGATCCATTCGCTGCCGGTCGGCTTTTCGCTGGATGCCGAGCGTGGCGTGCGCGATCCGCGCGGCATGGTCGGCGACCAGCTCGGCGTCGACATGCATGTGCTGACGGGCGACGCGGCACCCGTGCGCAATCTGGAGCTCTGCATCAACCGTTCGCACCTGTCGGTCGAGCGCATGGTGGCGACGCCCTATGCCAGCGGGCTTGCGGCCCTTGTCGACGACGAGCTCGAAATGGGCGCTGCCTGCATCGACATGGGTGGCGGCACGACGACGATCTCGGTGTTCTCGGAAGGCAAGTTCGTGCATGCCGACGCCATCGCGATCGGCGGCAACCACGTGACGCTCGACATGGCCAAGGGGCTTTCGACATCGCTCGACGCCGCCGAGAGGCTGAAGGTGATGCATGGTTCGGCGCTGCCGGGCAGTGCCGATGACCGCGATCTGGTCTCGATCCAGCCGATCGGCGAGGAAGGCGACGTTCCCTTGCAGATACCGCGCTCGGTGATGACGCGCATCATCCGCGCACGCATCGACGAGACGCTGGAACTGCTGCGTGACCGGCTCAACAAGTCCGGCTACGGCAATGCGGTGGGCAAGCGCGTCGTTTTGACCGGCGGCGCCAGCCAGCTTGCCGGCTTGCCGGAGGCGGCGCGCCGCATTCTCGGCCGCAATGTGCGCATCGGCCGCCCGCTCGGCGTGGCGGGCTTGCCCGAAGCTGCCAAGGGGCCAGCCTTCTCGGCGCCGGTCGGGCTTCTGATCTATCCGCAGATGGCGAGCTTCGAGAGCCATCCTGCGAAAGGAATTTCTGGTCTCAGAATGACTGGAACGGGCGGAAAACTGCATCGCATGAGTCAGTGGTTGAGAGACAGTTTTTGAATTGACGGGGACAGCCCCATAGGCGGCCGCGGCGGCGAAGCGGCGTGAAAGGCAAAGGACGGAGACAATGACCATCAATCTGCAGAAGCCGGATATCACCGAGCTGAAGCCGCGCATCACCGTGTTCGGTGTTGGCGGCGGCGGCGGCAATGCCGTCAACAACATGATCACCGCCGGCTTGCGCGGCGTCGAGTTCGTCGTGGCCAACACCGACGCGCAGGCGCTGACCATGTCGAAGGCCGAGCGGCTGATCCAGCTTGGCGCGCATGTCACCGAGGGCCTCGGCGCTGGATCGCAGCCGGAAGTCGGCCGCGCGGCGGCGGAAGAATGCATCGATGAGATCCTCGATCATCTCACCAACACGCATATGTGCTTCGTCACCGCCGGCATGGGCGGCGGCACGGGCACGGGTGCCGCGCCGGTCGTCGCACGCGCTGCCCGTGAAAAGGGCATCCTGACCGTCGGCGTCGTCACCAAGCCGTTCCACTTCGAAGGCCAGCGCCGCATGAAGACGGCCGACCTGGGCATCGAGGAACTGCAGAAATGCGTCGATACGCTGATCGTCATCCCCAACCAGAATCTGTTCCGGCTGGCCAATGACAAGACCACCTTCGCCGATGCCTTCGCCATGGCCGACCAGGTGCTCTATTCCGGCGTTGCCTGCATCACCGACCTGATGGTCAAGGAAGGCCTGATCAACCTCGACTTCGCCGACGTGCGTTCGGTGATGCGCGAGATGGGCAAGGCGATGATGGGCACGGGCGAAGCTTCGGGCGAGGGCCGCGCGATGGCCGCCGCCGAAGCGGCGATCGCCAATCCGCTGCTCGACGAGACCTCGATGAAGGGCGCCAAGGGCCTGCTGATCTCGATCACCGGCGGCCGCGACCTGACCCTGTTCGAAGTCGACGAGGCGGCAACCCGCATCCGCGAAGAGGTCGACCAGGACGCCAACATCATCCTGGGCGCGACCTTCGACGAGGAACTCGAAGGCGTTATCCGCGTCTCGGTGGTCGCCACGGGCATCGACAAGACGGCAGCCGAAATCGCCGCCGCGCCGATCTCGATCCGTACGGCGCCGCAGAAGCCAGCCGGCCGTCCTGCCGTTGCGCAGGAAAGCCGCCCGACACCTGTCCAGCAGGCGATGTATGAGCCGCGCGCCATGGACCCGGTCGCTGAGGCGATCCAGCTTGCCGAGGCGAATGCCGCGGCCATGGCTCAGGCTCGCCCCATGCCAGTTGCCCACGCGGACGAATTCCGCCCGCAGAGCAAGATCTTCCAGGCACCGCCCGCCCAGCCACAGCCGATGGTGCAGCCCGTTGTCCAGCAGATGATGCAGCCTGCGCCGCAGCCGCGTGAAATGCCGCAGCAGCGTGAAGTCCAGCAGCCGGTTGCGCCCCAGCGCATGCCGCGCGTCGAGGATTTTCCGCCGCAGGTGAAGGCTGAGGTGGAGTCCAAGAGCCGGCCGGCCGATCATCATGAAAACAGTGGACCGATGGGCCTGCTCAAGCGCCTGACCAACGGCCTGACCCGCCGCGAAGAGGAGCCGGCACGGCTTCAGCCCGCGCAGCCGCGCGAGCCGAAACTGCGCCAGGCGGCACCGGAAGTACGCCGCCTTTCCAGCCAGGACGCACAACTCTACGCGCCGCGCCGTGGCCAGTTGGACGATCAGGGTCGCCTGTCGCCGCAGCCCAGGGCGACTCAGGAAGACGATCAGCTGGAGATTCCGGCGTTCCTGCGCCGCCAGGCCAACTGATCTGTTGACAGCGTGTAACAAACGTTAACGGGCAAGCAAGGAATTGCTTGCCCGTTAACGTTTAAATTGCTTTGAAATCAATCTGTTATGATGTCGTACATGTTCCAGATAGCGGTTACAGAGAGTAAGAAACCGTGATTTGGAGTCTCTTCGCCGGACCACTATCTTCGCCACCGACAAAAGTCGGTGTGCTGGGAGTTCCGGGGAAGTGGCCCTGCCTGCCGATTGATTCGAGAGCCGCAACTTTGGGGTTGGAGCGCGGCCCTTAGGCAATACGGGCTTATGGGGATTGTCTTGCACGACTATCAGACGACACTAAAATCGCGTGCGACGCTGACTGGCACCGGCGTTCACAGCGGGAACCCGGTCACCGTGCATTTTCTGCCGGCCGATGCCGACACCGGCGTCATCTTCCACCTCTCGAACGGAAACGGGCAGGGGCGCGAGTTCCGCGCGCTTGTCTCCGAGGTTGGCGCAACCGATCTCTGCACCATGCTTGGCGATCCCTTGGGCGAGCATATCGCCACGGTCGAGCATCTGATGGCCACGCTTTTCGGCCTCGGCATCGACAATGTCGTCATCGAGATCGACGGCCACGAGGTTCCGATCCTGGATGGCAGTTCCATCATGTTCGTGGACGCGATCGACCAGGCGGGCATCGACACGCTGCCGGTCAAGCGCCGCTACATTCGCGTCCTCAAGCCGGTTCGAATCGAGAACGGCGCTTCGTGGGCGGAGTTCAGGCCCTATGGCGGCACGCGCTTCGAGGTCGAGATCGACTTTGAAAGCCCGGCGATCGGCCGTCAGCTGTTTGCCTCCGACATCAATGCCGACATTTTTCGCCGCGACATCGCGCGCGCCCGCACCTTTGGTTTCATGAAGGATGTGGAGCGGCTGTGGGCCGCCGGTTACGCGCTCGGCTCCTCGCTCGAGAACTCGCTGGTGATCGGTGACGACAACCGCGTGATCAACATGGGCGGCCTGCGCTATCCCAACGAGTTCGCGCGCCACAAGACCTTGGACGCCATGGGCGACCTGGCGCTGGCGGGCGCCCGGTTCATCGGCTGCTTCCGCTCCTACCGTGGTGGCCACAGGCTGAACGCGGCGGCGTTGCGCCGGCTTTTGTCGGATCGTTCGGCTTTCGAGATCGTCGAGACGACCCGCAATGAGCGCGGCCGCACGGCCGAGATGAGCGCCGTCAACACGCCTGTCTACGCGCCCTGGATGATCTGATTCCGGCGGGGCATCGGGAAACTCCACCAATAGCTCCTTCCAGCGGTTTTTCGTCGGGTATGGTGTATTTCGATGCGCTCCCCGCCCGCTGTTTCCAAAGCCCGTCACGTGCGTGCTGCGGGTGCGCTATCATATGGCCTTTTAACGATTTTCAGGCTTTATCAGTGTTGGCTTATGTTGCAGGAATGCAACGCTGGCCAGCTAAATCGCATGGGCGGGCAGGCGGCGCCAATGCGCCACAAAAATGTGCGATTGGCCATCGATAGCGTTGCCGGGTTAGGCGGTTATGGTTTATGGCTGCTGCCGATGGCTGAAATAACGCCGAAAGGGCGGAATACAATCATGTTCTTCAAGCGAATTGGTCAATCGAAAGCGCCGCAACAGGCCGTTTTCCTGGCGCTCTCGGTGGTTGTTCCATCGCTTCTGCTGTCAGCCTGCATGTCGGATAAGAAGAAGGACCTCGATCTCTCGACCTATGTCGACCAGACCGAACCAGGCGACGTTCTCTACAATCAGGGCCTTGCCAATCTGAATGCGGGGCGCCTGCAGGAGGCGAGCCGCAAGTTCGACGCTGTCGACCGCCAGCACCCCTATTCGGAATGGGCCCGCAAATCGATGGTGATGGGTGCCTTCGCCGACTATCGCCAGGGCAAGTATGATGACGCGATCGGCGCGGCCAAGCGTTACCTCACACTCTATCCGTCGACCGATGACGCCGCCTATGCCCAGTACATCATCGGCTTGAGCTACTACCGGCAGATCAAGGACGTGACGCAGGACCAGAAGGAAGCGCGCCAGACCATGCAGACGATGCAGGACCTGGTGACCCGCTGGCCGAATTCCGAATATGTCGACGATGCCAAGGAAAAGATCCGCTTCGCCAACGACCAGCTCGCCGGCAAGGAAATGCAGATCGGCCGCTACTATCTCGAGCGCCGCGAATACATCGCCGCCGTCAAACGGTTCCGCAATGTGGTAGAGAACTATTCCAACACCCGCCATGTCGAGGAGGCGCTCGCGCGCCTGACCGAAAGCTACTACGCGATGGGGCTGACCTCGGAAGCGCAGACCGCCGCGGCGGTGCTCGGCACCAACTATCCTGACAGCCAGTGGTACAAGGATTCCTACAAGCTCCTGCAGAGCAACGGGCTTGAGCCGCGCGAGAATGCCGGGTCGTGGATATCCAAGGCCGGCAAGCTGATCACCGGGGCCTGAGGCTTCCGGAGCATCGGACCGTGCGCAGCGGTTTTCGGATTGATCCGATGCTCAAACAAAAACATAGTGCGGCGCAGCGAGTCTCACGGGTCGCGTGCCGCTCTAGGTCCAGGTTCTGATGCTTTCCAGACTGTCGATCCGCGATATCGTCCTGATCGAGAAGCTGGATATCGACTTCCAGCCCGGTCTTTCCGTGCTGACCGGCGAAACCGGTGCCGGCAAATCCATCCTGCTCGATGCCTTGTCGCTGGCGCTCGGTTCGCGCGGTGACGCGTCGCTGGTGCGCCACGGTGCCGCGCAAGGGCAGGTCATCGCCGTGTTCGACGTGCCGCGCAACCATCCGGCCCGCACGCTGCTTGCCGACAATGCCATAGACGATGACGGCGACATCATCCTGCGCCGCGTGCAGACGGCGGATGGCCGCACGCGGGTCTTCGTCAACGACCAGCCGTCCAGCGTCACGCTGATGCGCGACGTCGGCCGCGCGCTGGTCGAGATCCACGGCCAGCACGATGAGCGTGCCCTTGTCGATCCCGGCGCGCATCGCGAAGTGCTTGATGCATTCGGCGGCCATCTCGGCACTGTGCGGGCAACCGGCGAGGCGTGGCGGCACTGGCGCGCCTGCGAGCAGGAGTTTTCGCGGCACCGCGCCAAGGTCGAAGCGGCGGCGCGCGAAGCGGACTATCTGCGCGCGGCGGTTGCCGAACTGACCAAGCTCGATCCGCAGCCGGGCGAAGAGACCCAGCTTGCCGAAGTGCGTACATCCATGATGCGGGCGGAAAAGATCGCCTCGGAAATCCATGATGCGCAGGACGTGCTGTCCGGCCCGTCCTCGCCCTTGCCGCAGCTGGCGAGCCTTTTGCGGCGGCTGCAGCGCAAGGTGGCGGAAGCGCCCGGCCTGCTCGACGACGTCGTCAAGTCGCTGGACGAAGCGATGCTGTCGCTGGACGCGGCGCAATCGGGTGTCGAGGCGGCACTTCGCGCCACCGAATATGATCCGCAGCGGCTGGAGAAGGCGGAAGAACGGCTGTTCTCGCTGCGCGCCGCCTCGCGCAAGCACAGCGTCGCCGTCGATGACCTGGCACAGCTGCGCGACACGATGGCCGCCGACCTTGCCGATCTCGATGCCGGCGAGGGGCGCCTGCACGGGCTGGAAAAGCAGGCCGCCGCCGCGCGCGAGGCCTATGACATTTCCGCCGCGCAGCTTTCGTCGCTGCGCCATGCGGCAGCCGTCGGGCTGACCAAGGCCGTGATGGCCGAACTGCCGGCGCTGAAGCTCGAACGGGCCGAATTCATCGTCGAGATGTCGAGTGACGCCGAAAGCCGGATGGAAGAAGGCATCGACCAGATCGAATTCTGGGTGCGCACCAACCCCGGCACGCGGCCCGGCCCGATGATGAAGGTAGCGTCGGGCGGCGAGCTTTCGCGCTTCCTTCTGGCGCTGAAGGTGGCGCTGGCCGATCGCGGTTCGGCGCCGACGCTGGTCTTCGACGAGATCGACACCGGCGTGGGCGGCGCGGTGGCGGATGCCATCGGCCAGCGGCTGGCGCGGCTGTCGAAACGCGTGCAGGTGCTGTCGGTCACGCATGCGCCGCAGGTGGCGGCACGCGCGGCGACGCATTTCCTGATCTCCAAATCCGGCAGCACCGACCGTGTCGCCACCGGTATCGCCGAGATGGATCGGCCGGCGCGGCAGGAAGAGATCGCGCGCATGCTCGCCGGGGCCACGATCACCGACGAGGCGCGGGCCGCGGCCGAGAGGCTGCTGCGCGAGAATACGGCTGTTTCATAGGCTTCAACGACGGGCGCAATCAGTCTTCCGGGCAGAGTCAGCATATGGCTCCATCCCGCTGTTTCAGCGTGGTTTTATCAGAATTCGGCTCCCTTCGATCCCAATCCTGATCTATTGTCCCGGCGTCGATAGGCGGATCACCGTTTCACCGAAACGCTGACCTGTTCTATCTCCTTGTTTTGACGCAATTCCAGGCGGAAAACCGCTTCACACTTTTCCTGGAATTGCTCCAGCAGCCGGGTTTGAAATCATGTCCGAAAAACCAGTCGACGCCCTTACCGAAAGCGAGGCCGAGGCCGAGCTCCAGCGCCTGGCGGAAGAGATCGCGGGTCACGACCGGCGCTACCATGCCGAGGACGCGCCGACGATCACCGACGCGGAATATGACGCGCTTAGGCGTCGCAACCTTGCCCTCGAGGAGCGCTTTCCAGCCTTTGTGCGCGAGGATTCGCCTTCGCGCAGGGTGGGCGCGCCGCCGGCGGAAGGCTTTGCCAAAGTGCGCCACGCGGTGCCGATGCTCAGCCTCGCCAAGGCCTATACGGACGAGGATGTCGCCGACTTCATCGAACGCGGCCGGCGCTTCTTCGACCGCGACAAGGACCTCGACATCGCCTTCACCGCCGAGCCGAAGATCGACGGCCTGTCGGCTTCGCTGCGCTACGAGAACGGCGTGTTCGTGCAGGGCGCAACGCGCGGCGACGGCACTGTGGGGGAGGACATCACCGCCAATCTGAGGACCATCGCCGACATCCCGGCGAGGCTCAAGGGCACGGGCTGGCCGGAGGTCATCGAGATACGCGGCGAGGTCTACATGACCTATGCGGAATTCGAAGCGCTGAAGCAGCGTTCGGCGGCGGCCGGTGGGCAGGACTACGTCAATCCGCGCAACACGGCGGCAGGGTCGCTGCGCCAGAAGGATGCGTCGGTCACCGCCAGCCGCAACCTCAAATTCTTCGCCTATGCCTGGGGCTACACCACGGAAGATCCCGCGCCGACCCAATATGATTCGGTGCAGAAATTCGCTGAGTGGGGGTTCAAGATCAGCCCGTTGATGGTGCGGGCGAAGTCGGCTGACGAACTGATCGCGCATTATCACCGGATCGAGGAGCAGCGCTCTTCGCTGGGCTATGACATAGACGGCGTCGTCTACAAGGTCGACCAGTTGGAACTGCAGCGCAGATGGGGGTTCGTCACCGGCGAACCGCGCTGGGCCGTCGCTCACAAATTCCCGGCCGAACAGGCCATGACCACCGTGCAGAAGATCGACATCCAGGTCGGCCGTACCGGCACGCTGGCGCCGGTGGCGCGGCTGGCACCGGTCACGGTCGGCGGCGTAGTGGTCGAAAATGTCACGCTCCACAATGAGGACTACATCAAGGGCCTGGACAGCACCGGCCAGCCAATCCGCGACGGCATCGACGTGCGCATCGGCGATACTGTGGTGATCCAGCGCGCAGGCGATGTCATTCCGCAGATCGTCAGCGTCGTCATCGACAAGCGTCCCGCCGATGCCGTGCCTTACGAGTTCCCGCACACCTGTCCGGTTTGTGGTTCGCCGGCGACGCGCGAGATCAATGAGAAGACGGGCAAGGAAGATTCCCGCCGGCGCTGCACCGGCGAGCTGATCTGCGCCGCGCAGGCGGTTGAACGATTGCGCCATTTCGTGTCGCGCGGTGCCCTGGATATCGAGGGCCTCGGTGCGGAAAACATCGACACCTTCTTCAATGCCGGACTGATCAAGACGGCCGCCGACATCTTCACGCTCAGGGATCGCCGTCCCGCTGTCACCAAGGCGCTGGCCGAGCGACGCGAGGAGCAGGCGAGGCAGCGTGAGGCCGCATCGGGCAAGGCGCGCAAGAATGTGCGCAGCGTCGAGGACCGCAACTATGAGGGCCTGGACAAGCTGTTCGCGGCCATCGATTCGCGCCGCGAACCCGAACTCGACCGCTTCATCTTCGCGCTGGGCATCCGCCACATCGGCGAAACGACGGCCGCCGTGCTTGCCCGCACGTTCTCAACCATCGAGGAGTTGATCCGCGTCGGCAAGGAGACGGCGGCGGCTGAAGATCCGCACACCGTTTTCCCGTCGGTGAATGGCATCGGCGACACGGTGATCGACGCGCTGCGCGATTTCTTCGGCAATGAACGCAACGACGACGTGCTGGACGCGCTGCTCCTTCAGGTCCGCCCGAAGCCGTATATCGTCAGCGTCTCGGCCGACAGCGAGGTCGCCGGCAAGACGGTCGTGTTCACCGGCTCGCTGGAGAAGATGACGCGCTCCGAAGCCAAGGCGATGGCTGAACGCCTCGGCGCCAAGGTCGCGGGCTCGGTTTCGGCGAAGACCGACCTGGTGGTTGCCGGCCCGGGCGCTGGCTCGAAACTCAAGCTTGCCAGCGAACTCGGCATCGAGGTGATCGACGAGGACGTCTGGTTGGCGCGGATCGGCAAGGCGTGATGGAGGCCGCATTCAAAGGGTTCGGCCCAAAGGCCCTTCCATTCCTGAAGGCGCTCGATTTCCACCAGAGCCGCGAGTGGTTCCTGGAAAACCGTGACCTGTTCGAACAGGAATTGCGCGATCCCATGGGCGATCTGGTCGATACGCTGACCGAGCGCTTTTCAGCGGCGGGGCTGGGTTTGCGCGGTGACCGCAAGAAATCGCTGTTCCGCATCAACCGCGACGTGCGCTTCGCCAAGGACAAGCGTCCGTACAACCGGCATCTGTCGGCGATCCTGTCGCCTGATGGCAGCAAGGCGGTGCACGGCGTGTTCTACGTCCATATCGGGTTGGAGGGTTGCTTTGCCGGCGTCGCCTGGTGGCAGCCGGAGCCGGCGCTGCTGCTGGCGATACGGCGCTCCATCGCGGCGCAGCCTGACAGGTTTCGTACCATGGTGGCGGCGCTGAAGAAAAAAGGCCTCGAACTCGACACCGAAGGTTGCATGAAACGCACGCCGCGCGGCTTCGAACATGTCGAGGATGCCGACCTCGTGGCGGCGATCCGCAACCGCCATTTCGTCGTCCGCCACGTGATAGATCCGGTGGGAATCCACGGTCCGGAACTGGTTGACGAACTCGTTGATTTCACCTTGCGCGCCAAGCCGCTGCTCGACTGGGGCAGGGCGATCGAGGCAGAACATGCCTGACCTTTCGCCGGGCCGCGATCATTTCCGCTGATCGTTTGGCTCAAGCGAATTCGTGTGACAAGGCAAAGTACGCCGCCTACATACCGCCACTCTCGAGGAGTGGCTGATGGCGACGGACGTAATCTCAGAGCGCGGTGGTAAAAGCGACTTCTGGCAAGGCGTGCGGCTCTCGATGCCTGTCGTGGTGGCCTCGGCGCCGTTCGCGGTGCTGTTCGGCGCACTTGCCGTCGACAATGGCTTCTCGGTCCTGGAAGCCTTCCTGATGAGCGCGCTGGTCTATGGCGGCGCCAGCCAGATGGTCGGCATCCAGTTGTTCGGCCAGCATGTCGCGCCGTGGCTGATCGTGTTGTCGATCTTCGCGGTCAATTTCCGCCACGTGCTTTACTCGGCCGGCATCGGCCGGCGCATCGCGCACTGGCCGGTTATCAGCCAAGCGCTCGGCTATTTCATTCTCACCGATCCGCAGTTCGCCGTGGCCGAGGCGAGGGCTGTGTCGGGCAAGACGGTCGGGTTCGCCTGGTATCTGGGGCTCGGCCTGCCAGTCTATGTGTGCTGGGTGGTCGAGAGCGCGCTCGGTGCGGTGTTCGGCAAGCTCATTCCCGACACGCATGCGCTGGGCATCGATTTCCTGCTGCCGATCTATTTCCTCGGCCTGGTGCTGGGCTTCCGCAAGCGGCCGCTGTGGCTGCCGGTGGTCATCGCCAGTGCCGCCGCCTCCATCATCGCCTACAAGACGGTGGGCTCGCCCTGGCATGTCTCGATAGGCGCCATCGCCGGCGTCCTCCTGGCGGTCATCCTGCCTCCCCATCACAGCGGCGTGGAGGCAAAGCGATGAGTACGACCTTCTGGATCATCATTGCCGGCGCCATCGCGACCTATCTGACACGCGTCGGCGGCCATCTGGTCATCTCGCGCTTCGACAACATCCATCCGCGTGTCGAGGCCGGGCTGAACGCCGTGCCGGCGGCCGTGCTGACGACGCTGGTGGCGCCTGCGGCCCTTAGTGCGGGACCGGCGGAATGGGCGGCGCTGATCGTCACCGCTGTTGTCTCGCTGCGCGGCGGGCTGATGGCGATGTTTCTGGCGGGTGCGGCGGTGCTGATCCTGGCGCGGCAGTTTGTTGGGTAGGCTTCGAGGCGCTATCGTTTCGAATGTTGGCGCTGCCCCTCATCTGCCTGCGTTGACGATTTGGCGAAAGCAGGGATGACAGCGTCTTTCTCCCCGTCACTATACGGGGAGAAATGCCCGGCAGGGCAATGAGGGGCAGCGCCGACCTTTCAAACTAAAGGCCAGCACTCAAATCTTCGCGTCATGCGGTAGCGGTGCAGTGGCTTTCTCCAGCCATGCTAGCGTTTCTCCGTCCACCATCGGGCCGATCTCGGCCAGCACACGGGCGTGATAGGCATCGAGCCAATGCAATTCATCGCGGGTCAACAGATCCGTTCGCACCATGCGTTTGTCTATCGGCGCCAGCGTCAGCGTCTCGAAGCCGTGCACGGCGAGGTCGCCGCCCTCTATCTGGGCGGCCGGCGTCACCAGGATGAGGTTCTCGATGCGGATGCCGTAGGAGCCTTCCTTGTAATAGCCGGGCTCGTTGGACAGCATCATGCCTTCCAGCAGCTTTTCGGTGCCGGTGCGGGCGATGCGCTGCGGGCCTTCATGCACGGCCAGATACGAGCCGACGCCATGGCCGGTGCCATGGGCGAAATCGCAGCCGTGCTTCCACAAGGCGACACGCGCTACCGCGTCGATTTCGGAGCCGCGCGTGCCCTGCGGGAAACGCAGCGTGGAAATGCCGATCATGCCTTTCAGCACCAGGGTGAAGCGCTCGCGCATTTCCTCGGTCGGCTTGCCGATCGGCACCGTGCGGGTGATGTCGGTGGTGCCGTCCTGGTACTGGCCGCCGGAATCGAGCAGGAACAGCTCGCCATCGCGAAGCTTGCGGTTGGTGGCGCGCGAGACGCGGTAATGCATGATGGCGCCGTTGGGGCCGGCGCCCGAAATGGTGTCGAAGGACACGTCGCGCAGCGGCATCTGCGTTTCCTCGCCGGTCTGCCGCCGGCTCTGCTCCAGCTTGGTGACGACGTCGATCTCGTCGAGCGTGCCTGGCTTCTGCCGGTCCAGCCAGCACAGCAGCTTGGCGATCGCCGCGCCGTCGCGGCGGTGCGCGGCGCGGCTGCCGTTGATCTCGGCCTGGTTCTTGGTGGCGCGCGGGATGCGGGCAGGATCGGCGGCCGCAATGACGGTGCCGCCATTGTCCTCGACCAGCATGCGCAATTTGTCCGCCGCAAGCACCGGATCGAGCGCGATTTTCGCGCCGCCCTTGGCAAGGGCCACGATTGCCGCTTCGAATTCGCCGGGTTCATGCAGGTCGGCGAGCTGGGTTAGATAGGCCGCGACCTGGCGCGAGAACTTTCGTTTATCCATGAACAGCTGGTGCGATCCATCGGCGGCAAGAACGGCAAAGCCGAGCGCCAGCGGCGTGTGCGGCACGTCGCCGCCACGGATGTTGAAAGCCCAGGCAATCGAGGAGGGGTCGGTCAGCACGGCATGGGTGGCGCCGTCCTTGCCGATGGCCGCCGCCAACCGCGCCAGCTTGTCCTTGGCCAGTTCACCGGCAAAGGCGATCGGGTGAAGCTCGACCGGCGCCACCGGCGCCTCGGGCTGGTCCTTCCAGATGGCGTCGATCGGGTTCCTGTCGAGCGGTACCAGGATCGTGCCGGTCTTGTCCGCCGAGGCCTGCAGCGCCTTGACCTCGCTGATCGTGTGCAGCCAGGGATCGAAGCCGAGCCGCGCGCCCTTGCCGAGATTGTCCTTCAGCCATGCGGCGGGCGGATTGTCGACGAGGCTTTCGATCGAAAAGATGTCGAGATCGACCTCGTGGCGCACCTGCAGCGTGTAGCGGCCGTCGACAAAGATGAAGGCGCGGTCGCGCAGGACGATGGCGACGCCGGCCGAGCCGCTGAAGCCGGTCAGCCATTTCAGCCGCGCCGAACGGTCGGCGACATATTCGCCCTGATGCTCGTCGGCACGCGGCACGATGAAACCATCCAGCCCATTGGCCGCCAACCATTGGCGCAGCAGCGCCACGCGCGGCTTGCCGACTGCGGGGTCGCCGGCGGAATCAAAGGTCTGGAACATGGTGGCCTCTCCTGCGATGCGTGCTTCGACCGTAGCGCATGGTCCCGAAAACCGGAATCGATTTCAGAATACGCGCGCGCAACCCCTAGCGACAGCGGCCAAGGCCTGACAACCGGCTGGCTTTGGTCCAGGCTTACGACCGCGCCGCCATCGCCGCACAAGCGGAGAGTGTTGCTGAATCGCATCGCAACCAAAAACTGTAAAATGCACCCAGTTTTGGTCAATGCGCCGGCACGTCAACTGATCTATGTATCCAATCTTAATCAGCAGTTTAGACCGGATGGGCGGGGTGCCTTCCAATCAGCATTGGGGTGGGGAGCGTCAACAGTGCCGGATGCGGTCGATACGCAGCGCGGGAGCAGTCGTCTCCGTGCCGCGCCTTGAATGTATCCGCACGATAGAGACCTGAACGGCTGATCGCGGACACCTGCCTGGGGCAGGTCAGCGGCAACCTTCTCTTCAACCATATGGATCGTGAAAACCGGCCCGCTTGGCGGGCTTGGACTGGAATGTGTGGCCATGGGGCAGGGCATGAACAATTCAACGGGGTCGACCAACAGCGAAAGCCGCTTTCCGCTGCAGGTGGAACGAACGCTATTCAAGCAGCCGGCCATGAGCCGACATGCGCGGCGGCGCGGCTTGCTGATCGGGACGGCTCTGGTTGGGATTGCCGCTGCGACGTCAGCCGGCGCGCAGCAGTGGACGGGGCAGACGAGTTCCAACTACCTGGATGGAGCCAATTGGAGCGGGGGAGCGGTGCCCACCTCCGGTGCGGACATTGCATTCGGGGCCGGCGCCGAGACAACAACCGTCAATCTGGATACGCCCAATCCAGGCGGCTACGTCACAGTTGGCACTGTGTCTTTCAACAATTCGGCCAGCGCTTATACCGTGAATGTTTCCAATGGGGCCTATCTCAACATCAATGGTGGCGTGAACAACACGTCCGGCGTGACCCAGAACTTCACGGTCTCAGGCGCTTGGGACGCGGGTTCCTTCATCAACATCCGGAACGCCGACGCCGGCAGCAACGTCGTGTACACGGTGAATGCCTATGGTGGCGTGGCTTTCTACTCAACCGACGCGTCGCCAGCCTCTGGCGCGAACGCCAGGTTCGTTCTCGATGGGGGCAACATCTCGCTGTCCGGTTCCGGCACGCTGAAGCTGGGCTCGGTCGAGGGATCAGGTGCCCTTACCTTTTATGGATCTTCGCCGAGCTCTACTGGGACGTTCGAGATCGGCGCCCTCAACACCGATACCACACTGAATGGCCAGATCTATGAAGCTGGGGACGGTACGCTGTCGCTTACGAAGGTGGGAAGCGGCACGCTGACGCTGACGGGCGCAAGCACCTACAAGGGCGGCACAACTCTCTCCGAAGGAACCCTGCTGATCGGCAATGACGCGGCGCTCGGCACTGGCGGCCTTAGCATGGCGAGCGGCACGACATTCGGTGCGAGCGGCGCGCACACATTTGCACAAGCCATAACGCTCGCCGCTGGGTCGGAAACGATCGACACCAGCAATGGCGATTTGACGCTCTCATCGGGAATAAGCGAAAGCGGGGGCGCGGCGACCCTGACCAAGGTCGGAAGCGGTACGCTAACGTTGAACGGAGCAAGCAGCTACACAGGCGGCACCATCCTCTCCGGTGGCACGCTCAGCCTCGGCAACAATGACGCGCTGGGTACCGGTGCGCTCACCGCCTACGCCGGAACGACCATCGACATCCAGAACGGCATCTCGATCGACAACGCGCTTCAAGTCGATGTCGGTGACACCATCCATGTCGGCACCGGAACCGCCACTTATACCGGCCAGATCACCAACCTGTCGGATACTGCGCCAATCTTCAAAACCGGGGCGGGCACGCTCGTTCTGACGAATAATGACAACGATATCGGCGGCGCACTGATCAACGAGGGAACAATCCAGCTCACGGCCGGTCATGCGCTGGGTTCGGGGCCGATCACATTGAACGGCGGTACACTGCAGGCAGGTGCCGATCTCACCCTTGCCAATGTCTCCTTCCTATTTGGTCCGACTGGCGGCACAATCGATACCCAGGATTTCGACGTCAGCACCAGCGCAAGCATGGGCGACAATGACACGCCGACCGGTACCTTCACGAAGACCGGCACGGGCACGCTGACGATAACCGGCTATGCCGACAACAATACCTATGCCACGGCCACGGACGTTGCCGAAGGCACGCTCAAGGCGGGCGACGAAAACATCTTCAGCAAGAACAGCGCCTATACGGTTGCGAGCGGCGCGACGCTGTCACTCGGCAATTTCGACCAGGCCATCGGCTCGCTTGCCGGTGCTGGCTCCGTTGACGCCGGCAAGGCAACGCTGACGACCGGCAACGACAACAGTTCGACGGTGTTTTCCGGCACGATCACCGGAACCGGTGGGCTGATCAAGGTCGGGACCGGCACATTCGAACTCTCCGGCAACAGCAGCGGTTTCTCCGGTGCGACCGAGGTTCAGGCCGGCAAGATGCTGGTGAGCGGCAAGCTGGGCAGTTCCGTTGTCACCGTGGATAGCGGTGCCAAGCTGGGTGGCACCGGCACGATCGGCGGACTGGTGGCCGAAGGCACGGTCGAACCCGGCAAGAACGCGATCGGCACGCTCACGGTCACGGGCGATGCCAGCTTCGCTTCGGGTTCGAGCTATGCGGTGGAGCTGACCTCCACCGGGACCTCCGACCTGATCGATGTGACGGGCAGCACCACGATCACCAATGGCGCCGCGCTGGCAATTACCAAGCTCGATGCCGCCACCTATGTGCCGGGTACCCGTTATACCGTGCTCCAGACTTCTGGCTTTGTCGGCCAAGACACCTTCACGCTCTCCAACGCCCAACTTTCCTATTTTCTCAAAGCTGCCGTCGACCAGGACGCAACTCACGTCTACATTGACGTCGACAAGAGCAAGACCTTCGGCTCGGCCGGCCTGACGTCGAACCAGATCGCCACAGGCGCCGGGCTGGACAGTGCCGACAACAGCGCGTTGGTAAGCGCCGTTCTGGCGTTGCCGAACGCCTCCGCCGCACAGGCCGCCTTCGACCAGCTCTCGGGCGATATCCACGCGTCGGCCAAGGGCACGCTCGTCCAGGACAGCCATTTTCTCCAGGATGCCGTGACGGCGCGCCTGCGCGGTGCTTTCGGTGGCGACAATGTCGCCTCGCTGCCGGTCATGGCCTATGGCGAGGATGGCCTGCAGCCAGTAGCCGCCGATACCGACCGGTTCGCGGTCTGGACCCAGGGCTTTGGCGCATGGGGCGGCACGGATGGTGACGGCAATGCCGCGGCCTTCCACCGCTCGACCGGCGGCTTGCTGGTGGGCGCCGACGGCAGGGCCGGCGACTGGCGGATCGGCCTGGTCGGCGGCTACAGCCGAACCAGCTTCGACGCCGATGACCGCAACTCCTCGGGCGATAGCGACAATTATCATCTCGGCCTCTATGGCGGGACCGAGTGGGGCGCGATCGCCTTCCGCGCGGGTGCCGCCTATACTTGGAACCGGATATCGACATCGCGTTCGGTTGCTTTCGACGGCTTCTCCGATAATTTGTCGGCTAATTATGATGCCGCGACGGCGCAGGCTTTCGGCGAGCTCGCCTACAAGACCGGCGCCGGGCCATTCGCCTTCGAACCTTTCGCCAATCTCGCCTATGTCAATCTGCATACGGATGGCTTCACCGAGACGGGCGGTTCCGCGGCGCTGACGAGCGGCAGTTCGACGACAGACGCGACCTTCACCACGCTGGGCGTCAGGGCCTCCACCGACGTCACGGTCGGTGGGGTGACAGCCACGGCGCGTGGCATGTTCGGCTGGCGCCATGCCTTCGGCGACGTGACGCCGCTGTCGACCGTCGCCTTTGCAGGCGGCGACGCCTTCACCATCGCCGGCGTGCCGATCGCCAAGGATGCCATGCTGGTCGAAGCCGGCTTCGACGTGCAACTGGCACGGAATACCACGCTAGGCGTTTCCTATGCCGGGCAGTTCGGCCCGAATGCATTCGACAATGGGTTCAAGGCCAATCTGGGAGTGAAATTCTAGGCTGTATTGATATTCAGGTGATGCCGGCCTGCAAACGATGGCTTCCTGCGCTTCCGGTGCCCACGTACTTCAAGTACGCTCCGCTCCGGTTCTCGGAAACCTTCGTTTTCGGCTCGGCCTGACCTGAATCTCAGCACACCTTGGAGCATGGTCCCGAAAAGGTGGGTACTGCTCAAACGAACACAATCTTGGCGCGACCGACCGAGGTTGTCGGTTTCAGCGCTTGAGGTGGATCGTCACCCAGCCTTCGCGGTGCAGGGTGCGCACGTGTCGGAACTGCTGGCCGACATAGGCCGCAACAACGGCGTCGCGCTGGCGGTCGAGAATGCCTGACAGGACGATCGAGCCGCCCCAAGCGATATGAGCTGCCATTTGCGGCGCCAGCCGCATCAGCGGCCGCGCCAATATGTTGGCGACGATGAGGTCGAAGGGCGCGCGCCTGGCGAAGATCGGGTGGTGAAAGCCCGGCGCGGTCACCGTCTCCACCAGAGCCTTGACGTGATTGAGCCGCGCATTGTCGGCGGCGACCTTCACGGCGATGGGATCGATGTCGGTCGCCAGCACGCGAATATGGGCGAGTTTGGCCACCGCGATGGCCAGCACCGCGCTGCCGGTGCCCAAGTCGAGCGCATTGCGCGGATGCTCGCGGCGCACGACCTGCTCCAGCACTTCCAGGCAGCCGGCGGTGGTGCCGTGATGGCCGGTGCCGAAGGCAAGGCCTGCCTCGATCTCGATGGCGAGTTCGCCGCTATGGCGTTTGCGGCGGTCATGCGCGCCGTGGACGAAGAACCGGCCGGCGCGCACCGGCTTCAATCCCTCGAGCGAACGCGCAACCCAGTCGATGTCGGGCAGGGTCTCGCGCCCGATCGGCTTTGACAGGGCAAGACTGTCGAGAACATCCTTCATCCGCGCCTCGACGGCGTCCTCGTCGCCATCGGTGTAGACTGACACCTCATGGATGTCCCTGTCCTCATCGACCTCACGCACCGCGATCGGCAAGCCCTCGTCCTCGAACGCGGCTTCGAGGGCGGCAAACATGCTGATGGACTCGGTCTTGCTGGCGATGAAGTGAAGGCGCGTCTGGGTCATGGATTATGTTTCTTGTTGAGCATGATCTCGGCCGAAACCCGCTTCGCACACGCTTTGCTTTGCCGACCTTCGGCTCGGGTCATGCTCCGTTCGCCGCCAGCCGCTTCAACTTGGCAATGGCGGTGTCGGCGCTCTCGCCATAGGCGATGGTGCCGGCAAAGTCACCCTTGGCGTTGAGCAGCAGCACCGAGGCGGTATGGTCCATCGTATAATCGCCGTCACCAGTATCGACCTTCTTCCAGTAGATGCCGAAGGACTTGGCCATGGCGTGGACCTTGTCGGGATCGCCGGTGATGCCGACGATGCGATCGGAGAAATTGCCGACATAGGCTTTCATGACATCGGGTGTGTCGCGCTCCGGATCGACCGAGACGAAATAGGCATGCAGGTTCTTGCCGTCGTCGCCGAGCGTCTTCAGCCAGCCGGAGAGTTCGAGGAGCGTGGTCGGGCAGACCTCGGGGCAGTGGGTGAAGCCGAAGAAGACGACGCTGGGCTGGCCCCGGAACGCGGCTTCGGTGATCGGCGCGCCCTTCTGGTCGGTCAGGGTGAAGGACCCGCCGTATGGCTCGCCGCCATAATGCCCGCGATACCAGTCGAAGGTGAGCCAGCCGATGCCCGCCGCCATCAGGACGAGTATGCCGACCAGGATTGAACGCATCATCAGTGCAGGTCCATTTCGTGAAATTCATTGCGCACCGTAACTGCGCACCGCGTGCCGGTAGTCTTAGCGGTTTGACAGGGGGCACGCAAAGATGCCTCGTTGCCGCAACCATCGACGGTGGCGCGCGGTCCGCTTGCAAATTCCGGCGGACCGTCCCACCTGACACCAGCAACTCGAACCGCAGGAGGCTCCCTTGCACGGACTGATTGGGCGAAAACTGATGGGTGGCGCGCTGGCCGCATGTGTTGTCTTCGGCAGCGGTGCTGCCTTCGCCCAGGAAGTGGGCAAGGTTGGCGTCGACTGGCTCGGCAACGACATCATCGTCGAGGCGATCAAGGATCCGAAGGTGGACGGCGTGACCTGCCACGTCTCCTATTTCGATCGCGGCATCATCGATCGCCTGCACAAGGGCAACTGGTTCGAGGATCCCAGCGACTCTTCGATCTCCTGCCGCCAGACCGGGCCGATCACCATCGGCGCCATCGACATGAGCGAGGGCGGCGAGGAGGTGTTCAAGCAGGGCCTCAGCCTGATCTGGAAGAAGCAGGTGGTGAATCGCATCTACGACAAGAAGAACGAGACGCTGATCTATCTGTCGCATTCGCGCCAGGTCCAGAACGGCTCGGCGAAGATGTCCATCACCACCGTACCGCTCTATGGCCAGAGTGTGGTGTGGACCGGCGGCAAGCCGAAGTAGGCGCAATCGGCCGTAGCGATTGGTCGCGGCTTGCGGGACCAATCGCGCGGGGGTAAAGCGCCCGCATGGACCGTTCCGAAAATCTCGTCCTGAAGGATTCCGAGCCGCGCATCCATCCGACCGCGGAGCTGAAGGCGTGCAAGCTCGGGCGCTATGCCTCGATCGGCGAGCGCGTCGTGCTGCGCGAGGTGACGGTCGGCGATTTCACCTATTTCGAGCGGCATTCCGAAGCGATCTATACGACCATCGGCAAATTCTGTTCGATCGCGTCCAACAGCCGCATCAACGCGCTGGAGCACCCGATCGAGCGGATCACCCAGCACAAGGTCAGCTACCGGCCGAACGAGTATTTTCGCTGGCTGGGCGTCGATGCCGCGTTCCGCGCGCGGCGACAAGCGAAGGCCGTGACCATCGGCCATGATGTCTGGATCGGCCACGGCGCGGTGATCATGCCGGGCGTGGCCATCGGCAATGGCGCGGTGGTGGGCGCCAATGCGGTGGTGACGCAGGACGTGCCGGCCTATGCCATCGTCGCCGGCGTGCCGGCCAGGCCGCTGCGGCAGCGTTTTGCCGATGATATCGCCGAACGGATCGAACGTCTCGCTTGGTGGGACTGGCCGGCCGAAAAGCTCGCCAGGGCAGTTCCGGACATGCAATCCATGCCGATCGAGACCTTCCTCGACACGTGGGAAAACCACGCCTCCTGAAGCCTTGCGGGACAAGCTTGAGCAGGCCGGATCCCTATGAACCGGCCCCTGAAAGCACACCACGGGTAACCAATTTTCTTAACGTAAAAGATTAGGGTTAAAAATTGGAAAACGGCGTGTATATCCCGAATTGACTACTCTATAGTTGCAAGACTTTTGTCGAAATGCACTAATGATGTTGGAGGTACATCGCAGAAAGCCGAAGGAAACATCATCAGCAACAAAGGAGAGTAGTCATGAATAAGCTCGCATTTGTAATTACCGCTGCAGTTGTTTCTTTCTCGACCGTTGGCGCCTATGCCGGTGGCTGGGGTGGCAATTCGGGGAGCCTGATCAACGTGTCGCCGTCTATCGACCTCGGCAAGATCACTGCGCTGAACGGCGTCCTGAGTGGCAACAACATCCTGAACGGCAATGTCGTTTCAGGCATCCTGGACGGCAACAAGACCGATGTGCTCAGCGGCATCCTTGGCGGTGTCGGTGCCAATGTCCTTGGCGGCAATACCTACAAGCTGGGCAAGCACTGAGCCGAAACTCACGGGTGATCGTTACCCGCGTGTCAGGGCAGGAGGGTGTGCAAGCCCCTCCTGCCTCGACCCTGACAGTCCTTGCAGATGGAGTGGGGGCTCCATTCCGCGGCTGGGCAGGATTTCAGAAATCAGATCTTGGCGCGCACGGCGACGAAGGCGTCAACGGTGTGGTCGTTTTCGTCGATCACGGTCTTGATGGTCCGGGAAACATCGACCCGGAAGACGATGGCCATCGACTTGGTGGCATCATAAGTCGCCTCGGCGTAGACGCCGTCCCGGCGCTCTTGGTTCTCGTAGAGCAGATTGTCCTTGACCTCGTAGAAGATGCCGGAACCCACGCCAAGTTTCTCGCGCAGCTTGACGGCGACTTCCAGTTCCGTGCGCTGCAGCCACGAGGCCAGCGGGTCGTCGCTGTTCGACGTTTCGTAGCGGCCGAAATAGGTGCCGCGCAGTTCAAATCCGCGCGGCAGCGGCTTGGCAAGGGTCACCTGCCAGGTCGGGCGCAAGCGCTCGTAGATGCCGTCGGCGCCACGCAGGAACTGCGCGCCGAATGCGAGGCCCAGCGTCGATCCGTCGGTTGCCTTGTAGGCTGCCTCCGCGCGCAGCGTGTAGACGTTGAAGGGCAGGAACAGCGGCGGCGTTCCGATCTGCTCGACCGCAACGAACAGCGCCGAGGCCGAGCCGCCGAAGGCGAGGCTGCCCAGGGTGCGGGTAATCCTGGCGGCAACCTGGAAGCTGTTGCGGTCGGCATGAAGCTTTGTCGGCTCAATAAGATCGTCCTGGAAATGCGTGTTGCCGAATTTTTCCAGACTGTCGGCGACCTCGAGGATGAGCGAAGTGGCATGGCCAAGGTCGATGCCGAGTTGCGTCTGGGCGCCGAAAACCTGCTTGAACTCGCGTGTTCCCAGCACCAGCGGCCCGATATCGAGGTGATCCCCCGTCTCCGACACGCGATAGCTCAGCGACCCCCGCAACTCGATGCCTGGGGCAAGCTTGCGGAAAGCCTCGGCCGAGAGCCCGAGGGCCCGGTCGTCCTCGATCGACGTGTTGTCGTATTGCGATACCTGGAAGTCGGCGTGGATCTTTTCGTTCGAATCGTTGCCGCCCCATTGCTTGTCCAGGGATCCGCGCAGCAGCGTGTACCAGTCAGGGACTGGCCGGTCGCTGTCCAATGCGTTGCTGGTCCAGTGCCGTTCGAGGCTGCCGGCGAATTCGGGATCCGTGTTCGGATCGGGGGCCGGATCAGCCCTGACCGTGGTGGCGGCGCAGGAGATCAGAAAGCCAAGGGCCGTGGCCTGAAGCAGTCTTCGGGAAAGTGGAGCGATCGTCTGTAGCGGAGCCGACCGGCGCTTTCGGGGGAACATGCTCCGCGCTCTCCGGACTTAAACCCCTCCCGCCATGCGGGGGTGGCGCGGCGGGAGGGGCGGAGGTAAACCGCCGTGAAGCGGAAGGAACAGGCTCTCTTGCCTGCATCATTAACATGGCAGCAAACCGATAAGGTGTGTTTTTCGTTCAATACACCTGTCACGTGTATCCAATTGCACCCGCTTGCGCGAACGCTGGGGTAGGGATCACGCTCCACTCTCCATGAACGCGGCGAAAGCCTGCTTGTGCTCGGGATGCCAGCGCGACAGGGCAGGGCGGTTTTCGATGATGTCGCCGATCGCCCAGGCCATGCGTTTCTCGTCCATCGGACGGGCCGCTTCATTGTCGGGGCACAGGATGTAGAAGTCGCCACGAACCAGCGCACCCAGCATGAAATCGACGACCTGCTCGCCCGTCCAGGCGCTCGCTGGCTTTTCCGTCACGCCCTCGGTGAGGCCCGTATAGGTGAAGCCGGGAATGAGCAGATGCGCGGCCACCTTGGCGCCGGGTTCGTTGCGCAGTGCATGCGCCAGGCCTTCGCTGAAGGTTTTCACACCGGCCTTCGACACATTGTAGGCGAGGTTGCCGGGCGGCGTGGTGATGCCTTGCTTGGAGCCGGTGTTGATGATCAGCCCCGGTGCGCCAGAGGCCAGCATGCGGGGCGTGAAGGCCTCGACACCATGGACCACACCCCAGAAGTTGATGTCCAGCAGATGCTTCCAGGCGTCGCGATTTTCCCATGGCTTGCCGGGATTGTTGCCGACGCCGGCATTGTTCATCAGCAGCGACACGCCGCCGAAGGCGCCGAATGCCCGGTCCGCCAGGCGGTCGACCTCGCCGGCCTTGGAGACGTTGGTTGCGACGGCGAGCGTGGCATCGTCGCCGGCAATCGCGGCGATGGCGTGGGAGGCCTCGTCGAGGCGGGCGCCGCCAATGTCGGCGAGCACGATCTTCATGCCCATGAATGCCAGCCGTTTGGCCGCGGCAAGGCCGATGCCGCTGGCGCCGCCGGTGATGACGGCGGTATTGCCGTGGGCAAGTGCTGGCAGGGCGGTCTGGATGTCGGCATCATCGGTCATGAGGGGGATTCCTACTGGGGACTGCGGCGAACTTAGCGCGGCAAGAGCCTCGTGCAAGGCCGTATCGACCACTTCGGGTTGACCGCGCCGGCCGGCGCTGTACATGCTGCACTCTCAAGAGGAGTACCGCGGATTGACGGACTGGGTCGAAATCCTGAAAGAGCAGACCACCACCGGCGACCAGATGGGCCGCGAAGTGCCGCAGATGCTTGCCAATCCCGACATCAGCGAGGCGCAGGTGAGAACGCTGTTTTCCGCGCTCGAAAAACAGGCGGAGTTCGTCGAGAAATTGCGCATGGCGCTGGAGAAATTCGGCCATGATTTCTCGATCATCAAGGCGGCGGAACGGTTGGAGGAGCGCTATGCTGATCTCGCCGCCGCGGTGGCGGAGAAGCTGAAAGCGATGCGAAAGCAGAAAAAGTAGGGCGGACTACTTTTCGATCACCCGCGCGAAACGCGTGTCCGGCACCAGCCAGACCAGGGCGACCAGAACATAGATCGCGACACTGATCCATTGATTGACGAAAGCCAGCGGGATGGCGGCGATATAGGCAGCCAACGAAGCCCTTCCCTTGAAGTCGCTGCCCAAAGCCCTGGCAAAAGCACTGTCCTGGCCATGCAGTCGGTGCAGCGCGGTGACGAGAATGGCGTAGGCGGCGGCGCACAGAGCGAGGTCGAGACCGTAGACGGCGACCGGAACCCTGGCGAAATGGTTCTCGCCCATGAAGGCGGTGGTCACCGGCATCAGCGACAGCCAGAACAGGAGATGCAGGTTCGCCCACAGAACGCCGCCATCGACGCGCTGCACGGTGTGGAACATGTTGTGCAGGTTGTTCCAGTAGATGCCGACATTGATGAAGGAGAGCACGTAGCACAGGAAGATCGGCCATTGTGGCAGAAGAGCGTAGAAGTCCTCGCCCTCCGGCACTTTCAGGTCCAGCACCATGATGGTGATGATGATGGCCGCCACCCCGTCCGTGAAGGCCTCGACCCGTCCCTTGCCCATGAACTCACCTTCCCCTTGAGCGGCCATCAGGAAGCCGCTCTACCCCTCTGTGGCGAAACGGATTTAGCCGTCGGCGTCGCGTCGCGCGCAAACAGAGGAGAAATTCTGGCGGATAATTCGCGTCAAAGCGAGCACAATCAGCCAGCGGCGGCGGCCTCAGCCCGCCTTCGCGAAAAGACGTTACTTGAATGAAGCATCCATCCCGGCGATGAAACCGGCTCTCGTCGAAAGAAAGTAAACGGTTGTCGGATCTCCACCGGCTGTGAGCCGCGCTTCAAGCAATTCCTCAACTATAATGCGGGAAATCAAAGTGCAAGGCCCGTGGCCGGGTTGCCCGTACCTGTCATTTCTTGACTTTCTTTCCGCGCACCTGCTTCCTTCCTGCAGGTGGCTCGGATCGAGGCCAAGCAACGGCCCGCGCTTGCTGCGTTGCCATCGGCGTCAGCCGTAATGCAAGCGCTGAAACAGCCGGCATTTTGCCGGCTGGAATGGAGGGACTGATGAGATTTCGACTGCTGCTTTGTATCGCGACCATTCTGGCCGCCATTTTCGGAACGTCCGCCGCTGCCTTCGCCTACGGCGCCCACGCCACGACAAACCTCAATGTGCGCTCGGGGCCGGGAGCTGGCTACCATAAGATCGCGACCTTGCCAGCGGGCGCTCGTGTCAATGTGCTCGGCTGCCAGCCAGGCTGGTGCAACATCCATCATGGCGGTGTGCGCGGCTGGGTCAGTTCCGGCTACCTGCAGCGCGTCAATGTCGTGCATCCGCCGGTCGTCATCGTGCGCCCGCCGCACCACCGGCCGCCGCATTGGCAGCATCGTCCACCGCACCATCGGCCCCCGTATCACCGCCCGCCGCACAAGCCGCGTCCCGGCAAGTGCAAGATCGCGCCGGGCTTTTCGTGCAAATAGCAGCCATTGCGTCGGTTTCGGCGCCATGCCGGATCGCATGAAGAAAGGGGCCGCAATCGCCTGCGGCCCCTTCCATGACCGACACCCGGGAAGCTGAGGTCTTTCAGCCGTTCGGCGTTTCTGGCGACAGATGCGCGCGTCCGCGCGGCACACCGAGGCCGGTGTCCGGCGGCTCGCCGGCGGCCGGCCTGTCCTCGATCATGTGCATGGTACGCCAGCGGCCGAAGCGATAATAGGCGGCGGCCAGTATGAGCGAGCTGATCGAACCGGCCGGAAAACTCCACCACAGCGCTTCCTCGCCGATATAGCTGCGCATGAAATACGCAAAGCCGGTGCGCACGACGAGCACCGAGATCACCAGGATGATCAGTGGCGGCATCACGGCACCGGTGGCGCGCACGGTGGCGAACAGCACGATGGTGATGCCAAACAGGATGAACGACCAGGACGCGACATTGTTGATATGGGCGGCGATATCGATCGCCGCGCTGTCGCTTTTCAGGAACAGGCTGAGCACCGAACGGTCGAAAAACCAGAGCAGGGCTACCAGAGCGCCGGTCAAAACCAGGTTGAAGCCGACGCCGGAGGCGGCGATGCGGCCGATACGGTCCCAGCGTCCGGCGCCGACATTCTGCGCCGCCATCGAGGAGACCGCGGCACCGATGGCGAGCGCCGGCATCTGGATATAGGTCCAGAGCTGCGCGGCGATGCCGTAGGCGGCCGCGACCTGCGAGCCGTAGGAATTGACGATGCCCATCACGGTCAGGGCGGCAGCCGAGATGACGATCATCTGCAGGCCCATCGGCACGCCCTTGAAGACGACGATGCGCAGCAGGGTCGGGTCCGGCTTCAGCAGGGCCAGGTTGGCGCCGGCCAGCCGCAACGGATGCTTGCGTGCATACAGCACGATCAGGATGGCTATAACGCTCACCGTCTGGCCGATCAGCGTCGAGGTCGCCGATCCGGCGATGCCGAGCTCGGGGAACGGGCCGATGCCGCGGATGAGCAGCGGATTGAGCACGATGTCGAGCACGACGGCGAGCGCCATGAAGAAGAAGGGCGTACGTGAATCGCCGGCGCCGCGCAGCACCGTCATGACGAAGGACAGGAGGTTCATCATCGGCACGGCGACGAAGATGATGCGCAGATAGGACCGGGCCAGCGGCAAGGCATCGGGCGGCGTGCCAAGCGTCTTGAGGATGGCGTCGACCCAGATCCAGCCGCAGACCGCGAACACCACCGAGACGAGGAAGAAGAAGGTGGCGCTGGTGCCGACGATGCGGCGGGCCTCGGGGAGGTCGCGCGCGCCCACCGACTGCGCCACCAGGATGGTCGCCGCCATGCCGATGCCGAACACCGTGCCGAGGATGAGGAACAGCACGAGATTGGCATTCGACGTGGCGGTCAGCGCGGATTCGCCGAGGAAGCGTCCGACCCAGACGGCGTTGATCGAACCGTTGAGCGATTGCAGCACGTTGGAGCCGAGGACCGGCAAGGCAAACATCAGCAGCGTGCGCGGGATCGGGCCACTGGTCAGGTCGGCGGTGCGCCGGCGCGTGGGCATCTTGTCGTCCATGGCGGGCATCTCGGCAAATGTGAGTCCGGCCTGCGATGGTATCGCAGGCCGGATGGAGATGCACCCTTGTGGAATGGAACCGTGACCGAAAGGCGGGCTATTCGGTCGTGCCAGTTCGATTACTTCTTGTTCAGGCCGGGAAGCGTGACCTGATAGACCAGGAACATGGTGTCGACATCGGCGCCGTCGTCGGCCTTGTAGGGAGCGCCGACCTGGAAGCCATCCTGCGTCAGGAAGTCGTTGTCATTGGCGACGAACAGGAAATAGTCATCCGGCAGTTTTGGGTCGAGCACGTTGGCGAGCGACATCGCCTCCCACTTCTCCGAAAGATTGTTGTGGTCGTTCGGCGCGCCATTGTGCAAGCCGAAGCGGCCAAGCTCGGCATTGTCGTTGACGTCGATGAACGGCGTCAGCTTGGCCGGTGTCACCGACGCGTCGACGACGCCCTTGGGGGCAACCGGCTTGTCCTTGTCGAAGTCGGTGCCGGCGATGTCGGTGGCGTTGGAGAGGTCGACAACGTTGATCTGGCGGTAGAGCGAGGTGTCGCCCTTGAGCCCCTGGCCGTTGCCGCTGTCGCGCGCGATCATCAGGAAGGTCTGGTCGGACAGCGCGACGATCTCGCTCTGTGCGGCGACCTTGGTCTTGCCCTTGGCATCGGTGAATACCGGCAGCGGCACGACATATTCATGCGCCAGCTTCAGATGGTCGAGGTTGGAAGCGTCATAGACCAGTGCGCGCGTGTTCCGGCGGGTGGCCGGCGAATCGCCGCCATCCTGCCTGGTGGCCGACTGCAGCACCGCGATCAGGAACTTGCCGTCCGGCGTCATCGCCATGCCTTCGAGGCCCTGGTTGTTCTGGCGGCCGGTATCGGGATCCTTCGGATCGGGTTCGGCAGCACCTGGCCCGGGGTTGTTCGAGGCAAAGTTGGGCACGCCCTTGCGCATCGGCACCAGGGCAGCCGGTGGTTGGGTCGCTGACAGAAGATGGCCGTCGGCGGAGAAACGGTAGATGTTGGGGCCGTATTCATCCGAGATGAACATCGAGCCGTCGGGCAGCCGCACGATCGCCTCGTTGTCGAGCGAGAGCTTGCCATTGTCGGCCTGCGGCAGCATCGGTATGTCGCCGGCGGCGGCACGCACGCCGTTGAGCGGATCGAGGCCGGTGGCATCAGCGCCCTTGTCATCGGTGAGCAGCATAGTGTCGGCGAGCTTGGCGGCGACGCCCGACTGTTCCTTGCCGGCAACTGGCGCGGCGCCCGGTGCTACCGGAGCGAATTCGATGGCGATCGTGTTGAGGCGTGGGCGATAATCGGTGGTGCCGGCGACATTGTAGCCGCGATCCGGCAGCAGCCAGAGCGAACCCTTGTAGCCGTCCGCGTCGCGCGTCCAGCCGGCGGTGTCCACAGCCATGCCGGAGCCGGAACCGAAGGTCTCGCCGAACTTGTCGCGCTGGCTGGCCGGTATGCGGCCGGCGCCAACCAACCCCTTGTTGACGAAACTGCTGCTGCCGATGGTGACGGTGGTGTCGGCTGCTATCGCGGGCAGCGAAATGGCTGACGCGGCCAGCGTGGCGGCGAGCAATCGCAGTGAGAATGAACGCAGGTGCTTCATGGACAATATCCCTTTGATGACAAACGTGCCGTTGGTTCGACGAAATTGAGCTGTTGCCTTGAGCGGGTGGGGGCTCCCGCCTCGGAGGGGCCAATGCCCTTCCGCAAAGCGATCTAGGGTGTGAACATGATAGCTGCGTGACAAGGTTGTGGTTCTTGCCGCTCTCCCTTCAAGAGGCGCCGCGCGGGGCCACAATGCCGGGTGAAGGCGCGGATGACCTGGAACCGGAACCATCCCCATTCCTGTTCGTTGGAGCCTGGCCACTGGCCGTCCTGGACGGGGAAGGTGGCCGTCGTCATGCGAGAGGGAGGACCAGATGGGCTTCGATCAATATCACGAGCCGCCGGAGGAACTGTCGCAGAAGGTGCGGACCTTTGCCCGCATGATCACTTCGCTGATCGAAGAGGCGGAGGCGATCGGCTGGTATGAGCAGCGCATCTCGGTGGAAAAGGACGCCCAGGCGCGCGCCATCATGAAGAACGCGCAGGCCGAGGAGTTCAAGCACTTCGGCATGGACCTCGAATTCCTGCTGCGTCAGAAGAAGGACTGGCGGGCCGAGCTCAAGGAAATCCTGTTCACCACCGGCGACATCGTCAAACGTGGCGAGGCCGGCGAGAAGAAGGTGGACTGACTGGCTGTTGCTGGTTGCGCAAAGGCCCTGTCGACTTCGCCCTTTTCACCGGCCCCGGAACCGTTTCACATTTTCCTGTTCTAGGCGTCGACCCCGAACATGAAATCCCTGACCCTGCGATCGCGAGTCGAGGTCTGCCGCAAGGCATCGGGCGGCCCGTCGAATTCGACGCGGCCATTTTCCATGAACAGGATGCGGCTGGAGACGTCGAGGGCGAATTGCATCTCGTGGGTGACGATCACCATCGTCGTGCCCTCGGCGGCGAGCTGACGGATGACGCGCAGCACTTCGCCGACGGTTTCGGGGTCGAGGGCCGAAGTCGGTTCGTCGAACAGGATGATCGATGGCCGCATGGCCAGCGCGCGGGCGATGGCAACACGCTGCTGCTGGCCGCCGGACAATTGATGCGGATATTTGTTCGCATGCGCGGCCATTCCGACCTTGCGCAGCATGGCCAGCGCCAGCTGGCGGATCTCGGCGTCGCTGCCGAGCCCATGGTAGCGCGGCGCGAGCATGACATTGCCCAACACGCTCTTGTGCGGAAACAGGTTGAAGCTCTGAAAGACCATGCCGATGTCGAGGATGCGTTTGCGGCTTGTCCGCTCCTGCGAACGGTGGGTATCGCGTCTTCCCTGCAGGAAGCGCGCCCCCTGGAGCAGGACCTCGCCGTGATCGAGAGGTTCAAGGCCGTTCAGGCTGCGGATCAGGGTGGATTTCCCTGAACCGGAGGGGCCGATGACCGATACGACCTGGCCGGTGTCGATGCACAAGTTGATATCCTTGAGGACATCGACCATGCCAAAGGATTTCCTGCCGTTCTTCAATTCGATGACCGGCATGTCCCTGCGACTGTCGGCGGCAGGAAGCCAACGCTTGAGATCGAGCATGTCGCCGGTGACCGCGGACATCTCGCCGACATGTCGGGTGACATCGAGATAGCGCTCCAGCTGGCGAAGAAGCACGGTGAAGATGGTCACGATGAAGACGTAGTAGAACGTCACGCCAAGCATCGTCTCCAGCACCTTGAAGTTCTGGGTGTACATGCGCTGCCCTACCAGCAGGATTTCCGACAGCGAGATCACCGAGACGAGCGAGGTCAGCTTGACGATCGATATGTATTCATTGGCGAGCGCCGGAAGAGCGACGCGCAGCGCCTGCGGGATGATGATGAGGCGCTGGATGCCGAAGGCTCCGATCCCCAGTGCCTTGCCGGCTTCCGCCTGGCCTCTTTGCACCGCCATCAGCCCGCCGCGATGGATTTCGGCGATATAGGCGGTTTCGCTCAGGACCATGGCGATCAATCCGGCGAAAAACGGCTTTGACAGGAACGCGCTGGTCGAGGGGAACATCTGCGGCATGTTGTAGGTGAAGATCAGCAACACCAGCAGCGGCACGCTTCGGAACAACCAGATGTAGAGGCCGGCGGCGCGCGCCACCACCATGTTGCTGGAGCGCATGCACAGCGCCAGGCCGAAGCCAAGCACGATGGCGATCAGCCAGCTTAGAAGGCTGAGTTCGACAACCGTCAGCGAAGCGGACCAGAAGTCGCGGCTCCAGAACAGGCCAAGCGTGTAGGACCAATCGAACTGCATGCGTATCCGCCTCTCTTGTATCGCAGCAAGGGTGGAGGGCCGCCGCAACTGGCGACGGCCCTTGCGATTACTCGGACTTGGCCGTGAATGCCGCCTTGATGGCCTCCTGCGACGGTTCGGCGAGATTGTATTTCGTCAGCAGCGGCGCCAATTGGCCGTCTTCCTTGACCTTTTCGAATGCCTGCTTGAGAGCCGCGACCAGGGCATCGTTACCCTTGGCAATGCCGAGGCCCATCACCACCGGAAACAGGATTTCGTCGGAGGTGATGCGCAGGCGGCCACCGGAGGCGTCCACTGTCGCCTTGGCGACGCCGGCATCGTCGAATTCGACATCGACGCCGAGCGCAAGGAGCGCCTGGGCGGCCTCGGCCGAGGTGGCGAATTCCTGAATGGTCATCGGGTTCGCGGCACAGGTCGCGTCGGATACTTTCTTCAACCCGGGAACCCAGGCGGCGCCTTTCAGCGTGCCGACGCGCTTGCCGCAGAGGTCCGCCGGAGCCTTGGGCGAGAAGGCATCGTCCTTGCGAACGACCAGCGATCCCCCGGTGGTGGCATAGGGTACATAGTCGATGACCTCGGCGCGTTCTGGCGTGATGTAGAGGGCCGAAGCGATCAGGTCGAAACGCTTCGCGCGAAGCCCGGAGATGAGGCTTGCAAAGCGGGTATCCTCGAAGCGCAGCTTCAGGCCGAGTTGCGGGGCGATGAGCGCCATGAGATCGGCGTCAAAACCCTTTGCCTCGCCGTTCTCCATGTAGTCGTAGGGCGGATAGACCAGGTCCGAGCCGATAACCAGCGTGCCGGCTTCGATCGTCTGCGGTTCGGCCGCGTGCGCGGCCGGGGTGATCGCCATCAGTGCCGCGACGAATGTTGCCGCGGCCAGGCGCCGCACGAAACGGCCGATCCCATTTGCCAGAGACTTTTTCATTTCAAATTCCCCTTTCTTGTTTGAATAGGGTGAGCGGCTGACCGCGCGATCCATTGCCGCGCGGACCCGTTGCTCACCTTCGGTGTCAGGAAATGACCGGCAACTCTCGCGGTGCCCTTTTGGTCAAAAGCCTTGCCCCTTCAACGGTGATGACCACGTTTTCCTCGTGGACGATCATCTTGCCAGGCGCGTATTCCATCCCAGGTTCGATAGTGAGCACCATGCCCTCGCGAATGACGGTGTTGTCGCCAGGCATGTGAGACGGTGGTTCGGTAAGCTGCAGCCCAAGGCCATGACCAAGGCGGCCGACATTGTTGCCGATCGAGCCGGCGTCCTGGACGATTTTCGCCATGGTCCGCCAGACATCCTCGGTGGTGTTGCCGGGGCGGGCAGCCGTGATCCCGGCCTCGGTTGCGTCCCACACCGCCTCATGGGCACGGCGCGCGGCGTCCGAGACCTTTCCGATCGCATAATTGCGGTCGAAATCGCAGAAATAGCCGTCATAGGTCGAGCCCGTATCGAGGAACAGGATGTCGCCCTCGACCAGGGTGCGGTCATGCGGCCCGCAGACGATCTGCGGCACGCCGCCAGGACCGGAAATCGCCGGCAGGAAGGGCGTTGCGTCGGCGCCGCGCTCGGCAATGTCGATGCGCAGCCTGCGGCAGGCCTCGCGCTCATTGTCGCCAATCCGCACCTTGCCAGGCAGGGCTTCGTAGGCGTCGCTGGCGATCTGGCAGATATGGTGGATATGGGCGACCTCGGCCTCGGTCTTGACCATGCGGATGTCCCAGATGCAGGGCGAGCCGTTGGTGACCTCGACAGGCAGACGCTCGCGCAGCGCGAGAAATTCGATGACCGGCATGCGGATGGTCATTTCCCGGCCAAGTTCGGCGCCGATCCGGCCATGGCGCCGCGGCAGCGCCGAAATCACCCCGGCCAGCAGTGACAGGCCATCGTCGGCCGGCATCGGCGCCGGCCAGGTGCGGATGTCCTTGATCCAGGTCAGCGCCATTTCGGGCGCTCCGATTTCGGGGATGACGGCAATCGGCAGGCCAGTCACGGGAACGACCAGGAACCACGGCCGGGTCGGGCTTTCCCAGAACTGTGAATCGAAGCCGGTGAAATAGCGGATGTTGTGCGGCGTCGTCAGCAGCAGCCCGTCCAGTTGATACTGCGCCATGATGGTCTGCGCGCGTGCCAGCCGCCGTTCGAATTCGGCGGGACTGAAGCCACGTTTGGGGGCGGTGAGGCGAGGGGCCATTTCAGAGTCCTTGTTTGAAGTGTGGTGAGGATGCCGCGGGATCGGCTTCGGCCAGATCGCGGACCAGGCCGGCAAGAAGATTGGCCGCGGCAATGATGTCGTCGTCGTCCGTATGCTCCGCCGGGCTGTGGCTGATCCCGTCGCGGCTTGGCGCGAACAGCATCAGCGTCGGGCAGCGGGCGGCGAGCATCTGCGCATCATGGGACGCACCCGAGACAAGCCGGCGGTACGCAATTCCTCCGCGTTCGGCGAGCGCGCCGGCTCGCGCGACAAGCGCATCGTCGAAACGCACCGGGCTCGATTGCGACATGCGCCGGATCTCGATCGTCACGCCGTGATCGGCTTCCGCCCTGGCGATGGCGAAGCGGAGCTGGTTTTCGGCATTGTCGAGCAGCCGCTCGTCCGGGTCGCGCAGATCGACCGTGAAGACGGCATGTTCGGGTACGCTGTTGATGGAGCCCGATACGATCGACATCGTGCCGGCGGTGGCGACCAGGGGAATCTTCTGGTCGCGGGATCTGCGTGCCAGGTCGGCGACGAGACTGGCCGCGGCAACACCGGCATCGCGGCGCATGGCCATCGGGGTCGTTCCCGCGTGGTTCGCGGCGCCATGGACCTGCACCTCCAGCCACCGGCAGCCCTGCACGCCTTCGACGATGCCGATCGCGACGTTCTCGCTCCAGAGAACCGGTCCCTGCTCGATATGCAATTCGACATAGGCCGAAGGCAATGACGGCGGCGTACCGAACGGCCTGCTTTCAGGCATCCGGCCCAACGCTTCCGTGACCGACTGGCCGTCCGCGTCGGTGGCGGCGAGGGCCTGGGCCAATGCCAGTTCCCCGGTGAAGACCCTCGATCCCATCAGATCGGGCGAAAAGCGCGCGCCTTCCTCATTGGCGAAGGCGGCGACCACGATCGGGCGACGTGGCACGATGCCGGCTTCCGCCAGGGAGAGGAGCGTCTCCAGCCCCGCCAGCACGCCAAGACAGCCGTCGAGATGGCCGGCATTGACGACTGTGTCTATATGCGAGCCGACCATGATTGGCGCGGCGGCGTCGTCGCAACCGCGAAGGGTGCCGAAGATATTGCCAATGGGGTCCACGCAAACCGAAAGACCTGCCTCGCGCATCCATGCCAGGAGAAGTTCGCGTGCTTGCCCGTCCTGCGGCGAGTAGGCGAGGCGCGTGCGCCCGCCCGCGGCCGAATTGCCGATCTGGCCAAGCGCTTCGAGATTGCGCAACAGGCGTCGACCATCGATGAGCGTCGCCTCTTCGCTGCTCGTGGCGGATGACTTTGTGCCGAGTGCGCCCGTCATTTGACGGCATCCGCAGCGACCGGAGTGCCGACGATCGCTTCATATGAGGCGGGATCGGTCGCGGTTTCGGTGTTGATGACGAGCACGCGGCTTTGCGGGCCGAGCCCAAGGGCCTCGCGCTGGACGGCATCGCGGGTCGCGGCGATCAGGCCGGCAAGGCCGGCCGCACCGCTCTCGCCGGCAACGACAAGTGGATCGCCCCCACGCGGCCGTGCCAACATGCGCATGGCCTCCATCGCGGCTTCTTCCGGTATGCTCTGGAACTGGTCCGCGCAGCTGCGCAGAATACGCCAGGCGACGAGCGACGGCTGATAGCATTCCAGCATTGCCATGATCGTCGGTTCGCCCTGGGCGATACGCAGGATCTCGCCGTGCCGGAAGCTTTCCAGCAGGCATGCGGCCCGATCTGGCTCGACGATGATGAATTTCGACCGGGAGGAACCCAGCCTGTCGGTCAGGAAACAGGCGATCGCGGCAGCGAAGCCGCCAACGCCAGCCTGCAGGAAAACATGCGTCGGGCTGCCCTCGCCATAGTCGGCGATCTGTTGCAACGCTTCCTCGGCGAGGATCGTATAGCCCTGCGCGACAAGGCCCGGCGTTTCCTCGTAGCCCGGCCAGGAGGTGTCGGAAACGACCAGCCATCCGCGCTCGTTGCAGACGCGCAGCGCCTCATCGACGGAATCGTCATAGGTGCCGGCGACGCGTACGACCTCGTCGGCGTAAGAACGGATGGCGTCGGTGCGCGCGGCGCTGACGCCGGCATGGATGAAAATGACGGAACGGCAGCCCATCAGCCGGGCGCCGGCGGCGACGGATCGCCCGTGGTTGCCGTCGGTGGCGCAGCCGACCGTCAGTTCGGCGGCAATCTCCCGGGCACGCGGCGTCAGCAATTCCGCGACCGCGACGCTCCGGCCAAGGCGCCGCTCGATGTGCCTGTGGACCAGCCGCATCACCGCATAGGCGCCGCCAAGGGCCTTGAAGCTGCCGAGGCCAAGACGCGCCCCTTCATCCTTGACGAACAGGCAACCGATGCCAAGCCTGCTGGCAAGATCGGGCATCGGCAGGGTCGGCGTGACCGCGAATTCAGGCCACAGGGACAGATAGGGCCGCACCTGTGCGGGGGCGCTGGACCCGAGCATGGCGCGGTCGCCCTCGGTGAGGGGCGGCCGTCGCGGGTCTGTTTCGTTATTCAGCAATGCCATCGTCGTTCTCTCGATTTCGCGAGAAAATTATGCTGGCGTGCCCGGGAAAGGCTCTCTAATTTTGGGTCAATGGTGCAAATCTTTCTTGAGGGCATAGCTCAATGCGCAAAACCGTCTCTGTTTCACTCGATGAGTTCGACCGCAAGATTCTCGACGCCGTCCAGGACGACAATCTCAGCCCGTTGCGCCTGATCGCCGACAAGGTCGGATTGTCGGTGCCGGCGGTGGCCAGGCGACTGCAGCGTCTGCGCGAGACCGGGGTGATCGAGAAAGACATCAGTGTCGTTGACCAGGATCTCGTCGGCCGGCCGCTGACGCTGATCGTGGAGGTGACCTCGGAGAGCGAGCGGCTGGAGCTGCTCGACGCCATGCGCGAGCGCTTCCGGGCCTGCCCGCAAATCCAGCAGTGCTACTACGTGACCGGGCAGGTGGATTTCATGCTGGTCTTCAATGTCCGCGACATGGAGGAATATACGGCGCTGACCCGGCAGATTTTCTTCGAGGGCGGCAATGTCGAGAGTTTTCGCACCTTCGTCGTCATGGACCGTGTCAAGACCGGCATGCGAACGGTGGTTGGGTAGAGGCCTGATCCGCCGCCGCGAAAACGCTGCGACGGATCAGATTCGTTGTGCGTCGCGCCGTGGTCCTATGTTGGGTTGTCGAGCGTGAAGAGGTCGCTCTCCTCGTCATAGGCGAAGTATTCGGCGTAGCGGGCCCAGCTGATCACCGCGCGCACCGTCTGGTCCGCGTATTCCTCGGACATGTGGTCCTCAAGCTCGTCGCGGAAGCGGCGGGCGGGGGCCTTGTGGCCGGCGCGTTCGTCGAGCACGCGGCGGATATGGCCGGCGAGCGGCACATAGGTCGCCAGCTGCTGCGCGAACAGCTGCTTGCGCGCGTCGACCTCGCTTTCGGCGAAGCGCTTGCCGGCTGGCGTCAGCTGGATATCGCCTTCCGCGAGCTCCGCGAAGCGCAGCAGTTGCAGCGTTTCTGCGATCGGGAACAGATCGTCGATCTCGAGCTGCAGGCTGGCGGCGAGCGGCGGCAGGTCGGCGTGCCCGTTGTAGGGCGGCGCGGCGACAGCCTCCATCAGGCCGGCGAGCAGGTTGGTCGAGACGCGCGGCAGGATCATGGCGATGCCGGTACCGGGGAAGACGCCGTCGCGGGCAGGGCCGCCGGGACCCTTCCGGGCCGTCATGCGCGAATAGATGTCCTCGACCAGCGCCCGGAAGGCGGGGTCCAGCCGGTTGCGCGGCTGCGGCAGCTCGATGCGCAGTTCGGCGACGACGCGACCGGGATTGGACGAGAAGATCAGCACGCGGTCGCACATCAGCACGGCTTCCTCGATGTTGTGCGTCACCATCAGTATCGCCTCGATCGGCATGCGGCCTTCCGACCAGAGGTCGAGCAGGTCGGTGCGCAGCGTTTCGGCGGTCAGCACGTCGAGTGCCGAGAACGGCTCGTCCATCAGCAGCACTTTTGGATGCACCACCAGGGCGCGGGCGAGCCCAACGCGCTGGCGCATGCCGCCCGAAAGCTCCTTGGGATAGGCGCTTTCGAAGCCGTCGAGGCCGATCAGGTCGATGGCCGAAAGCGCGCGCTTGCGGCGTTCGGCCGGCGAGACCCCTTGCGCCTCAAGTCCCAGCTCGACATTCTCCAGCACGGTCAGCCAGGGAAACAGCGCAAAGCTCTGGAACACCATGGCAATGCCGTCCGGCGTACCGGTGACGGCCTTGCCCTCGAAGGTGACCGAACCCTGGCTGGGGCGGATGAGGCCGGCAATCGAGCGCAGCAGTGTGGACTTGCCCGAGCCCGAGCGGCCGAGCAGGCCGACGATTTCGCCGCATTCCAGTGAAAGCCCGACATTGTCGAGGACGATCAGTTTGCCCGCGCTTCCCTTGTCGTAGGTCTGGCAGACGCCGCGCACCTCGACGAGCGAGGGGTTCTTGGTGATGATGGCTTCGTTCATGATCAGTCTCCTGAAATGTCGGGTCAGTCGAGCCGCATGCGGCGTTCGGCGAAGACGTAGAGGGGGCGCCACAGGACGCGGTTGAAGAGCGTCACCAGAAGCGACATGACGGCGATGCCGAGGACGACGCGCGGGAAATCCCCCGCATCGGTCGCCTTGGCGATGTATGAGCCGAGGCCGAATGCCTCGAGCTTGGTGTTGCCCCAGCTTGCTACCTCGGCGACGATGGAGGCATTCCACGAACCGCCCGAGGCGGTCAGCGCGCCGGTGATGTAGTAGGGGAAGATGCCCGGCAGCATGACGTTCTTCCACCACGACCAGGACCGTATCTTGAAGACGCCGGCAGCCTCCTTGAGATCGGAAGGGAAGGCACTGGCGCCCGCGATCACGTTGAACAGGATGTACCACTGCGTGCCCAGCACCATCAGCGGTGACAGCCAGATGGTGGGATTGGCCCCGGTGGCGACGATCGCCACGACGGCGAACGGAAACAGCACGTTGGCCGGGAACGCGGCGAGAAACTGCGCCAGCGGCTGGACGCGCTCGGCAACCGCCGGCCGCAGCCCGATCCACACGCCGATCGGCACCCAGATCAGACTTGCGATGGCAATCAGGATGACCACCCGCAGCAACGTGACCAGACCGCCGCTGAAGGCTTCGACGACATCGCTCCAGCCGAGCGTCTCGCGCAGGTAGAATAGCACCTGGGTCGCGCCCCAGATGGCGACCACGATCACCAGCGCCAGCCATAGATAGTCGATGATCCGCGAGATCCGCTGATTGGCGGCCGTCGGCTCCGACGCGGCGCGCGCGCCCCGGCGCAGCCGCAGCATCATGGTCTGCCGCCAGACCCAGGAGAAGGGCAGGGTGAAGGTCCTGACCAGATGGGCACGGCGCAGGATGTCGTAGACCCAGGAACGGGGTTTTTCCTGGCTGGCGGTCTGTTCGAAGCGGAACTTGTCGGCCCAGGCGACGACCGGGCGGAACAGCAGCTGGTCATAGAGCAGGATGAGGATACCCATGGCCAGGACGGCCCAGGCTACGGCTTTGAAGTCCTGCTTGTCGATGGCCAGTGCCAGCCACGAGCCGATGCCGGGCAGCTGCACGGTGGTGTTGCCGACGGTGATGGCCTCGGAGGCGACGACGAAGAACCAGCCGCCGGACATCGACATCATCGTGTTCCAGATGAGGCCGGGGGCCGCGAACGGCGCCTCGAGCCGCCAGAACCGCTGCCAGGCCGACAGGCCGAAGCCACGGCTGACCTCGTCGAGATCGTGCGGCACGGTGCGCAGCGACTGGTAGAATGAGAACGCCATGTTCCAGGCCTGGGCGGTGAAGATCGCGAAGATCGACGCGCATTCGGCGCCGAGCTGGCTGCCGGGGAACAGGCCGAGGAAGAACGTCACCGTGAAGGTCAGGAAGCCCAGCACCGGCACCGACTGGAGGATGTCGAGCGCGGGGATGATGACCATTTCGGCGCGACGGCTCTTGGCCGCCAGCGTCGCCACCGTGAAGGTGAAGATGAGCGAGACGATGATTGCCGCGAACATGCGCAGCGTGGTGCGCAGCGCGTATTCCGGCAAATTGGCGATGTCGAGCGTCACCGGCGAGGTCGAAAGCAGTTCGCTGGGCGCGCGCATGTCGGCCGCGCCACGCGCCAGCAGCACGATCAATGCCGCCAGGATCGCGAATGCGATGAGATCATAGACATTGGGCGCGCTGCGGCGGCGGGCGAGCGCTGCGGCGTCGCTGCGCGAGGAGCTGTTGTGTGGCTGGAAAATCATGATGAGCCCCAAAATCCGGACAATGGATTATCTGTATGTTGGTGTGATGTCGGAAGCCGCCGCTGGCGCGAGGCCAGCAAACGAGTTCCGGAATGATGCCGGGTGTGCGGGAGACCGCGACCTGGGGGTGGGCGCGGCCGGCGCAGGGCTTCCATCGTCGGCGCGGAGCTTCGTCCCGCGCCGACGAAACCGTCAGGCTGCGAGCCGCTGGAACGCGATTCCACGACTGACGCCCTCTTCGGAAACAGGCCTCTGTTCCTGTGTCCAGCGGCATTCCAGCCGGCCACTTACCGACCCGCGGCGCCAGACGCAGACGAGCCGGGTGGGCGGCATGGTGAAGCCGGCTTTGCCTGCCAGGCCTCGCGTTGTTCCAACGGACGGCCGAGCAGTCGAAGCGGAGCGCGTGACAGGGCGCGCGCGGAAGGGGATGACGTTGGTGTTCATGGCTCACCTCTTGCGGTCCGGCACGGACGGCAAGGCGAGCCGGCAGATCGGTTATGCCCTGCCCAGGCTCGACCGGCGCCACATGCCGGAGACGATAGTTGTTGACGGGGCCAATGTCCGGACCGTGCCTGGGGCCGTATCCGGACAGCGACTAGAGTAGCTGTCCATAACCTGTTCGATCTGTGTTGATGCTTCGATCAGCCGAAGCCTCGCCGCCTTACGCCCGTCATTCCGCCGGTGTCAATACGGGCGCCGGAATCTTAAGTATATGCCCGCTGAGTCTAAGCATACGCCGGATTCGGTGGATGTTACGCCGGCAAATCTTACTGTTGCATCGGCCCGAAAAACTGGAATCGGGGAGGCGTGCTAAAGCCCCAGTTGGGCCGCCATCCGGATCAGCTCGGCGAGCGAATTCGCCTGCATCTTTCGCATCGCCTGGGCGCGCCGGACCTTGACCGTTATTTCGCTGACACCGAGCTCGCCGGCGATCTGCTTGTTCAAAAGTCCCTTCACCACCCGGGCCACGACATTGCGTTCGCCTTCATTGAGCGTCGCCAAGCGGTCGCGCAGGATTGTCAACTCGGCCGTCTGCTTACGGATCAGGCGGTCTTTCTCCAGTGCCGCTTCGATGGCATCCAGCAGGTCCTGCTCGCGGAACGGCTTTGCCAGGAAGTCGATAGCGCCGGTCTTCATCGCCTGCACGGACATCGGGATATCGCCATGGCCGGTCATCATGATGACGGGCAGGGCGGCTTCGGACTGGGCGATCTCCTTGTGGAAATCCATGCCGCTCTTGCCCGGCAAGCGGACATCCAGCACCAGGCAGGACGGGATGTCGGGCCTCGGCGCGGCGATGAATTCCTTGACCGAACCGAAGCAGCGCACGTCCAGGCCAACCGATCGCAACAGGCTGTCGAGCGCCTCCCGGATGGCAGGGTCGTCGTCGATAACGAAAACGATCTGTCGGGGCTCGGTCATCTCATCACCGGTTTGGTTTGCGCGTGCTTGATAGCATCACATTGCCCTTGTTGCCTGCAGGCAACGAGAAGGCGAACGTCGCGCCGCCCGGCACGCCGGGCTCAGCCCATATCCGTCCGCCATGGCTCTCGACGATGGAGCGGCTGATCGCCAGCCCCATGCCCAGGCCATCCGGCTTGGTGGTGTAGAAGGCATCGAATATCTGGTCCATCTGGACGCCGTTCAAGCCACGCCCTGAATCGCTGACGGTGACGACGACCTCATTGGATCTGCCGAGGCCGGTGACCACAATCACGTCGCGGGCCTGCGCATCGGAACCGCTCACAGCCTCCAGCGCATTGACGATCAGGTTAAGGATGACCTGCTGGATCTGGACGGCATCAACCTCGACTTGCGGCAGATCGCCCGCGAGCTCCGTGCGCAGCGAAACATGGTTCCTGCTGGTCTCACTTTGCACGAGGGTCAGCGTGTCCTCGACCATCTGGTTGACGTCCGACCAGATGGATTTCGCTGACGTACGTTTGGTCGATGCCCTCAGTCGCGCAATCAGCGCGCTGGCGCGGTTGGCGTCCCTGACGATGCGTTCGGCGGCCTTCCCGGCCTCGTCGAGATTGGCGGGCTGGCCTGCCAGCCAGCGCAGGGCGGCATTGCCGTTGATGACGATCGCCGCCAGCGGCTGGTTGAGTTCATGCGCGATGGACGCCGTCAGTTCACCCAGCACCGTCACGCGGGTGATATGGGCAAGCTGCGTCCGCGCTTCGCGCGCCGTTGCCTCGGCCGCGGCAGTCCGCAGTGCGAGGTAGGCGGTGACACCGATCGCCGCCAGGCTGATGGCGCAGTTGACCACACCCGCCGACATGGACCCGGCCCGTGTCAGGAAGAAGCTCAGCAAGGTCAACGCCATGCATCCAGACGCCACCATCACCACCCGGCTTCGGTCGAGGTAGCGGACGGAAATCAGGACTATGGCAACATAGAAGACCGCTACGGCGATCTCCAGATTGGTGACCGTGTCGGCAAGAAAGATCACCGCGGCCAGCAGGACAAGCGAGACAGTCAGCAGCGTGGAGTTGCCAAGGCCGGGCAAGCGTAATCTTGGAGACATGGATCGCCGACCCTCCTTGCTGATCACGCCGCCATGCGTGAAGGAGCCGGACATTACCGCGCGGCATTTTGGCTGAGCAAGGCGCGAACACTCTGAGCCGAGAGCACTCCATATCCACGTTGCCATTGGCAATCCGCGCGTCCCGTGCAGAAATGGCGAGCATGCGCGAAGTTCTCATCGCAGTGGCGATCTTCGCTTGCCTGGCAGCGGCTTCGCTGGTCAGCTTGGCGGTCTCCAACAGCTTGCCGCCCGAACATCGCAAGAACGATACAAGCCGCGTGGTTCGGCTCCCCGCCACGCTGTTCGTGGTCATGACCGCCATCGTGCTGGGCCTGATGGTCAATTCGGCGAGGAACACCTTTGAATCAATCGATCACAATGTGCGCAGCTATGCAGCGGACATGATCCTTCTCGACCGGGCTTTGCGCCAATACGGCCCGGAAGCCGCGAAGGTCCGCCAACCGCTCGTCGCCTATTTGCGGCGGGTCATAGGCGAGCCATCAGGTGCCGAAATACCGGCAGCCAACAAACTGTCGGAACTTCTGCTCAAGGAGGTCGATACCCGGCTGAGCGCGATAACACCGGTGGATGCCGCGCACGGCTCATTGCTGCAAGATGCTCATCATCGCCTGAAGGAAATGCTGGAACTTCGTCGGGTTCTGGTCGAGCAGTCCGAAGGCTCGATCCCCAGGCTGCTGATCGCGATGCTAGTTGCCTGGCTTGTGCTGATTTTTGCCAGCTTCGGTTTCGGGGCGCCACGAAATGCGATCACCATTTCGACCTTCCTGGTCTCGGCGGCCCTGATTGCCGCGACGTTCTACCTGATCATGGACATGGATATGCCGTTCGCCGGACCGATCCAGATCTCACTGAAGCCATTGGAGAGAGCGCTCGCAGAATTGAAGGGATGAACCGTGCGCGGTGCCATCGCGCCAGCGCGCAGCTCCATCTCGCGATCGGATCACACCGCCGCGACAAACCCGTCCAGCACGCGTTTCTGGCCGGCCTTGTCGAAGTCGATGGTCAGCTTGTTGCCTTCGATGGAGGAGATGTTGCCGTTGCCGAATTTCTGGTGGAAGACGCGGTCGCCGACGCTGAAGGCGGAGGGCTTGTCGGCAACGGATTTGGCGACCAGCTCGCCGTCGATGGTGTGGCCTTTGACGGATGTGCGGCCGGCCCCATAGCCTGAATCGGTTTCGCCATAGCCGATGCGCTCGACCTGGTGGCCGGAGCGCGAGCCCCAGTTGCGGTCGGTCGCCTCGGTGCGGTTCGCTTGCGCGCGCTGCCATCCTGGCGTCGCGTAGGAGTTGGAGAAAGCGCCGGATTTCTCGTTGCCTGCGCCGACATTGTCGAAACGCGAGGCGCCGTAGGGGTTCTGCCGTCCTGCCCCCTGGCTGCCACCCTGGCCGCCGCGTCCAGGCGCAAACGAGCCACCGCCATAGGAATTGCCGTAGCCGCCATAGGAGTTGCCGCTTTCGGCGACCTCGACATGGGCTTCCGGCAGTTCATCGAGGAAGCGCGACGGGATGGTCGACTGCCACAGGCCGTGGATGCGGCGGTTGGAGACGAACCACAGATGCAGGTTCTTCTTGGCGCGGGTCAGGCCGACATAGGCCAGCCGCCGCTCTTCCTCCAGGCCGGAACGGCCGCCTTCATCCAGTGCGCGCTGGTGCGGGAACAGGCCTTCCTCCCAGCCGGGGAGAAAAACAGTCTCGAATTCGAGACCCTTGGCCGAATGCAGCGTCATGATGTTGACGGCGTCGAGCTCGGCATTCTGCTCGGAGTCCATGACCAGCGCGACATGCTCGAGGAAGGAACGCAGCGATTCGTACTCCTCCATGGAGCGGATCAACTCCTTGAGGTTTTCCAGCCGTCCCGGCGCCTCGACCGAGCGGTCGTTCTTCCACATGTCGGTGTAGCCGCTCTCCTCGAGAATGGTCTCGGCGAGTTCGGTGTGCGGCGTGTTTTCCAGCGCCTTCTGCCAGCGCTCGAAATTGGCGGAGACTTCGCGCAGGGCCGCGCGCGGTTTCGGCTTCAACTCGTCGCTCTCGGCGAGTTTGGCGGCGGCCTCCAGCATGGGAATGCGCAGCGCCCGCGCCGTGTCGTGGATCTGGCGGATGGTGGCTTCGCCGAGACCGCGCTTGGGCACATTGACGATACGCTCGAAGGCGAGATCATCGGCGCCTTGGGCGACGACACGGAAGAAGGCCATGGCGTCGCGGATTTCCAGCCGCTCGTAGAAGCGCGGGCCGCCAATGACGCGGTAGTTAAGGCCGAGCGTGACGAAACGATCTTCGAATTCCCGCATCTGGAAGGAGGCGCGGACCAGGATCGCCATGTCGTTGAGATTGTGCTGCTGGCGCTGGTAGCTCTCGATTGTCTCGCCGACGGCGCGGGCTTCCTCTTCGGAATCCCAGGCGGCATGGACATGCACCTTGCCGTCTTCCGGCTCGTCGCGGTCGGTGAACAGCGTCTTGCCGAAGCGGCCCTCATTGTGGGCGATGAGGTGGGAGGCAGCACCCAGTATGTGCGCGGTCGAGCGGTAGTTGCGCTCCAGCCGGATGATGGTGGCGCCGGGAAAATCCTTGTCGAAGCGCAGGATGTTGTCGACCTCGGCCCCGCGCCAGCCATAGATGGACTGGTCATCGTCGCCCACGCAGCAGATGTTTACGGTGGAATGGCGCTGGTTTCCCTCCCCCTTGAGGGGAGGGTGGCCGGGCGAAGCCCGGTCGGGTGGGGTCCGCGCGGCAGTGCTCGACGCGTTTGATGACTGGGCGGTGCCTCCTGCGGCGACCCCCTCCGCCCGCTTCGCGGGCACCTCCCCCTCAAGGGGGGAGGATTGCGGCCGTTGCGCCAGCAGGCGCAGCCACATGTACTGGGCGGTGTTGGTGTCCTGATACTCGTCGACGAGTATGTATTTGAAGCGCTTGTGATATTCCTTCAGCACATCCGGATTGGCGCGGAAGATTCGGATCGGGTGGCACAGAAGATCGCCGAAATCGCAGGCGTTCAGCGTCTTCAGCCGTTCCTGATAAGCCTTGTAGAGTTCGCGGCCCTTGCCGTTGGCAAAGGCGCGGGCGTCGCCCTCGGCAATGTCCACCGGACCTTGCCCCTTGTTCTTCCAGCCGTCGATCATCTGGGCGAACTGCTTGGCCGGCCAGCGCTTGTCGTCGAGACCTTCGGCCTGGATGAGCTGCTTGATCAGACGCACGACGTCGTCGGTGTCGAGAATGGTGAAATCCGACCGCAGGCCGGCGAGCTCGGCGTGCCTGCGTAGCAGCTTGACGCCGATCGAGTGGAAGGTGCCGAGCCAGGGCATGCCCTCCACAGCCTCGCCGACGAGCAGGCCGATACGCTGCTTCATCTCGCGCGCGGCCTTGTTGGTGAAGGTCACGGCGAGGATCTGCGAGGGGAAGGCCCTGCCGGTGGCGAGGATGTGGGCAATGCGGGTGGTCAGCACGCGGGTCTTGCCGGTGCCGGCGCCGGCCAGCACCAGAACCGGGCCTTCGGTGGTTTCCACCGCCAGCCGCTGCTCCGGGTTGAGGCCTTTGAGATAGTCGGGCGCATTGTTGTGGCCGCTACGGGCAGCCATGGCGCGCGCGGCTATGCCCGAAGGGGCCGAGGGGCGCGCATTCGGTTCGTCAAAAAAGGGCATGTCTTCCGAAAAGCCGGACATCGCCCCCGAATGTAGTGATTCGGGAGCGAAAGGCCAGAAGTGTCTACGTTTTGTTCTGGTAAACTGCTGGATATGGCCGTTCAAGCCTTGCGGAAGACGGGTGCGACAAGACTTGGGCCCCAAGCCCGGACTGCTATCTTGGCCTGGGCCGCGCTTGGCGGGCGCGACCGGCGTTGTCGTCGCATTCGGTCAAATGCTGGCGCTGCCCCTCATCCGCCTGCCGGCGTTCGTCATTCGAAAAGCCAAGCAGTTGGCTTTTCGTCCGCTGCGCGGACCACTCCTCAACTCCCCGTATAGTGACGGGGAGAAGGCAGCTGTCGCGATCCTCGGTGCACTTTCCGCAACGCTGGAGATTGGCGAAATCCGAGGTGAGAGTCTGCTTGGCAGGCAGATGAGGGGCAGTGCGAACCTTTAGCCGGCTAGTATTGTGTCGGCCTAGCCGAGCCCGAGCTGGCTCTTGAGGCCGGGCACGGAGCCAAGCACCTGATTGGTCAGGCCCGGGCCGGCGGCTGCCTCGGCCTGTTGAACCAGCGCGGTGCCGGCTTGCTGGATTTGGGACATGTCGAGGCCTGTGCCCTTGAGCGCGGCGAGGCCATTGACCAATGCGCCGGCCTTTTCGCCGAGAACGCCTCCGAGCGCACCCTGCAGCGACGACAGGAAGCCGCCGCCGCTCGCGGGCGCTGCCGCCATGACGTCATATTGGTGAGCGAGGTCATCCGCGCCCGGAATCTTGGCGAAGAAGCTGGAAATGGTCGTGCCTTCCGCCTCATGCTCCATCACCGACAAGATGGTGCCGACGACCTTTTCGGTGGTTGCTTGGTCGAGGCCGGCTTTTTGCGAGACGGTGTTCACAATGTCCTGGACGTTCATGACTTCACCTCAACCTTGGGTTTTCGTGCTAACGGGACGGCGCTGATTGCTGCGCACCTTGACCATGGATTGCCGGCTCGCGTTGGCAGTCGCCGAGCGCAATGCCAGAAGGGCGGCCGCGGCGAGCAAGAATGTGCTGGCGAAGATCGGGAAGGTCATCTGTATTGCTCCTTCTGGTCAGGTGGTGATTGCGCCAGAAGTGGGCACAGCCAACCGAGGTAGTCTCCCTATATATTGGGGCAGTACCATCAAGATTTTTCGCCGATGACTAAAATGTGATGACGGCGCGGGCGCAATCACCTCACGGCGAGGGGCCGGCGACTGCTTGCGGTGTGGCTCAGCCGTGGCTGGACGATGACAACCTCGCCCCTATCTTGCCGGGATCGACGGCATTTTCAGAACCGAGGAGTGCGCCATGACAAAATCCGACGCCACCACGCCCGCAAAGCCCGCCATCACCCAGGCGATGATCGACGCCTATGACGAATACACGCATCTGACGCTCGACCGCCGCCGCTTCATGGACCATGTGACCAGGCTTGCCGGATCGGGCGTGGCAGCGGCCGCCATCGCACCACTGCTGGCGGCGAATTCGGCACAGGCGGCGATCGTCGCCGAGAGCGACCCGCGCGTGAAAGGCGAGGACATCACCTATCCCGGTCGTGGCGGCGAGATGAAAGGCTATCTGGTCCGGCCGGCGGATCAGAGCGGCAAGCTCGGCACGGTCATCGTGGTGCATGAGAACAGGGGTCTCAACCCGCATATACGCGACGTGGCACGGCGCGTGGCGCTGGAAGGGTTCGTGGCACTGGCGCCCGACTTCATGTCGCCGCTCGGCGGCACGCCAGATGACGAGGACAAGGTGCGCGACCTGTTTTCGACGCTCGACCCGGCACAGGTGGCCGCCAATGCCGTGGCAACGGTCGCCTACCTGAAAGGTGACAAGGACGGCAACGGCAAGGTTGGGGCGGTCGGCTTCTGCTGGGGTGGCGGCACGGTCAACATGCTGGCCGTCAATTCACCCGACCTGGCGGCGGCCGTGGCTTATTACGGCATGCAGCCGAAGGCCGAGGACGTGCCGAAGATCAAGGCCGCGTTGTTGCTGCACTACGCCGGTCTGGACACGCGCACCAATGCCGGCATCGATGCCTTCAAGAAAGAACTCGACGCCGCGCATGTCGAATACGCCGTCTATGTCTATGAAGGCGCCAACCATGCCTTCAACAACGACACGTCGGCGGCCCGCTACGACAAGGCGGCGGCCGACCTTGCCTGGGGCCGGACGATCGCCTTCCTCGAGCAGAAGCTGGCGTGACGGGTCAGGCGATCGCCGGAGCCCAGTCGAGCTCGAATGCCGGCGACAGGGTGAAACCCGCCGGCAGGACCGATACCGGCGGCGGACGACGCACGCCCTCCTGCAGGTAACGCAGCGCCGAGGTCAGCCCGCTCATCGTGTAGGGCTTGGCGATGACGCCGATCGCGCCTGCAAAATGATCGGGAATGCGCTTGGGGTTGGCGGTCATGAACACGACCACCGAGCGCTGTCTTTCGCCAATATATTCGGCCACATCGACACCGGTCGGGCCGTCGGTCAGATGAATGTCGACAAAGGCGATGTCGGCATCGGTGGCGTCCACCATGCTCCTGGCTTCCTCCGACGAAGTGGCCCAGCCGACGACGCTGTGGCCGGCTTCCTCGACAAGGCTTTCGAGCTCCATTGCCAGCAGCGCCTCGTCCTCGACGATCAGGACCTTCAGCGGTTCAATCATGACATGTTCCCTTGCTGCTGCGGTTCGTTTGGCATCGAAATGAGCACCTTGGTGCCGGGCCCCGCGTCTTGCCACTCGATATCGGCGCGCAATTGCCGGGCAAGTGACTTGATCAGCCGCATGCCGAAGGACGCATCGCCGCTTGCATCGGCCATGCCGACACCGTCATCGGATACCTCGATTTTGAAATGGCCATCGGGCTGGCTCATCTTGATGCCGATGCTGCCGGCGGTTGTTCCATCGGGCTTTTCCTTGAAGGCGTGCTTCAGCGCGTTGGTGACCAGTTCGTTGACCATCAGCGCCACGGGCGTCGCCTTTTCCGCCGGGATGATGACGGGTTCGAGTTCAAGCTTCGACTTGATCTCCGAGCGTCCCGACGCGGTGAGCAGGTCGGATATGAGGTCGCGGGTGAAATCCGAGACATCGAACTTGCTGACGTCCTTCGACTGGTAAAGACGGCGGTGCACCGTGCTCAAGGCTTCGATGCGCTCCAGCATCGTGGTCATCGATTGGCGGATGCCGTCATCCTTCATCGTTCGGCTCTGCATGACGATCAGCGACGAGATCATCTGCAGATTGTTCTTCACGCGGTGGTCGACCTCGTGCAGCAGCGTGGTCTGCGCTTCCAGGGCTGCTTCGAGTTCCTTCGTTCGCTCCTTGACCGCTTTCTCGAACCGGTCCTTGTCGGCGGTGATGCGGTGTTCCGAGCGCTTGCGGTCGGTCACGTCGAGCTGCGAGGCGAAGTAGAACTGCAGTTCTCCGTGATCGTTGGACACCGGGCTGATGTACAGCGCATTCCAGAAGGTCGAGCCGTCCTTGCGGTAATTCAACAGGTCGACGCTGACGTCGGTACCGCCAGCGATCGCATCCCGCACCTTGTCGATCATCGACTTGTCGGTCTTGGGACCCTGCAGGAAACGACAGTTGCGGCCCATCACCTCCTGCCGTTCATAGCCGGTCAGACGCAGGAAGGCGTCGTTGACAAAGACGATCGGGTTATCCGGGCGTCGCGGATCGGTTATGATCATCGACATGCGGGTGGCGCGTATGGCCGCTGCGAACGGATCGCCCTTGCCGTGTTCGGCATGCAAATCGTCCGTCATGTGCCATGCGTCGGCCGGTTCCCTGGTCTGTTTCCAGTCCATTCTTTCACTCCAAGCCGTTTTCGTGGAGGGCAACGGCTCGGCGACGAGATGGTTCAATCTTGAGCCATCTTGTCGCAGCGGGACCGAATCACGGAACCGCAACCGGATTTGCGCAAGTGTTTGAAAAATTGTGTGTTTACGGCGTTGTTCACGTTGAGGCAGGCTTGTGGAATGCGACGCCGGCGACCACCAGCGCGATGCCGAGCACATCGGTCACGCTCGGTATTTGATGCAGCACAAGGATGCCGATCAGCGTGGCGGTGACCGGCAGCAGCGACAGCATCAATGCGAAACTGGCGCGCGGCAGCCGCGACATGGCGAGCTGGTCGCAGATGTAGGGAATGACCGAAGAGCAGATGCCGACGCCGATGGCCGCGAGCAGCAGAGGGGCCGAGAAAAAGGCGGGCAGCGCGTCGGTGAAGCCGATCGGCAGCACGACGAGGAAGGCGACGGCCATGGCCGCGCCGAGGCCGGCGATGCCGTTGCCCGCGCCCGAGCGGGCGACCCGGTGGCCGAGCACGATATAGCCGATGAACAGCGCGCCATTGAGAAAGGCCCAGAACAAGCCGGTGGAGTCGCTGGACCATTTGACGTTGATCAACAGCAGCGTGCCGGTGACGGCGATGGCAAGCGCTGCAAGGTTGCGCGGGGTTCTCAATCCTATCACCGCGATGCCGATGGTGCCGACGAATTCGATCGCCGCGACCAGCGAGATTGGCAAGCGGTCGAGCGCCAGGTAGAACGAGCAGTTCATCACCGCAAGGCAAGTGCCGAAGGCCAGAAGCAAAAGCCGCGTCGGGCGGTCGGCACTCGCGAAGGTCCTCCAGGGGCGGGTCAGCGGCGCGAAGATGAGCGCGGCGGTGGCAATGCGCAGCCAGGCCATGCCGAGCACGCCGACATGCGGGAAAAGCAGCACGGCGAAGGCGGGCCCGAGATAGTGGAAGATGGCGCTGACGCCAAACCAGACATGCGGCGGCAGCGATGTTGCCAGACCGCTGAATACCGGAGCGGCGAGGACGGGGCTTGCGGCTGGCGCTTGCGTTCGGTCATCCATGCGATCAGTATCGCAGGCGATATCAGCGATTTATATGGATGATGATTGGTCGAACTGGCTAGCATCTTTCCAGATGCAAGGAGTTTTCGTTGAAACGCCTTCGAAGCGAAAATGCCGAACTCGATGCGGCGGATCTGAAAATCCTGCGCCTGCTGGAAAAGGACGCCCGCACCAGCACCGCCGAACTGGCGCGCGCGGTCGGCCTGTCGGCGCCGAGCGTGGCCGAGCGCATCAAGCGGCTGCAGGAGAACGAGGTGATCGAGGCCTATACGGTGCGGATCAATCTCGCCGCCCTCGGTATGAAGCTATCGGCATGGCTGCGCATCAGGCCGGTGCCCGGACAACTGGCAGTCGTGGCCGAGATCATCCGCGACCTACCGGAAATCGCGCAGTGCGACCGGGTGACCGGCGAGGATTGCTTCATCGCGCTGGCACATGTCGGCTCGGTGGCAGAGCTCGAACGGGTGATCGACCGGATCATTCCCTACGCGATGACCAACACGGCGATCATCCAGTCGTCGCCGGTGGTGGCGCGCTCGCCGCTGGGCGCGCTCAAGCGCCCGGCTTGAGCATGTGATCCTGCGTGCTTGCCTGTTAAGTCTGTGCTGCCCGATGAGGGACAGCGCAAACTTGCAAGAAGTTGGCGGCATCGGCCACAATCCACCGGCGTCAAACATGCCCACGCTTCATGCGCGCCCGCTTCAGGATGGCGCGCCAGCGGATCATGTCGAAGGGGATCGGCTCGTTGTTGTTGGCGATGTGGAAGATTTCGTTGTTGACGTTCTTGAGCGAGCGCCAGAAATCATAGTCGGTGATGCGTGGATCGGCGGCCAGCCTGTCCACCTCGACCTTGATGTCGGTTTTCATGCACGTCCCTCGAACCGGCTCCGCCCCGTCACCCATATCCCAACTCATGCGGAGCGTTTTCGGCCGCTCCGCTGAGTCGTTCAACGGCTCAATCGGCTTGTTCCCGTTAAAACCTTGGTAAGGTTAACGCGGCCGGCCGGACGCTTCAAGCGGTCTTGCGGCGGATCCCGATCGAACGGCCGGCGCGCTCCGGCATCGGCAGCGCCGAATGGGCCGCGCGCACCGCCTCGATCTTGGCCAGAACATCGGCCGGGAAGGGCGCAACCTTGGGGCCGGACATGTCGACATGCAGCGACAGCGTTTCGGAAGTGGCGGCCAGCCAGCCATCCACGTGGCGGATTTCCTGATAGGTTCTCAGTCGCTTCTCGTCATGGTCGAGGACCTGCATGGAAACGGTGACCTTGTGGTCGAGATGCAGTTCCTGGACGTAACAGACGTGGATTTCCGCGGTGTAGATGGTCAGCCGCCGCTGCTTCACATAGTCCTGCCCAATGCCCATCGTGTCGAAAGCCTCGTCCGTGCCGCGATCGAAGATGACGTTGTAGTAGGCCATGTTGAGATGGCCGTTATAGTCGATCCAGTCCTTCTCGATGCCCATGGCTTTGGAGACGAAGGGGGCGGGTATGGTCATGCAGGAACTTCCTTATCGTGGTGCTGGACAGAGCGTGGCAGGGCAGACTACGCATCCAAGCATGCATAACAAGCGTGGGCGCTGGCCCATTCGCATAGCTGCATGGCAAGCATGGACGCTAGTCCATTCGCGGAGGAATTCATGGCTCTGAGCGACCTCAATCCGGTCGAACGCAACGAAGAGGGGATAGCCGCGGTGCTCGGCATCCTCAAGCAGCGGTTCGGCGAGCGTTTTCAGACCGGCCAGGCGATCCGTTCGCAGCATGCCCACACCACCACCTATATTCCGACGCAGGCGCCCGATGGCGTCGCCTTTCCAGAGTCTACGGCTGAAGTGCAGGAGATCGTTCGCGCCTGCGCCGAACACCGCGTGCCGGTGATCGCCTTCGGCGTCGGCTCTTCGCTCGAAGGCCACACCAATGCGCCGGGCGGTGGCATCTCGCTCGACACCTCGCGCATGAACCGCATCCTTTCGGTCAATCCGCAGGATCTCGACTGCACGGTCGAGCCCGGCGTGACGCGCGAGGACCTCAACCGGCATCTGCGCGACACCGGCCTGTTCTTCCCGATCGACCCCGGCGCCAATGCTTCGCTCGGCGGCATGGCGGCGACGCGGGCATCCGGCACCAATGCCGTGCGCTACGGCACGATGCGCGAGAACGTGCTGTCGCTGACGGCGGTCATGGCTGATGGCGAGACGGTGACGACCGGCAAGCGCGCCAAGAAGAGCTCGGCCGGATATGATCTCACCCGGCTGCTGATCGGCTCGGAGGGCACGCTCGGCATCATCACTTCGCTGACCTTGAAGCTGCAAGGCATTCCGCAAGCGATTTCCGGCGGCGTCTGTCCGTTTCCCAGCGTCGAGGCGGCCTGCAACGCGGTGATCGCGACCATACAGATGGGCATTCCGGTGGCGCGCATCGAACTGGTCAACGGGCTGCAGATGCGGGCGATGAAGAACTATTCGAAGCTCGACTATCCGGAAAGCCCGTGCCTGTTCGTCGAATTCCACGGCAGCGATGCCGGCGTTGCCGAACAGGCCGAAACCTTTGGCATGATCGCGGAAGAGAACGGCGGCGGGCCATTCCTGTGGACCAGCGTCGCCGAGGAACGGACGAAACTGTGGAAGGCCAGGCACGATGCCTACTGGTCGTCGCTGACGCTGCGGCCGGGCGCCAAGGGGCTGTCGACCGATGTCTGCGTGCCGATCTCGCGCTTTGCCGAATGCGTCATGGAAACCGAGGCCGACATCGCCGAGATGGGGCTGATCGCGCCGATCGTCGGGCACGCCGGCGACGGCAATTTCCACGTTTTGGTGCTGATGGACGTCGACGATCCCCGTGAGATCGCGCTGTCGGAGAAATTCGTGTCTCGGCTCAACATGCGCGCGATCGCCATGGATGGAACCTGCACCGGCGAGCACGGCATCGGGCAAGGCAAGGTCGGTTTCCTGCGCCATGAACTCGGCCATGGCGTCGACATCATGCGCACCATCAAGCAAGCGCTCGATCCGCTGAACATCATGAACCCTGGCAAGATATTGCCGGGCATCGGCCATTAGATGTCAGCCGCCGAAACCCTGTTGCCGATCGAGGTGCCGCTCTCGTCGGCCGGTGCGCCACTCCCTCATGTGTTTGCGGACGAAGGCATACTGTTCGTTGCTTATCTAGCCGACACACCGGATTCTTCGTTTGATGGCACGAATCCGCGCTCGGTTTCGCCTAGGACAGGCAACCAGTTCGTCGCGATTCTGACGGCGGACCCCTATCTGGCGTTTCAATTCGGCCCGCCGAACGACGAAGCTATCAGCGGGCATCGGTTGTACGGGCTGGGACTGAAGCCATATTCGGCGTTCGAAGTCATCAATTCGTCCTGGATCGGCTCCCTGGAAAGGGCAAATCGGGTTCATACGTCCCACAGACCGGACCTGTTTTCGGACTATCGGCATTTCATCCTGACGTTCCATGACTCTACACTCGAGTTCGTTGCCGAGAGCTTTTCCACCAGCTTGCGGGAGGGGGCGATCCTGGCCGTGCTGATGGAGACTGTAGGACATCGTGCCCCGGCGCAGCACGCCAAACCGGCTCGCTTTCTTGACAGGCTCCGGCGACGGAGTTGATGGATTTCCTGCAGTGGGCAGCCACCTGTGCGTGGCCCTTAAAAGGAGCGAGGGCTTTGAGAGGAATGAAATGCTTCATCCGACGATGAACAATACAAAATGGGATGAGCTTCGGCTGGATATGTACGCGCTCACTCCACCCCCGTCATGGAGCACACTTTCAACGGACGGCTATCGCTCAAAGCCCGACCGTGAATGGTTCTACCACTTTAGGGACGGCGGGTACGCGTCGATCCTTCACTTAGATATTCAGGTCGAAACGCCAGCGGAGCGAGACCTCTCGTCCGGTCGGTTCTTAGAAAGGTACATGTGCCAGGAGAGGAAACTCCCGACGGCTTTCGTGTGTTCGGCTATCTGCAAGACGATCAGAGCGCCGACTTCATTTAAATTCAACTGACCCACTACCGGATTTCCCGATGTCTTGACCGCGCCGCCATTCAGGCCGAGACTTTCGGTGTGCAAGGCCTGAACCAAGCAGGCGTGTCAGTGGAGGAACGATGTCATGGCGATTTCACGCAAGGATGAGGCCAGGGCGCTGAGTGCGGACGAACACGCGCTGGTGGAGAAGTCGCACCATCCGGCGGTGCAGGAATTGTCCGATGCCGACCTTGCAGGGCTGGTGAAGCTGCTGCGGGAACGGCGCGACAAGGCGCAGGCCGAGGCGCATCGTCGCCGCCGTGAAATACGCGGCAAGGGCGCGCCCAAAGGCGCCAAGCCTTCGAAGGCCGATGGCGGCTCGCAGTTGAAGCTCGCGGTGCTGGCCATGGCCATGCGAAGGCTGAACGGCGAGGCCGAGCGCCGCCGCCAGCTGGCGGCCAGCGTTTCGTTGGTCGAGAATGCGCGCCACGCGCTGGCCATGAAGCAGAAAGCGACGCCCGCCGGCCCGGAATTCAACACGCGCACGGCGCACAAGGGCATGCGCGCGATCGCCAACCAGAGGGCGCAGAACCTTGTTCGTCCGATGGAACTCGGCAGGCAACGGCAGGCGGCCAAGGTGGCGCAGGCAAAGCGCGACGCGCGTTGAGTTTTTTCGCCCGCGACCGAGCGAACGAAGATTGTGCTCGCGGGCGTCCGCGAAGGGAAATTGCCTCTTTATCGACACGCGGATGCGGATAGAGTGCGGCTGAATTTCAATCAACCGCTTCGGAGCTGATGCTCGCTCGCCTGTTCGTGATCTTCGGTGGCCTTTTTGTGCTGGTGCTGTGTGCGGCGCTGGTGGTGCCGTACTTTGTCGACTGGACAGGCTATCGCGCCGAGTTCGAGCGCGAGGCGAGCGCCATCCTCGGCCGCAAGGTCACAGTGCAGGGCGATGCCACGGCAAGGCTGCTGCCGTTTCCGTCCGTGACCTTCTCGAATGTCGCCGTCGCCGGCGGCCCCGGCGGCCAGCCGGCGATGACCGTCGAGACCTTTTCGATGGATGCCGAACTCGCGCCCTTCCTGCGCGGCGAGGTGCTGATCTTCGACATGCGGCTGGTGCATCCGAAGGCGACGATCGACATTGCCGCTGATGGCACCGTCGACTGGGCGATGCGGCCGTCCTCGCCCTTCGACCTCAACCAGATATCGATCGAGAAGCTGACGGTGACGGAGGGGCAGATCGAACTGCGCCATGCCGCCGGCGGGCGCAGTCATCTGATTTCGGAGATCAATTCGACCATATCGGCCAAGTCGCTGGCCGGACCATGGCGGTTGGATGGTTCGCTGCGGCTGGACGGCTTGCGCAGCACGATCGCGGCTTCCACCGGCAAGGCCGAAGGTTCGGGCCAGATGCGGGTCAGGCTCAAACTCGATCCCGACGCCTATCCGCTGATCATCGAGACCGACGGCAATGCCGGCATCGTCAATGGTGCTGCCGCCTATTCGGGCCAGTTCAAGATCTCGGGTGCCGACAAGAACACAGCGCAGTTGCGCGGCACGGATGGCGACACGGTCAAGGTCAGCACGGGCAAGCCGGATCCCGGCTTCCGGCTGAACGGCAAGTTCGCGCTCGACCACCAGAAGCTTGGCATCGATGAATTCCGCTTCGAGACCGGGCCGCTGGACAATCCCTATACCGCCGACGGCAAGGCCTCGGTCGATCTCGGACTGAAGCCAAGGTTTTCCATCGAAGCGAGCGGCGCCCAGGTGCAGTTCGACGAAGCCGTGGGTGCTGCCGGCGGCGCCGGGCTGACGCTGGCGCAGCGTGTCGCGGCCTTCGAGCAAGCCCTGCTCAGCCTGCCGAAGCCGACCATTCCAGGCACGCTCGAAGTGAAGCTGCCGGCGGTGGTGGCCGGCGATACGACCGTTCGCAATGTGCAGCTCTCCGCCGAGCCGACCGATGGCGGCTGGTCGGTGAAGTCGCTGGCCGCGACATTACCGGGACGGACGACGCTTGAAGCCAGTGGGCTGCTCAGCGTGCAGGACCATTTCGGCTTCACCGGCTCGCTGCTTGTGGCCGTGGCGCAGCCCTCGGGATTCGCCGCATGGCTGTCGAAGGATGTCGATGAAGCGATCCGCCGGCTGCCCGCCGCCGGCTTCAAGGCGAAGGTCGACCTCACCGACAAGCTGCAGTCGTTCAGCGGTCTCGAACTGATCCTTGGCAAGGCCAGGTTTTCCGGACGCATCGATTCCAGCCAGCCCGACGACGCCAAGCCGTCCGTGCTGATGCGGTTGGAAGGCGGCGACCTCGACGTCGACGGACTGGCGGCCTTCGCCTCGATCTTCGTCAGCGACAAGGGCGCCAACCGCTTTTCCGATCGCGATCTCGATTTCCAGATCAAGGCCGGGCCGGTCAGTGCCGGCGGCCTGACCGCCGACACCGTTGATACGGCGCTTAGGTTGCGCGACGGGCTGCTCGAAATCGACAAGCTGTCCATCGGCGGGTTGGCCGGCGCCTCGATCAGCGCCACCGGGCGGATCAAGGATTTTCCCGTGAACACGACCGGCAAGCTCGACGCCTCGGTGGTCGCTGTCGACCTGAAGCCGCTGATCGACACAGCGGCGCAGCATTATCCGGACAATGCGGTGCTGAAGGGCCTGTCGGCGCGCGCGGCTGGGTATCCCGACCTGTTCCAGGATGCGCGCGTCGACCTTGTGGCAAGTGCCGCCGACAATGGCGACGGCACGACCGGCCTCGCGGTCAGCGGGCAGGGGAAAGCCGGTGGCACGGCCTTTTCGGCATCGCTGTCCGGCAAGGGGAAGATCGACGCGCTTGCCGACGCACCTGTGACGCTCACCTTCAACGCCAAGAACACCGATGCCACAGCGCTGCTGGCGCTTTATGGCCTGCCGGCACTGCCGCTCGGCATGCTCGGCGAGGCAAGCACGGATATCCAGGCCAAGGGCACGCTGGGCGGCGGTCTGACGACGAGCTTCAACCTGCACGGCAATGATTTCAAGGTCGGCTTCGAGGGGACGGTCGCCGACGCGGCGCAAGGTCCCAGCGCCAAGGGCAAGATCAACCTTGAAGCCGCCGATATCGAGCCTTGGCTGATGACCACCGGCATTGGCCTGCCCGGTATGGGCGCGGGCATGCCAACTTCGCTTGCCGCCGACGCCGACTATGGCAACGGCCTGCTCGTGCTGGACGGTCTCAGCGGCGCCATCAACGAGGCGGCGGTTTCCGGCGACGTGAATATCGATGTGAAGAACGGGCTGCCGCATCTGTCGGGCGCACTGATGCTGGACGAACTGGATCTCGACCCGATGGCGGTGTCGCTGTTCGGCGACCAGGCTTTTCTTGGCACCAATGGCGGCTGGCCGACGGCGCCTTTCAGCCAGAAATCCAGCCTGCCGTTCACCGCCGACCTCGACCTGACCGCGGCATCCCTTGCCGCCGGTCCGTTCGCGACGGCCTATGATGCAAAGCTCTCGCTGAAGCTCGACCAGGAGGGCATCCGCGTTTCCGATCTCAAGGCAAAGTTTCTCGGTGGTGCGCTGAGTGGCCTGTTCGAGTTGAAGAACAATGACGGCACCGGCCTGCTCTCCGCTCAGATGAAGCTTGCCGGTGCTGATCTGGCGGCCGTGCTGCCGGAGGCCGGCATCAGCGGACGCGGCGATGTCTCGACATCGCTTTCAACCAGCGGCAAATCGGTCGAAGCCATGGTCGCCGCACTTTCCGGTTCCGGCACGGCTGCATTGAAAGGGCTGACCATCGCCGGCTTCAATCCCGATGCCTTTGGCGCCTTCATCGCCAAGGCCGATACGATCGGACGTGATATCGATGCCGCCAAGACCGCGGGCTTCGCGCCGCAGCTTGCCGCCGACGGCAGCTTTTCGGCGGGGGATGCCGACATTGCCTTCACCGTGGCCAGCGGCACGCTGAGGGCGCCACCGCTCAGCTTCGGGAATCCGGCGGCGATCTTGTCGGCGGACATCATGGCGGACCTCAACGCCAGCAAGGTGAGCGCCAAGGGCGCCATCACCTACAAGCCGGGCGACGAGTCGCTCGTTGGCTCCGAACCAAGCGTGAATTTCACCGTCGAGGGGCCATTCGGGGCCGCCCAGAGGACCTTCGACAGCGAGCCGCTGGCGCAGTTCCTGACCCAGCGCGCGCTGGAAAAGGAGCAGCAGAGGGTCGAGGCGATGCAGGCGGCGCTGCTTGAAAAGCAGCGGCTGCGCCGCGAGGTGCGTTACTACGCGGCGCTGCAGACCGAGCGCGACAAGGCCGCCGAGGAATTACGCAAGCAAGAAGAGGAAGCGGCGCGGCAGAAAGCCGAGGCCGAAGCCAAGGCGAAAGCTGAAGCCGAGGCAAAGGCCCAGGCCGAAGCCGATGCAAAGGCGCAGGCGGAGGCTGATGCCAAGGCAAAGGCGGATGCGGACGCCAAGGCGAAAGCAGATGCCGATGCGGCCGCCAAGGCCGAGCAGCAGGCCGCCGACGAGGCAGCCAAGGCACAGCAGATTCAGGAGCAGGAGCGCCAGAAGGCCGAGGAGGCCACGCGGATCGCCGCGCAGGAAAAGGCCAGGCGAGATGCCGAACGCAAGGCCGCGCAGCAAGAACCGCGGATCGAGCGGGCGCCGCTGCCGCCGGCCAACGACAATCCGTCGCCGGCCCGGCCCGCGCCAAAGCTTGCGCCGTCGGCGATCGACAATCTGCTGAAATCGCTGGATGGCGGCTGACGGGGCAGGGTGCCGTTATCCCAACGGCGGCTCTCGAAACAAGGACATTTCGGCGCCATCGGCCGCGTAGCGGGCATAGCGAAAATCGCGTATGGCCAGAAGCCTGCCGGCCTGCCACGCCAGCAGGATGAAATAGGATGGTGGCGCCCCCGGATCGGGATCGCAGACAAGGACCGCCGGTCGGCTTTCGACAAAGCCGGGGACGAAGCGCCAATCCTGCCTTGTGGAATAATTGTGGAAGTAGGTGCTGACTTCCTTATGACCGTTGAGCCGGGTCCTGGCCACAAGCTCCAACCGCACCTCGTCGGCCAGCATATCGCGGATGGCGTCGAAATCACGGGCGTTGAAGCGATCGATATAAGCTTCGAGCAGCGTACGCTCCGACATACTCAGGACTGGTGACGGATGCTCGTCCGGCTGATCGGCGATTTCGCGCAGGCGGCCACGGCCGCGATGCAGGGCAGCCTTGATGGCGGGAATGCTGGTGTCGAGAATGGCGCTGATCTGCTGTAGCGAATAGCCGAGCACGTCCATCATGATGACGCTGCTTCGCTGCGCAACGGGAAGGCTCATGAAAGTACGCAGGCTGGCAGCCGCGACCTCGCGATCGATGGTGGGATTTACCGGATCGACGATCATATCCAGGTCCTCGCCGGAAAAGGCCTTCTCACGGGCGCGGCGGCGTAGAAAGTCGAGCGCCGCATTGTGAGCGATACGAAACAGCCAGCCCTCCGGGTTCGCGATCGGACCGGCGCCCGGCAACGCTTCGATTGCCTTGGCAAGCGCTTCCTGCAGCACATCCTCGCCATCGATGACCGAGCCGGTCATGCGGGCACAATAGCGGTGCAGCTTCGGGCGCATTTCACCGAACAGGCGATCGAAAGGCTTGGCGTTGCCGGAAACGGTGATGTTCATGCCGCCTGTCGCCTCGTGACGTTGCACCGGCCGCTATTCGTCCAGCATCCTGTAGTTTCCCACGACGGTCATCAAGTCGCGGTGCGGAAACTCGATGCAGCGATCCCGGATGCCGCTCTGAAAGGCTTCGAATGCGACAAGCCCGGGAATGACATTCGCGTGCTCCTCGGCCTCTATCTCGACCAGATGGACAAAGGTACCGTCATCGGATCTCCAAGTCATGTAGCGAACGCCTTCAGGCGACTTGCCGCGCAACTCCTGGAACACAGCCTTGACCAGCCGCTCGTTTTCGCCTGCCAGTTCCGGTTTCGTCTTGTAGCGGATCAGGTGGTGTTTCATCTCGTCTGCTCCCTTCGCCGCCCTGCATTCTGCAACGCCGCTCATGTCCGAGACGTTGCGGGAGGGCAAAGGATTCGGTTCTGGGAAAATAATTCCCGTCGGCCAAAATGCCGAAGCCGATGGAGCGTGGCTTCAGTCGCCGTCTCGAACGAGCAGGCGCCTCAGCATCGGCTCGATTCGTGAAAGCTCGTCGAGATGCGTGGCCGACAATTCGGCGAGGCAGTCGTCGGCGCGCTCGGTCAGCCTGAGCAGGACGCGACGCTGGTCGTCCTTGTCCTGATCCCGCGTAACCAGTCCAGCCTCGCCCAGACGATTGACCAGTTCGACGGCACTATGGTGGCGAATGCGCAGGCGCTCCGCCAGATCACCGATCGTTACCGGTCCGCCTCCCGGAAAGCCCTTGATTGCCAGCAGCGCCTGGTGCTGGCGCGGGGTCAGGCCGGCGTCTTCCGCCTGCAACTGGCTGAATTCGAGGAAACGGCGGATCAGGTAGCGGAACTCGGACAGGCGCTGGTAGTCGGCCTGTTTGATGTCGGGGCGGGGTTTCCTGGGCTGCGTCATATCCGACCTTTGTTCCATTCCGGCGAAAGCTCAAACGGTTTTCGTGCAAAACCAGCTTGAATATTTATATCGCGTTACGATACATCAGCGCCAACAAAGCGGGCGGCCGCTTCGACCGTGCCGCATATCCGAACCAAGGCCTGCCGCCAGGAAGCAAAGCCATGAAGACCAAACATCCCAATCCCGAGCACCTGAGGGATTTCACGACCGATGCAAGAGTGCTGCTCATTGCCGCCATAGCCGTGGTTGTGGCGACCGCAGGGCTGTTTGCCGGCATCGCGCTGCTGAAGTTGATCCGGCTTGCCACCAACATCGCCTATTTCGGGCAGTTTTCGCTTGCCGACCTGAAACTGCAGGACACGCCGCTTGGGCTTGCCGCAGTGATTGTTCCAGTGATCGGCGCGCTGATCATCGGCCTTATGGCGCGCTTCGGCAGCGAGAAGATTCGCGGCCACGGCATTCCCGAGGCCATCGAGGCGATCCTGCTTGGCCGCTCGCGGCTGGATGCCAAGGTTGCGATCCTGAAGCCGCTGTCGTCGGCGATCTCGATCGGCTCCGGCGGACCATTCGGCGCCGAAGGGCCGATCATCATGACCGGCGGCGCCATCGGGTCGCTGATCGCGCAGATGCTGCCGGTCAGCGACAATGAACGCAAGACGTTGCTGGTGGCGGGCGCGGCAGCGGGCATGACCACCGTGTTCGGAACGCCGATCGCCGCCATCATGCTGGCGGTGGAACTGCTGCTCTTCGAATGGACGCCGCGCAGCTTCATTCCCGTGGCGGTCGCCGCGATCATTGCCGAGGTCGAACGCACCATGCTGCATCTGCCCGGACCGATCTTTCCGTTCCAGGGCGGCATGGAGATTTCCTTTGTCGGCCTGGGCGGCTGGGTCGCGATCGGCATCTGTGCGGGACTGTTATCTGGGTTGCTGACGCAGATGGTCTATGCCTGCGAGGACGGTTTCCAGAAACTGCCCATTCACTGGATGTGGTGGCCGATGATTGGCGGTCTGGTGGTCGGCATCGGCGGGCTGATCGAACCGCGGGCGCTCGGCGTCGGCTATGACAACATCGCCGATATGCTGGACGGCCGCACGATCGCCACGGCGGCACTCATCCTGCTGGTGGTAAAGGCCATCATCTGGTCGGTGGCGCTCGGGTCGGGGACATCCGGAGGCGTGCTGGCGCCGCTCTTGATCATGGGCGGGGCGATGGGAGCCGTGCTCGCCGGCATTCTGCCCACAGCGGATCCGGGCTTCTGGGCGCTGCTGGCAATGGCGGCGACGATGGGCGGCACGATGCGTGCGCCGCTGACCGCGACCTTCTTTGCCGTCGAACTGACGGGGAATACGCACATGCTGGTGCCGCTGATCGCGGCTTGTGCCGCGGCGCATGCGGTCACCGTGCTGCTGATGAAGCGCTCGATCCTGACCGAGAAGATTGCCAGAAGGGGACACCATCTGGTTCGCGAATATCGGGTCGATCCCTTCGCCTTGACCAGGGTGCGTGAGGTGATGACCTCAAATGTCGAGAGCGTGCCGTCGACGATGACGCTGCATGGCGCCGCGGCGTTCCTGACCGCGCCGGAAACGCGGCATCCGAGTTTTCCCGTGGTCAATGAGGACGGGCATGTGCTCGGTCTCATCGACCCGCCGGCGATCCTGCGCTGGAGACGCGCGGGCACGCACCGCACCACGACGCTTGGAGAGTTGCTGGCCGGGAGCAAGGTGACGCTCGCCTACCCGGATGAGTATCTGGAAGGTCTGTCCGACAAGCTGCTGATGGCCAATGTGTCCCATCTGCCGGTTGTCGCGCGCGAAGACGCGCGGCTGGTCGGCTATGTCGGCTGGAAGGATCTGATGCGCGTGCGGTCCAGGAAGCAGGCCGAGGAGCGCGATCGCTCGACCTTGATCGGCTTCGGCACAAGACGCGGGAAAAAGGAAGACGTGGTCGAAAGCCTCTAGAGCAATTACAGGAAAAGTGCGTAGCGGCTTTCCGTCCGGAATTGCGTTAAAACAAAGAGATAGAGCCGCGCTTCGCCCATCCCAGGACGTGGAGCCGGAGCGCCGAGGACAGATTGGTGTCGCGGGGGCGAGTCTCATCAACTTCCGCGACAAGAGCGGCGAGCGTCAGCTCTCTCATCGCCGCGATCGCGACTAGGTCGTCGTAGAAGGGCTTTTCCAGCGAGTAGCTGGTGCGGTGGCCGCGAATGGTCACCGATCGTTTCACGACCGCGCTCACGGGCGGCGTCTCATTTTGCTTCAAGCATCGGGCTCGTCCGAAAACCGCTGCGCATTTTTCGGCCCGATGCCTTGGCTATCCCCGATGCTTTGGCTGTCCTTGTCGCCGGACTCACGGCGATGCCCGTCGACGAAGCTTTCGGTCTTGTCGGCGATCAGGCGGTCGCGCTGCTTCTCTGCCTTGGAACGACCGTGCAAGGCCCGGTTCTGTTCGGCGTCACGCAACTTCTCGTCCCGCGCCTTCTGCTTTCGGGCCTGGCGGAGATTGACGATGTCGCCCATGGCGTGGCTCGTCGGATTATTTCTTGCGGAAGGCGTCGAGGGAGACGACTTCCGCGCCCTTGGCGGCGGCATCCGCCGCAGCAGGCTTCTTTTCGGCCTCGGCGGCGGCCTTCTTCTCCGCCTTTGGCTTTTTCTCCGAGACGATTGTCAGCGGCTCGGGAGTTGGCTGGGCGGCTGGCTCGTCGGCCGCCGCGCCCTCCGTCTTGACGTCGAATTCCAGTTCGAAATTGACCGACGGATCGTAGAAGCCGCGCACGGCCGAGAACGGAATTTCCAGCTTTTCGGGAACATCGGAGAAGGACAGCCCAACCTCGAAGCCGGTTTCCGTCACTTTCAGGTCCCAATACTGGAACTGGATGACGATGGTCATCTGTTCGGGATAGCGCTCGCGCAGCCTCGAAGACACGCGCACGCCGGGCGCGCCGGTCAGGAAGGTGATGAAGAAATGATGGTTGCCGGGCAGGCCGGTGCGCGCGACCTCGGCCAGAACCTTGCGCATGACGCCGCGCAATGCCTCCTGGGCCAGAATGTCGTAGCGGATGTGGTCGTCGGCCATGTGACGGTCAGGTTCCGTTGAATCGTCCGCATAGCTGTAATCAAGCTTGAGGGCGGCGTAAACCGGCATATAGATCGAGCCGATGCCGAAGCTAGGCCTGTTGTCGTCTATTTTGATCGGTTTGGCGACATTTCAACAAAGCTGGCGCATGATTCAGGCGCTGGCCAGCGCGCTGAGCTTTTCTGTACTGGCCGCGGACTTGCGCCTGCCGAAGGCGCGCAGGAAGGTGCGCACGCCATTGGTCGCCGACTGCAGCACCTCATCGTCCCTTGGCGTGCCGCCGAGCATGAAAATTGTCTGCAGTTCGGCATTGACGAGGCTGAGGAACTGCCGCGCCGCGACATCGGGATCGTCGATCGCGAGATAACCGCCGTAGGCGAGGCGGGCAAAGCGGGCGGCAAGCGCAGGCCATGTCCTGCCAGGACCCTGTTCGCGCCATTCGGCAAACAGCTCGGGATAGCGCTCGCCCTCGGTCTGGATCAGCTTGCGTAGGAATTTTCCGTCGCGGTTGCAGATGCAGTTCTGGTTCATGCGCACCGCAAACGCGATCAGATCGGCCTCGAGATCCCTGGGTTGGTCTGGGAAAGTGGAGATGGTGGCGAAGATGCCGGCGTTGCAACGCTCGGTCAGATCGCGGACCACGGCAATAAAGAGTTTTTCCTTGTCGCCATGATGATTGTAGACCGTCTGGCGCGAAACCCCGGCCTCGGCCGCGATCAGGTCGATATTGGCGCCGGCGAAGCCCTCGCGGCAGAACACGGACGCTGCGGAATCGACGATGGACACGCGCTTAGCCTCGTGGCCGCGTGGCGGGAAAGTGTCAGGAGAAACGCTTGGTCTCATGCAAATCTATATAGAGGTGATTGACGATTTGGACAAGACTGTCTAAATTTGTGGACACGATATGAAGAGGTTCCACTCCGAAGAAGTGTCGGAACCTCATGGGATGGAACGTCCTAGGGTTAGACGTCGCCTAGCGGCGGCAGCCAGATTCGAAAGAAGCCACTATCATGAGTCCCAAATTCCTCCGCATCGCGGTCGTGCTCGGCTTGTTGTCCGCCATCGGCCCGTTCGCCATCGACATGTATCTGCCCGCGCTGCCGTCGATCGGCGCGGATCTGCACGCCGGCACCGCCGCCGTGCAGATGAGCCTGCTGATCTTCTTCCTGTCCATGGGCTTCGGCCAGATCGTCGTCGGGCCGATCTCCGACATGGTCGGCCGCAAACTGCCGCTTTATGGCGGCCTCGTGCTGTTCATGATCGGCGGCATCGGTTCGGCGATGGCACCGACCATCGAGTGGCTGATCGCCTTCCGTTTCCTGCAGGGCCTTGGCGCCAGCGCCGGCATGGCTGTGCCCCGTGCCATCGTGCGTGACCTGCACACCGGCACCGAGGCCGCCAAGCTGATGTCCTTGTTGATGCTGGTGTTTTCGGTGTCGCCGATCCTGGCACCGCTGACCGGCAGCGTGATCATCGAGAATATTGGCTGGCGCGCCGTGTTCTGGACGGTGACAGGTGCGGCCGCACTTGCAACCATCCTGCTGGCGACCTCGCTCAAGGAGACGCGGCCGGTGGAAGACCGCGTCGGCTCCTCCTTCGGCACCGCGCTTGTCGGCTATCGCTTCCTGATGGGCGATCGTAATTTCCTTGGCCTGACGGCGATCGCCGGCTTCGGCATTGCCAGCTTCTTCGTCTATCTGTCGAGCTCGTCCTTCATCCTGATCGACCATTACGGGCTGTCGCCCTCGGTCTACAGCGTGTTCTTCTCGATCAATGCCGTGGCTTTCATCGGCATGTCGCAGATGACGGGACTGCTGGCGGAGCGGTTCGGACTGCGGCGTGTCGTGCGCGTCGCGGTAGCCGGCTACGCAACGACGATGGTGGTGCTGTTCGCCGTAATGGCCTCCGGCATCGATCGGCTCGACGTGATGGCGGCACTGCTGTTCGTCGGCTACGGTTTCCTTGGCCTGGTCATTCCGACGACTTCGGTGCTGGCCATGGAAGAGCATGGCGAGATCGCCGGCACGGCCTCTGCGCTGATGGGCACGCTGCATTTCGCCATCGGCGCACTCGCCATGGGTGTTGCCGGCGTGTTCTTCGACGGGACGCCGTTGCCGATGGTGGCGGGCATCGCGCTGTGCGCGGTGATCTCCTTCACGCTGGCCAAGGTGACGCTCGGGCGTGGACGCGAAGTCGTCGAAGCGCCGGCGGAGTAAGCCGTCACCAACAAGCGATGAAAGGCCGGGTCAATCCCGGCCTTTTCATGCAAGATCAGACAAGTCCTGCCTCGGCCAGCACAAATCGCAGCCGCGTCTCGACCGGCGCCAGGGGCAGCGGAACCAGTTCATAGCCCAGTTCGGTGTAGACGCCGACCAGCGCATGGTAGGTGCGCTCGGCCTCGTCCAGTGTCTGCTTGCGTTCTTCATCCTGCGCGAAGATGTCCGGCCAGGGCGGGGCAATGAAGACGCGCGCGTTGTAGCGGAAGCGGTCCGCCGCGGCGCTGACGTGTCCGGGTACGGGCAGGCCGCTCAGCCTGAGATAACCTAGGGTGTCCGGTACGCCGCGATCGAAGAAGACGGCCCCCTTCTGTTCGATAGACCCTTGATAGGAGCGCAGTTCCCACGACAGCATCAATTCGGCGAAGAGTGCCCGGTCATGCCAGGGCAGGGCGGGACCGCCTATCGCTGACTGGTCGCGGATGATGCCGCGCCCTGCCTCGACGGAGGTGGCGAAGCCGGCTGAACGCAAGGCTTCGATCAATGTGGTCTTGCCGGAGCCCGGACCGCCGGTCAGCACAAAGAACCGATCGGAATCGTTTTGCATTTCTTGTCCTTGGTGGGGGTGTGGTTGGACACGGCGGCAAGGCGACGTTGCGGCCCGCACGATCAGCAGTGCGAAAGCCCGTCGACGAGGCCTGCCGTCCATACATGTCAGAGGATGGGAGAAGTGGAGGTTTCTGTTGCCAGGTACCTCCGAACCCCGCCTAGAAGTGCGAACCCCTAGGGCTTGATTTGAAGCTATCGCACTGCATTAAGCAGCGAGACGTGCTTCCGCATAGTTGTCGTTTGCAACTACTAGTTTAGCCCGATGACGGTGGTACCATGCCGGGCAAAAGTACGATCTTTACACCTTCGTCGATCCTATTTCGCCCCCAGCAAAAGCCGCTCTCTCACAAGAGCGGTTTTTGGTGGAGGCGCCGGGTACCGCCCCCGGGTCCGAACGGCTTATTTCATCGCCCATTTATCGCCATAGTCGGTCAAGCCGACAAATCGAATATAGGGGGCAGTCGTCGAAAATGAAAGGCCGCAATCGCGCTTTGTCCCCGTTTCAAATTGCAACGCAAAGGGTTGACTTGAAAGCGCTCTCAACCGAAGCTTTGCCACGGTGAGGAGTTACCGACCTAGCGCACAAGTTGCGGAGCGCGCCACAGCCCTCATCGACCGGATCCGTGGCGCCGACGAGGGGAAGTTTGATGGCCGATTATCTCGCAGACGTGAAGAAATACGACGCCGCGGCGAACGCCGACGTGGTCGAGAAGATCGTGAAGCACCTGGGCATTGCGCTACGCAATCGCGATTCCTCGCTGGTATCCTGCACGGACCCGAAGGAACTCGATCGCGTCAAGGCGGGCTGGGTCTCGAAGAAGCTCGGCATCACCGACGACAAGAAGGCAGACGCCGCGATCCAAAAGGTCTGCCAGACGATGCACGCTGACCACAGCAAGCACCGGGTAACGTTCTACTATCTGGTAGCGAAGGATCTGGGCAAGCTCGGCTCGCTTTGACGGTTTGGACCTGGCGCAGCAGGACAATCGCTTCAGTTTGAATTTGCACCTTATCGAGCGCAAACGCCCGAAAAGAGTGATGGGACAAGCCAACGCTTGGGCTGTTTTGATGTGTTCGGCCGCCGGTCTGGCGGCTATAATGCCTCGACAATCGAATCGAGCCGGAAACGATGCGCCAGTATCTCGACCTTCTGAAACATGTGCTGGAAAACGGTGCTGATCGTGGCGATCGCACCGGCACCGGAACGCGTTCGGTGTTCGGCTACCAGATGCGCTTTGACCTTGCCGACGGTTTTCCCGTCACCACCACCAAGAAGCTGCATCTGAAGTCGATCATCCATGAGCTCCTGTGGTTCCTGGCCGGCGACACCAACGTCAGATATCTCAACGACAACGGCGTCTCCATTTGGGACGAATGGGCAGACGAGAATGGCGACCTTGGCCCGGTCTATGGCAAGCAATGGCGCTCCTGGCCGGACGGCCATGGCGGCTCGATCGACCAGATTGCTGGTCTTCTGAAGGAGATACGCCGGAATCCTCAATCGCGGCGGCTGATCGTTTCGGCGTGGAACCCGGCCGAGGTGGAGGCCATGGCGCTGCCGCCCTGCCACTGCCTGTTCCAGTTCTATGTCTCCAAGGGCAGGCTTTCCTGCCAGCTTTACCAGCGCTCAGCCGATATTTTTCTCGGCGTACCCTTCAACATCGCTTCCTATGCGCTGCTGACCCTGATGGTGGCTGAGGTGACCGGGCTGAAGCCAGGTGATTTCGTCCACACGCTTGGCGATGCGCATCTCTACTCGAACCATTTCGAGCAGGCGCGCGAACAGCTGCGGCGCACGCCGAGGGCGCTGCCGACGATGTGGATCAATCCGGAGGTAAAAGACCTCTTCGCCTTCCGCTTCGAGGATTTCCGGCTGGAAAACTATGTCGCCGACGCGAGCATCAAGGCGCCCATCGCGGTCTGAGCCAGTACTTCCTATCCAACCTCGAAGTCGCCCGGCTGCGGCGGCGCGATCGGCTTGAACAGCGCCCGATCCGGCTTCAGGTCGAGCAGGGGTGTTCCGTCGACGCAATCCATGCCGCGCACCAGCAATGTCGAGCCTTCGACGCCAGCAAGTGTCACGATCGCTGTGCCGATCGGGTTGGGCCGGACCGGCGAGCGCAGCGCGAAAGTGCCGCGCGAGGTGCCGTCGCTGGCCGGGCTCTGCCTGACGAGATCGCGCCGCGACAGATGCAGCCAGTAGAGAACCTCAAGTCGCTCGAATGCCTCGACACCCTGCAGCGCCTCCCGCCAAGGGTCGAAGATCTCGATCCGGCAGACCGGGCCATCCGCCCGGCCTTGGCGCGGCGTGAGCAGGCGCGAACCCCAGGGCGTGCGGATCACGCCGATGAACACCAGGCCGGCGTCGGTCGCCGGTGGCGGATCAACCGCCACCTCGCTTGGCCTGATCTCGTTTTCCCGAACCATTTCGCTCAGAACTTTCAGTCGATGCCAACCATCACGTCCGAGGCCTTGACCACCGCATAGGCCTGCTTGCCTTTTTCCAGCTTGAGATCGGCGACAGCTTCGTTGGTGATCGAGGAGGTGACGACGGCGCCGCCGCCAATGTCGATGCGGACATGCGAGGTGGTCGCTCCCTTGACGATCTCGACGATCGTTCCCCTCAGGATATTGCGGGCGCTGATTTTCATGGAGTTTCCTTTCCGTGTTTTTGTCCTGTGCCAGTCTTAGCAAAACCATCCGAGCACGCCATGTGCAAGGTTACGGCAAGATGAAACGGCTTTGGCTGATGCTGGCCCTTTACCTTGTTATGTTCATGCGGATATATCGGTTGGCAGGCTCGTAGCCCAACGGATTTCAGCTCAGGGAGAGTTTCATGACGCGCAGGGGTTTTGAAATGAAGGTGATTGCTATTGGTGGTTTTGCGGCAATGCTGATGGCGGCGATACCTGCTCATGCCGACGACAAGGTGGTGGTGTTTGCCGCGGCCAGCCTCAAGGATGCGCTCGATGCCGTCAACAAGTCGTGCGAGGCCGATGTCGGCGAGGCAGCGACCATTTCCTACGCGGCAAGCTCGGCGCTGGCCAAGCAGATCGAGGGCGGCGCGCCGGCCGATGTGTTCATCTCCGCCGATCTCGACTGGATGAAATATCTCTCCGACAAGAAGCTGACCAAGCCGGACACCGAAGTGAAGCTGCTCGGCAACGAGATCGTGCTGGTGGCGCCGAAGGATTCCAAGGTTGAAGCCAAGATCGAGAAGGGCTTCGACCTAGCCAAACTGGTTGGCGACGGCAGGCTCGCCATGGGCGATTTCAAGGCGGTGCCGGCCGGCAAATACGGCAAGGCGGCGCTGGAATCGCTGGGCGTCTGGTCCTCGGTCGAAAGCAAGGTGGCGCAAGCCGAGAATGTGCGTGCGGCGCTCAAGCTGGTTTCGACCGGCGAGGCCGCACTCGGCATCGTCTATGCCACCGACGCGCATGCGGAAAAGGGCGTCAAGGTGATCGGCACCTTCCCGGAAGATTCGCATCCGCCGATCATCTACCCGGTTGCCCAGACTGCGGATTCGAAGGACAAGCATACGGCGGCCTTCCTGAAATGCCTGCAGTCCGCCAAGGCGGCCGAACTCTTCAAGGATCAGGGCTTCACCGTCCTGGCCAAGTAAGGCCTGACCAAGTAAAGGATGCGTTCTGACGCATGAACTGGCTGCTGGACCTCACTCCCGACGAATGGAATGCGGTCCGGCTGTCCATCAAGGTGGCGACCGTGGCCATGGTCGCCAGCTTGCCGCCGGGCATACTGATCGCGCTGTTGCTCGCGCGGGGCCAGTTCTGGGGCAAGACGCTGCTCAACGGGCTGGTCCACATGCCGCTGATCCTGCCGCCGGTGGTGACCGGCTATCTGCTGCTGCTGACCTTCGGCAAGCGTGGCCCCGCCGGCGCCTTCCTCGCCGAGCATTTCGGCATTGTCTTTTCATTCCGCTGGACGGGCGCCGCACTGGCCTGCGGGGTGATGGGTTTCCCCTTGATGGTGAGGGCAATCCGGCTGTCGATCGAGGCGGTCGATCGCAAGATGGAAGCGGCGGCCGGGACGCTGGGCGCCAGCCCGCTCTGGGTGTTCGGCACGATCACGCTGCCGCTGATCCTGCCCGGCCTGATTGCAGGCGCCATCCTGTCCTTCGCCAAGGCAATGGGCGAGTTCGGCGCGACCATCACCTTCGTCTCCAACATCCCGAACGAGACGCAGACGCTGCCTTCGGCGATCTATACGTTCACGCAGGTGCCGGGCGGCGATGAAGGCGCGCTCAGGCTGACGCTGATTTCCATCATCATCTCCATGGCGGCGCTCGTCGCCTCGGAAGTGCTGGCCCGGCGCGTCGGCCGGCGGATGGACATCGAATGACGGTCCTCGTCAACATCCGCCATCAGCTCGAGAGTTTTGCGCTCGATGTTCGCTTTGAAAGTGCGGGGCGGTTGACCGCGTTGTTCGGTCCCTCGGGTTCCGGCAAGACAACGTTGATCAACATGATCGCCGGGCTGATCCGGCCCGACAAGGGGCGCATCGAGGTCGACGGCCGCATGCTGGTCGACACGGATGCCGGCACATTCGTGCCGAAGCACAAGCGGCGCATCGGCATGGTGTTCCAGGATGCGCGGCTGTTTCCGCATATGAGCGTGGCCAGCAATCTGCGCTACGGCCGCTGGTTCACGCCGGCGGCGCAACGCTATGCCGACATGAGCGCCGTGGTTGAGCTGCTCGGCATCGGCGCGCTGTTGGAACGGCGGCCGGCAAAGCTCTCCGGCGGCGAAAAACAGCGGGTGGCCATCGGGCGGGCGCTGCTTGCCAGCCCAAAACTTCTGCTCATGGATGAGCCGCTGGCGTCGCTCGACGAGGCGCGCAAGGCCGAAATCCTGCCCTATATCGAACGGCTGCGCGACGAGATGAAGATCCCGATCGTCTATGTCAGCCATTCGGTGGCCGAGGTCGCCCGCCTGTCGAGCGATGTGGTGGTGCTGGCGCGGGGCAAGGTCGCCGCTTACGGCCCAACCGGTGCCATCATGCAGCGGCTCGACCTTTTGCCGGCGGAAGAGCGCGCCGAGGGCGGCGCCGTGCTCGATACCAGGGTGATCAGCCATGACGAGGCGTTCGGCATGACGGTGCTCGGTTCACCGGCGGGCGAGATCCGCGTGCCACGGCTGGCAATCGCGGTTGGAGCGCCGGTGCGCATCCGCATTCGCGCCCGTGACGTGATGATCGCCACCGAGCGGCCTGCGGGTCTCAGCGCGCTCAACATTTTGTCAGGCACGGTCATGGCGATAAAGCCGGGCGAGGGGCCTGCTGTCGAGGTCGGTATCGATTGCAATGGTGCGATAGTGATTGCCCGGATCACCGAGCAATCGCGGCATGCGCTGGGGCTTCAGCTTGGCCGACAGGTTTTTGCTGTGATCAAGACCGTAAGTTTCGATCGCGCGAACACCGGCGCCGGCCTGCCCGTCGAGGCGGATGCATGACGCGAATGGCTGTCGCTATGTTAATTTGGAATAGCGGTTTCACTGGAGAGCTTCTAGTATGGGTGTGGGCGTGACCGCGGAGGACCCGAAATGCCATCGCTGAGCTTGCGGATAAATCTCGATCCCGACGGGCGCATCGGGCCGGGCAAGATCGAACTCCTGGAGCAGATCGCTTCCTTCGGCTCGATCTCGGCCGCCGCGCGCGGCATGGAGATGTCCTACAAGCATGCCTGGGACCTTGTCGAAGACATGAACCGGGTGTTCGGCAAGCCGCTGGTGGCGGCGCAGACAGGTGGCCGCAAGGGCGGCGGCGCGCAACTGACGTCGGTGGGACTGGCCGTGGTCAGCCGTTTTCGCGCCATCGAGCGCGCGGCGGCGGCAGCGGCCGCGACGCATATGGAGGCGCTGCAGGCCGAGATTGATGCGGGGTAGGCAGTAGGCAGTAGGCAGTAGGCAGTAGGCAGTAGGCAGTAGGCAGTAGGGTTAGGAAGTGGCCGGCATTCTTGTGCTATCTTCCGTCACGAAACATCATTTCATCTACTGCCTACTGCCTAGTCTCCTGGCTTTCGCAGCAGGTAGGTGTCCATGATCCAGCCCTTGCTGCGCCGGGCGTCTTCACGGATTTTCTCGATCTCCGCGCCGACGTCGCCGAGGCGGCCGGAGATGATGATTTCGTCGGGCGTGCCGAGATAGGCGCCCCAGTGGATGATGAGATCCTTGTCGCTCAGCGTGTTGAAGGCGCATTTGCCGTCCAGCATGACGACGGTGCTGCCGGCATTGTCCGGCATGCCTTCTTCCGTGAGGCGGCGGCCGGTGGTGACAAGGAAGGAATCGCCAATGCGGTTCAGCGCCATTTTGTGGCTGGCGGCGAGCGCCTGCACGGCGGTGATGCCGGGCATGACGTCCAGTTCGAACTCGACATTGGCCCTCAGCCGCACACGCTCCAGGATGCGCAGCGCGCTGTCATAGAGCGAGGGGTCGCCCCAGATCAGGAAAGCGCCGCAGCCATCTTCCGGCAGTTCGTCGCGGATCAGGGCTTCGTAAATGGCGGCGATCGCCTCATGCCAATCATCGACGGTCGAGCGGTAGGAGGATGTCGGCTCGGCGCGCACCGGCACATCGAACTCGACCCGGCGCGATTTGGGATTGGTGACGAAACGGTCGCAGATCTGGCGGCGCAGTTCGGCCAGATCATTCTTCTTCGCGCCCTTGTCGGGAATGAACAGCACATCGGCCCGGTTCAGGCCTGATATGGCCTGCACGGTCATGTGCTCCGGATTGCCGGCGCCGATGCCGATGACGAGAACCTTGCGCATGGCCGAACTCCTGCCCGATCGAGGCTTGCCTGTCCAGACCGCGATTGTGTGAGCGCAGGCAGTTGCGCCGGCATGCAGGGGCTTTGAACGCGGGGCTGAAACAAGTAGGGTCGCGCCATTGATTGTCCAGGCATGTCGTTCCCCAATTCGCCGTGCACCTTCGGGTCAGGCCCGGCGGCATGCCTTGAGGTGATATGTGATGGTTTGTGGGAGGGGAGCTGTGATGTTGCGAACTGTCTTGGCTGCAGGATTGATGCTCTGCGCAGCGCCCGCGCTGGCAAATGATTCGACCGCCGAGCTTGGCACTGGTGGTCTGATCCTGTCGCGCAGCGACGCGGTGGCGATGCAAAGCGAGGACCTTTACATCTCGCCGGACAAGGTGACGGTCGACTATGTCTTCCACAACAACACTGACAAGGATGTCGATGCGATCGTCGCTTTTCCGATGCCGGATATCGAGGGCAATCCCGAGGAAATGCCGGCCATCCCCAACGACCCCAGTGACAATTTTCTCGGCTTCGAAGTGACGATCGACGGCGCGGCGGTAAAGCCGCAGCTTGAGCAGAAGGTGTTTGCGCTGGGCGTCGACATCAGCGCCGAGCTGAAGGCGCAGAACGTGCCGTTCTATCCGTTCGGCGACGCGGCACGGGCAGCACTCGCAAAGCTGCCGCAGGCGGTCGCCGATGACTGGGTCAACCGCGGCATCATCATCGAGGACAGTTCAGACGACGGTTCGGGCATGAAGACCGTCTACTCGCCATTCTGGCAATTGCGCTCGACCTATTGGTGGCGCTCGAATTTTCCCGCCAACGCGGATGTCCGTGTCTCGCACCGCTACAAGCCCAGCGTCGGCAGCTCGTCGACGGTCAGCTTCTTTTCCGATGGCAAGTTCCAGGACCCGTACACCGCCTACAAGACACGCTACTGCATGGACAGCACGTTCGAAAACGCCATCCGCAAGGCGGCCAAGGATGATCCCGACGGCTATCCGAAATATTACGAGAGCCGCATCGCCTATATCCTGACCACCGGCGGCAACTGGGCGACGGGCACGATCGGCAAGTTCAAGCTGACCGTCGACAAGGGCAATGCGAAAAACCTGGTCTCGTTCTGCGGCGATAATGTCAGGAAGGTGGGGCCAACGACCTTCGAGATGACGGCCAATGATTTCTATCCCGAGCACGACATCAATATCCTCATGCTCAACCCGGCCGACAGCAATGGCGGGAGCGCAAACTGATGGATGTCGCTGTTTATGTCGCCATCGCCGAAAACGGCGTGATCGGGCGTGACGGTGGTTTGCCCTGGCGGCTTTCCACCGACCTCAAGCGTTTCAAGGCCGATACGATGGGCAAGCCCATCATCATGGGCCGCAAGACCTATGAGGGCATCGGCCGGCCGCTGCCGGGCAGGCTGAACATCGTGGTCACCCGCGACAAGGACTGGAGCGCCGAGGGCATCGAAGTCGTGCATTCGCTGGATGATGCCATCCAACTGGCCAAAGCGCGCGCGGCTGGCGCCGACGAGGTCTGCATCATTGGCGGCGGCCAGATCTATGCGCAGGCGCTGCCGTTGGCCGACCGCCTGCATGTCACCCACATTCTGGCCGATGTCGATGGTGACGCGCATTTTCCGCCGATCGACCCCAAGCTGTGGCGTGTTGTCCGGGCGGAAGACATTCCGGCCGGCGAAAAGGACAGCCACGCGACGCGCTACACGGTTTACGAGCGCCGCCGCGAAATGCTTTGAAAGACAGAAAGGGCATTGAGGGACGACAAAGGGTCGCGATCATCCAAAACAGATGCCGTCGACAGTCGATCGCGTTGAAAGCGCGTCGTGGCGTCCCTATAGAAGAACAACACTGGATTTTGCGCCGTAACACCGGCGCATGAGGGAATTCCAAGCGAAAGGACATTCATGCCCTGGAACGACAAGAGTGGCGGAGGCGGCGGCCCGTGGGGCGGCGGCGGAAATAGTGGCGGACCCTGGGGGCAGGGACCAAAAGGACCGACAGGTCCGCAGGGCTCGCCCCCCGATCTCGAAGACATCATCCGGCGCGGCCAGGACAGGCTGCGGCGCGCTCTGCCGGGCGGCGGTGGCGCAAGCCCAGCTGTGTTCGCGTTGATCGCGGTCGCACTCGTCGTGCTGTGGGCATTCAAGGCCGTCTATACCGTGCAGCCCGACGAGGTTGCGGTCGAACTGCGTTTCGGCAAGCCGAAGGCGGAGCTTTCGCAGCCAGGCCTGCATTTCCATTGGTGGCCGCTTGAAACCGTCGAGACGGCCAAGATTTCCGAGCAGCTCGTCGACATTGGCGGTGGCAACACCAGCGGCAACGGCCTGATGCTTTCGGGCGACCAGAACATCGTCAACGTGCAGTTTTCGGTGGCCTATCAGGTCTCCGATCCCCGGGCCTATCTGTTCGACGTCTCGGATCCCGACGGCATGCTGCGGCAGGTTGCCGAAAGCGCGATGCGCGAAGCGGTCGGCCGCCGGCCGGCGCAGGACATCTTCCGCGATGACCGCCAGGGCATAGCGGCCTCGGTGCGCGAGATCATCCAGACGACGCTGGACGGCTACAAGGCCGGTCTGAACGTCAACGCCGTCTCGATCGAGGATGCGGCACCGCCACGCGAGGTGGCCGATGCGTTTGACGAGGTGCAGCGTGCCGAGCAGGACGAGGACAAGTTCGTCGAGCAGGCCAACCAGTATTCCAACCAGAAGCTCGGCCAGGCACGCGGCGAGGCGGCACAGGTCCGCGAAGACGCGGCCGCCTACAAGAATCGGGTCGTGCAGGAAGCCGAGGGTGAGGCGCAGCGCTTCATCTCGGTCTACGACGAATATGCCAAGGCGCCCGACGTGACGCGCAAGCGCCTGTATCTCGAAACGATGGAGAAGGTCCTGAAGGACTCCAACAAGGTCATTGTCGAGCAAGGCAACGGACAGGGTGTTGTTCCCTACCTGCCGCTGCCGGCACTGCAGCAGAAGGCGCCGACGCCCACCCCCCTTGGTGCGACCACGGGAGGTAACCAGTAATGGCCAACCGTCTTCCCATCATCGTCGTCATCCTGGCGGTCATCCTGTTCCTCATCTATTCGTCGGTCTTCGTGGTGAATGCGCGCCAGCAGGCGCTCGTGCTGCGGTTCGGTGAGATCGTCGACGTCAAGAGCGAACCCGGCATCTACTTCAAGGCGCCGTTCTCGTTCTTCGACGCCGATACGGTGCAGCTGATCGAGAACCGGGTGCTGCGCTTCGACCTCGACAACATCCGCGTCCAGGTGTCGGGCGGCAAGTTCTATGAGGTCGATGCCTTCATCGCCTATCGCATCTCGGATCCGCGCGTCTTCCGTGCCGCCGTGTCCGGTCAGATCGAATTGGCCGAAGCGCGCCTGCGGACCCGTCTCGACGCTGCCTTGCGCCGCGTCTACGGTCTGCGCGATTTCGAGGCCGCGCTCTCCGAAGAGCGCGCCGTGATGATGCGCGAAGTCCGCGATCAGCTCAGGCCCGACGCCACGTCGCTCGGCCTGCAGATCGAGGATGTCCGTATCCGCCGGACCGATCTTACGGCCGAGGTTTCACAGCAGACCTACGACCGCATGAAGGCCGAACGCCTGGCGGAAGCCGCGCGGCTGAGGGCACGCGGCAACGAAGCGGCACAGCGCATCACGGCACGCGCTGATCGTGAAGTGGTCGAGATCGTCGCCGAGGCGCAGAAAGAGTCCGAAATCCTGCGCGGTGAGGGCGAAGCCCAGCGCAGTGCCACCTTCGCCGATGCCTACAAGCGCGATCCGGCGTTCTTCGACTTCTACCGCTCGATGAATGCCTATGGTACCGCGTTGGACGGCACCGGAACGACGATGGTGCTTTCGCCGAGTTCGGAGTTCTTCCGGTTCTTCCGCGATCCCGACGGCAAGGAAGCGGGGGCGAAGCCTTTGGGGCCGCAGCCCGCACCCGCTGCTCCGGCAGCAAGCGCCGCCCCGGCGGCGCCTGCCGCGCCGGCGGCTCAACCTGCAACCGGCCAGTAAAGGCCGGTGCAGGACTTCTTCGCCGCCATTGGCCTGGTCCTCGTTGTCGAGGGGCTGGTCTATGGCGGCTTTCCGGAGTTCGCCAAGAAACTGGCGGGCGAGGTTCTGTCGATGCCGGAGAATGTATTGCGCATCGCCGGGCTGGCGGCGATCGCCGTCGGTGTCGGCATCGTCTGGCTGGTGCGGGGCGGGTGAGGCTGATTGGTTTGCGGCTTGGGAATAACGCAGGATTTCTGCCCTGCTTCTAGCCACAGCCGCAAACGTGCCGTATTTCTTGCCAACATGACGCGACGCGGCGTTTTCGCCGAAGCGCTTTTTCAGAAAATACCGGGAGGCTTCTCGATGACATCCAACACCCTTTTGCGCGCGGCACGACGGACGTTCATCGCTGGTGCGGCGGCGCTGCTCGTCGGCGTGGTTGCTGTTCCGTCCTTTGTCACGCCTGTGTTCGCCAATGACGGGCCGCCCTCGGTCGCCGATCTCGCTGACAAGCTGCTCGGCGCGGTGGTCAACATATCGACCTCGCAGACAGTCAAGGGCACGGAAGGTCCGGGCGCCGTTCCGATGCCGCAGCTACCGGAGGGCTCGCCCTTCCAGGACTTCTTCGACGACTTCTTCAAGAACCGTGGTGGCGACAAGGACAATGGCGCGCAGAAGGTGCAGTCGCTGGGTTCCGGCTTCGTCGTCGACGCGGACCAGGGCATCGTGGTGACCAACAACCACGTGATCGCCGACGCCGACGATATCGAAGTCAATTTTTCAGATGGCGTCACGCTGAAGGCGACGCTGATTGGCACCGACCCCAAGACCGATGTCGCCGTGCTGAAGGTCGATCCGAAGGGGCACAAGCTGACCTCGGTGAAATTCGGCGACTCCACCAAGATGCGTGTCGGCGACTGGGTGATGGCGATCGGCAATCCGTTCGGCCTCGGCGGCACGGTGACGGTGGGCATCGTCTCGGCCCGCAACCGCGACATCAATTCGGGTCCCTATGACGACTTCATCCAGACCGATGCCGCGATCAACCGCGGCAATTCCGGCGGACCGCTGTTCAACAGCGCCGGCGAAGTGATCGGCATCAACACGGCGATCATTTCGCCGTCCGGCGGTTCGATCGGCATCGGCTTCTCCATACCCGCGCAGCTTGCGTCCGGCGTCGTCGACCAGCTTCGCCAGTTCGGCGAGACGCGGCGCGGCTGGCTCGGCGTGCGCATCCAGCCCGTGACCGCCGACATTGCCGAAAGCCTGGGCATGGCGACCGCCAAGGGCGCGCTCGTCGCCGGCGTCATCAAGGGCGGACCTGTCGACAACGGAACCGTTCAGGCCGGCGACGTCATCATCAAGTTTGACGGTACGGATATCCACGAGATGCGCGACCTGCCGCGCGTCGTGGCGGAAAGCCCGGTCGGCAAGGCGGTCGACGTGGTCATCGTGCGCAAGGGCGTCGAGCAGACCGTGAAGGTGACGCTCGGCCGGCTTGAGGACGGCGAGAAAGCAGCCAGCGCCGAAGACAAGGGCACCGATCAGGGCAAGGCCGACAAGGCGCCACCGGTTTCGACGGCGGCCGTGCTTGGCATGACCATCGGCGAACTCAATGACGACACGCGCAAGAAGTTCAGCATTGCCGCCGACGTTTCCGGCGTCGTCATCACCGACGTCGCCAAGGACTCGGCAGCCGCTGAGCGCGGCATCCAGCCCGGCGAAGTGATCACCGAGATCGCACAGGAATCGGTTGCCACGCCCAAGGACGTCATGGACCGGATCGGCGCGTTGAAGGAGCAGGGACGCAAGAACGCGCTGCTGATGCTGGCGTCGAAGACCGGCGAACTGCGGTTCGTGACGATAAGAATGGATTGAGTCCGGAAAATCCGGAAACACTCTGATCCTGAAAAGAAAAGGGCGGCTAGCGAGCCGCCCTTTTTCTTGCTTCCCAGTTGATGCGAGAGAGCCTGTAGAACACATGCCGCATGAGCGCGGGATGGCTATCGGGAATGCCCGGATGGTCGAAATCGGCCAAGGGATCGGCGGTCATGCCGATGCGTTCCATGACGGCGGTGGAGCGGCGGTTGTCCTCGACGGCAAAGGACACGATTTCATCGAGCCCAAGCGTTTCGAAGCCGTAGGCCAGCCAGGCCTCGGCTGCCTCCGAGACATAGCCTTTGCCCCAGAATTCGGGCGCCAGCCGCCAGCCGGTCTCGATGGTGCCGGCCGGCAGGAACGGCAAGTGGCCAGTTCCGGTGATGCCGACAAAGCCGATGCATTCCCCGGTGGCCGCAATCTCGGCCGCGGCGAAGCCGTAGCCGTCACGCTCGATGGCCGTGTGCAGTTCATCCATCTTGGCGTCGGCCTGCGTACGGTTGCGCCGGAACGGGAAGAACTCCATGACGCGTTCGTCGGAATTGATCCGGTGGAAGAGTTCGCGGTCGCGGTCCTCCCAGTTGCGCAGGATCAGGCGTTCGGTGCGGATGGGTTTCATTCGACAAATTCTTCGCGTCGATAGCCCTGAAGGTAGAGCAAGGCGGTCAGGTCACTGTGGTCGATGCGTACCTTTGCCTGCGCCGCGACAGCCGGCTTGGCATGAAGTGCCACGCCGGTGCCGGCGAGGCGGATCATGTCGAGGTCGTTGGCGCCGTCGCCGACCGCGATGGCATCGGCTGGCGCCAGGCCGAGGCGGGCTGAAATCTCCATCAGTGCATCGGCCTTGGCGGCACGGCCAAGGATCGGCTCGGCGACGAGACCGGTGAAGTGGCCGTCCTGCTCGATCAGGCGGTTGGCGCGGTTTTCCTGAAAACCAAGCATGGTCGCGATGCGCGTGGTGAACACCTCGAAGCCACCGGAGACCAGTGCCGTCCAGGCACCGTTGGCCCGCATCGTCTGGACAAGCGCGCGGCCGCCGGAAGCCAGTGTCAGGCGGTTGGCGATGATGCGATCGACCACGGCGGCGTCGAGACCCTTCAACAGCGCCACGCGCTCGCGCAGTGCCGGTTCGAAGGCGATTTCGCCGTTCATCGATCGCGCGGTGATGGCGGCGACATGATCCTTGACGCCGATTTCGTCGGCAAGCTCGTCGATGCACTCCTGGTCGATCATGGTCGAATCCATGTCGGCGATGAGGATGCTCTTGCGTCTTCCCTCGACCGGCTGGACGATCACGTCGACCGGCTCCGAAGCCAGCGCGGCGCGCAGGCCGGCGGCCAACTCGGCGACGTCTGCCGCTTCGGGCAAGGCAAGGTCGCAAGCAATCCCTTCAGCCAGCCAATGAACAGCGCTTGCGCCAACCGACCTTGAGGCCATATTCGCAAGCGACGGCAAAAGGATCTGGTCGGCGGGACGGGACACGAGCGTGGCGACAAGCGGCATTGAAAATTCCAGCGGAAAGGCGGGCGAAGGCCGCGTGAAGAACGCGATCCTGATAGCCGGGCCGACCGCCAGCGGCAAGTCGGCGCTTGCGCTCGATCTGGCCGAGCGCGAGGGCGGCGTCATCGTCAACACCGATTCCATGCAAGGCTATTCGGTGCTCGACGTGCTGACGGCGCGGCCGAGTGCCGCCGATCTCGCCCGAGCCCCGCATTTTCTCTACGGGCATGTTCATCCCTCCACCGCCTATTCCACCGGCGCTTGGCTGCGTGATGTGATGAAACTGATCGACGACGGCGTGCTTTCGGGACGACCGGTGATCTTCGTCGGCGGCACCGGTCTCTATTTCCGGGCGCTTGCCGAGGGCATTTCGGAAATGCCGGATATTCCCCAGCGGATACGCGACCGCTGGCGCTACGAATTGAAGGAACAAGGCGCGGTCAAACTGCACCAGATCCTGATGCATGAGGATTCAAGGGTCGCCATGACGTTGAAGCCGACCGACAGCCAACGCATCGTGCGGGCGCTGGAGGTGCTGGACGCATCTGGCCGTTCGATCCTCGAGTGGCAGGCAGCGCGCGGCCAGCCGCTGATAGACAGGAATGGTGCGCACTTCATCGTGATCGAGCCGGATCGCGCGGCCCTGGTGGCGCGGATCGAAGCCCGGTTCGACCAGATGCTGGACAAGGGCGCTCTGGATGAGGTTCGCCGGCTCGCGGCACTCGATCTCGATGCCGATTTGCCGGCAATGAAAGCGATCGGTGTTCGTGAACTGCAGGCGGCGATGGCTGGAAACATGGGTTTTCCCGAAGCAATTGAGCGCGCCAAGATCGCGACCAGGCAATATGCCAAGCGTCAGGCGACCTGGTTCAGGCACCAATTGGGCCCCGAATGGCGGAGATCAGGCACCGGCGACGAAACGGAAGTGATCTGACAGTCCGCTTTGGATGCAACCTGCCAAGTTGACGCAGAACGAAAGATTCTCGTTGTGGTTGTCCAAATTAACCCTCCGTAAGGTCGCGCGTGCGATATGATCGGCGGGTGTTTTTGAAACGGGGAGCAGATGCGTTTCCATAAGGCGGAATCGGCATTTTTCGTCTTTATCTTCGTGATCCTGGCCGCGGGCCTGGTGACGCTGCATGCCTATGGACTTCTGCAATCGCTTGCCGCCGAGATCCGCACGTCTTCCGGAATCGATCAGATCATCTACCTCAACAAGCTGTTGTTTGCGACCGGCGTGCTCCTGGCGACGGCGCTGTTCTTCGGCGTTTTCTTCATCTATCCGCTGATCCGCAAGCAGGCGACGGAAGAGGGCAAGCTGCGCGCCATGACGGTTTCGCTCAGCGCGCGCTCGGAGACGCTGGAACATGCGGCGCTGACCGACGGACTGACCGGCATGCAGAACCGGCGCTATTTCGATGATGCGCTGAAGGAATATCTGGAAGAGTTCCGCCGCATCGAGAAGCCCGTCGGACTGATGATCCTCGATCTCGACCATTTCAAGCAGGTCAACGACACCCATGGCCATGATGTCGGCGACGAAGTGCTTCGCGCCGTCGCCAACTGTCTCAAGGACATGACGCGCTACCACGACGTGGTGGCACGACTGGGCGGCGAGGAATTCGCCGTGGTCACTCCCAATATGGATGCCGAACTCCTGGCCAAGTTCGCCGAGCGCATCCGCAAGGCGATCGCCAACATGTCGATCCTCTCCGGCAATGTGCGCCTCAAGATCACCACCAGCGTCGGGCTTGCCGTCTGGGATCGCAAGGAAACGGCCGAAGAGTTCTACCGCCGCGCCGATCGCCAGCTCTATGAGGCGAAGAGGCAGGGCCGCAACCGCGTCTGCGCCTGAAATCCCATCACTGAATTCGTGAGGCTGGCCGTCTGCTGCCGTTTTCTGCGATTCCGGTGCTCACGGACTGAATGTCCGCTCCGCTCCGGTTCTCGAAAACGACACCAGCCGACTCAGCCTGACGAATTCCCTGACGGGATTTGCCCAAGCTGGCCAACGAAGCAGAGCCTTTGGAGGCTTGTCGCGGGTTCTCAGAACTGTCGGCAGATGGACGTGACGCGCAGGCTCAGTCGTTTTGCGGGCGCAGGCCGAAGGTCGCGGGCTTGAGGCCGTAACGCATGTCGAAATCGTCGTCCGGCTGGATGCGTGGGACCGGAGGCTTGCGGTATTCGGGGTCGCCGGCCTGCCGGCCTGAATCCACGGCCTGGGCAAAGGCCATTGCCTGCTGCGGCTTCGGCACGTTGCGCAACCGTTCGACGATTGCCGCCAGATCGACATCGTCGCCGATTTCGGACGGCACGGCCTGCTCACGCCTGGACGTGCCGGGGATCAGATCCTCGGACAGCTTTTCGAATTTCAGCCGCATCGTCGTCGCCACGCCTTCGCCGAAGGCAATGGCTTCGCGCTGGCCCATGGACGAAAGGAAGGCGAGCGTGGAGGCCGAGGAATCGGCGATCGCCGAGCGGATGATCGCCTGGTCCTGCTCATTGGCGAGACGCATGGCAAAGAAGGTCGAGCACTGCGACAGGATGGTGGGATCGAGCTCGCCCGGGCGCTGGGTGACGACGCCGAGATAGCAGCCATATTTGCGGCCTTCCTTGGCGATGCGCGACAGGGCGTGCCTGGTCGGAGCGAAGCCGAGCCGCGGATCGGCCGGCATGTAGCGATGCGCTTCCTCGCACAGCAACAGCAGCCGCAGCTTGCCCTCGCTCCAAAGAGCAAGGTCGAAGGCCAAGCGGGCCAGCACCGAACAGACGGAGTTGACGACTTCGGAAGGCATGCCCGCCATCTCGAAGCAGGTCACCGGGCGGCCATGGTGCGGCACGCGGAAGATATTGCCGATCGTCTCGTGGATCGTGTCCTCGATCAGGCGCGAGTTGAACATGAAGCGGTAGCGCGGATCGGAGGCCGCGGATTCGATGCGCGTCTTCAGCGATCTGAGGATTGGGCGGTCGTTCTTGCTTTCGAGCAGGCCCATGCGCTCGTCGATCTGCTTGATGAGATCGACCATGCGATAGGGCACCGGCGTGTCGGCGGTCAGCGCATCGCTGCCGCGTCGCACATAGGCGCCGGAATTGGGATTGCGGTAGAGGTTCTTGGCGGCGGGGATAAGGTCGCGCAACACATCGACCTCCTCCGGGACAGTTTCGCGGCCGCGGAACAGCACTTCGGCGAATTCCTCGAGCTTGAACATCCAGAATGGTAGATCCAGCGTCGTCGAATCGACCCGGACGCAATATTCGGGCAGCGACGCCGCGAACTCATTGTGTGGATCGAGGATGAGGATGCGCAGGTCCGGCCGGGCAGCGATCGACTTGCGCAGCAGCAGCGAGACGGCCGTCGACTTGCCGACGCCCGTCGTGCCGACAACGGCGAAGTGCCGGGCCAGCGTGTCGTCGATGGCGATGTTGGCGTCGATCGTCTCGTCCTGCGACAGCGAGCCGATGGTGATCGAATGACGTCCCGCCAGATCGTAGACCGCCTGCAGGTCGCGGCTGCGGATGCGGTGGGCAATGGCGCCGATATGGGGATAGGTGGTGATGCCACGGTCGAAGACTGGCTTGGCGCCCGGCTCGGCGCCGTCGCGGACTTCGCCGATCAGCTCGATCTTGACCTCGATCGGGTTCTGGCCCTCGCTGCTCCAGGCGCGATCCGACTTGCCGATCTCGTAGACCAGGCCGACGGTTCGCGCTGTGCCCAGATTGATGGAAATCATCTTGCCGACCGTCCAAAGGCCGGTGATCACGCCTTCAATGTCGTCGGCATAAGCGCTGATCGTGGCGCGCGCGCCGTCGCACTGCACGACATTGCCGAGAACCCTCTTGTCGTTTTGCTCCGCGTTGCGGCGCTCCTGCGATGTCGGCTCTCCGACGGCGGCTTCGCGTTCAACAAACATGGACAGGCAATTCCCCATTTCCCAAGCGGACCGACCCTACTGGAACGGGGTTAAGGTGGGGTGTGGCTGGATGGTGTAGGAGGCCTTAAGGCATTCTCGACAATTCGATCTACCCTCTCTTTTCTCGGCGACAAGAATTCATTATATCGGAATTATGGATGATATAGCGAACGATCTTTCTTCGACCATCGGCAAGCGAATACATGCCGAAAGAAGCATGCGCGACTGGTCGCTGGCCGAACTCGCCGATCGGTCCGGCGTGTCGAAAGCCATGCTCAGCACGATCGAGCGCGGCAAGACAAGTCCGACCGCGGCACTTCTGGTGCGCATCGCCTCGGCCTTCGGCATGACGCTGTCCACGCTGATCGCGCGGGCGGAGTTGCAGGGGGGCGGACTGCTTCGCGACGGCGACCAGCCGACATGGCGCGATCCCGCCACCGGCTATGTCCGGCGGCATCTTTCGCCGGCCTCGGACATGCCGCTCGAACTGATCCGGGTCCAGCTGCCGGCGGGAGCCAAGGTCAATTTCCCCGCCGCCTCCTATGCCTTCATCAAGCAGCAGATATGGATGATCTCCGGACGGCTCGATTTCACCGAGGGCGATATCGTGCACAGGCTCCAGCCGGGCGATTGCCTGGCGCTAGGCGCGCCGTCGGATTGCAGTTTCCATGCCTCCGGGCCGGACGCTGCCGACTATCTGGTCGCGCTGGTCAGGGGGTAGGCAGATGGCGCGACGCCCTAAACGCTCCCACAATGGTGGGCCGCCGCTTGACGACTACAAGGGACCGCCATGGGGCAAGGGAGACCCGTATATCTTCCTTGCCTGGCAGGCAGCGCACGCCAAGGCGTGGAAAGCGCCGAGCCACGAGGTCATGCTGCTGCGGATGGAAAAGGCCGAACGGCTAGGACTCACCTATGAAGAATACACGCTTGAGATCCTGGAGCGCGGGCTACATCTGCAGCCAAAGGATGCCGATCGCATCGCCGCGATCAAGGCGGCGCGAAAGCGAAGGCGGGTCAGCCGTCTGGACTGACGGCTGCGAGCCAGGCGCATGATCGCGACAACCATTTCAACCAAGGACATCGTTTATGGGGTCCATCGAAATCAAGGCTATGACCGGCGCGGGGCGAGCGCGAGACATGCTGGTCGAGATTCTGATCGAGACGGTTGCCGCCGGCGGATCGGTCAGCTTCATACATCCGCTGGCGCGGGAGGCCGCCGAGGCCTTCTGGGAAAAATCCCTCCAGGCGGCAGCGAGAGGCGAAAGAGTGGTGCTGGGCGCATGGGATGGCGACGCTCTGGTCGGCACCGTGACATTGCTGCTCGACTTTCCGCCCAACCAGCCGCACCGGGCCGAGATCGCCAAGCTGATGACATCAGTCGATCAACGGGGCAAGGGCGTGGCAACCAGCCTGATGCAGGCGGCGGAGCGCCTCGCCGTCAAGAAGGGCCGCACGCTGCTGGTGCTGGACACTGCTGCCGAGGAGGGGGCTTCCGGCCTCTACGAAAAACTGGGCTTCACGCTGACAGGCGAAATCCCCGACTATGCGCTGAAGCCGCTGGGCGGGCTGACTGCTACGTTGATCTATTGGAAGCGCGTCGGCCCTGCTTGATTGATCTATGTTCTCACCGCGCTTGGGTGACGCGACAGAAGCCACTGACGAAAATCCTGTTCGGCGCGCGACAGTGGTGCTGCCGAAGGCTGGGTCAGGAAATGACCAGAACTGCTGGAGAGTTCGAAGTCGGAAAGCGGCACCAGGGCCCTGCCGGCGAGTGCGGCGTCGATCAGGGGCCGCGAGCCCAGCAGGATGCCGGCACCGGCCCTGGCCGCTTCCATCGCGGCAACGAAACTGTCGAAGCGGTGCGAGCGCCTGGCATGTCCCGCCAATCCGGCGGCGGCGAACCATTCCGCCCACATTTCGCGCGCACCGGCGACCAGAAGCAGGGGCAGGGAGGTCCAGTCGGCATTGTCAGCCAGGGCAGGGGCGGCTACCGGCACGAGCCGCTCGACGGTCAGCCTGTCGGCTTCGCGCCCGGGAAAGGAGCCGTTGCCGAAGCGTACGTCGAGCACCGAGCCCGGCTGGTCATAGTCAGTGGGACGGTGGATCGTCACCACATCGAGCTGGATCTGGGGCAGCGCCTTCGTGAGATCGGGCAGGGCGGGCATCAGCACAAGCAGGGCAAAGGAGATCGGCACCCGGATGGTGACGGTCTGGACAGCGCGCGGTTCGAACAATTCCGTGGTGCTGTTGCCGATGGTGGCGAATGCCGACTGGATGTGCGGCAGATAGGCCGCGCCCTCCGGGGACAGTGCGACGCCGCGAGCAAGCCGCGAAAACAGGCGGGTCTTCAGTCGCTCCTCGAGAAACCGGATATGCTGGCTGACGGCCGCTTGCGTCAGGCCAAGCTCGCCCGCGGCGGCGGTGAAGTTGGACAGCCGCGCCGCGGCTTCGAAGCTGCGCAGCCAGTCGAGCGGAGGCAAGGCATCAGGGGGTCTACTAGCCATTAGAATTTTCGCCCCGTTGGCCAAAAAATGATAATTTGAGTTATGCCTTGGGAAGCGTCAGCATGCAATGGAAACCCTGTGGACCGGACCGTGGGGTGCAAGGTACAGGACCTCATCCATGCTGACCCACGCGTTTATTGGCGACGAAGGAAGAACAATCGAACTTGACTGGGAGGATGGGGCACGCACCCGCTTCCATGCCATGTGGCTGCGCGACAATGCGCTGGACGACAAGACGCGCAGCGCCGGCAATGGCCAGCGCCTGATCACCATCCTCGACATTCCCGCCGATACACGCATTGGCGCTGCTTCGATCAAGGGCGGTGCGCTGGAGGTCAGCTTCGCGCCGGAAGGCAAGACGGTCAGCTTTCCCGCTTCGTGGTTGAGCGCCAACGCCTATGATCGCGACGCGGCCCGCCAATCCGGCTGGACCGGCGGCGAGATTCGGCGCTGGACCAAGGCGACGATGCAGAATTCCGTGCCGCGCGCCGGCTATGGCGCCGCCAGCCGCGACCGCAACGTCCTGCGCGAATGGCTGTCGGCGGTGCGCGCCTACGGCTTTGCGGTGATGGACGGTCTGCCGACCGAATCCGGGGCGCTGTGCAAAGTGTCCGACCTGTTCGGGTACATCAGGGAGACCAATTACGGCCGCTGGTTCGAAGTGCGCGCCGAGGTCAATCCGAGCAATCTCGCCTACACCAATCTCGGCCTTCAGGCGCACACCGACAATCCGTACCGCGATCCGGTGCCGACGCTGCAGATCCTGTCATGCATCGAGAACACGGTCGATGGCGGCGAATCGAGCGTCGTCGACGGGTTTGCCGTCGCAGCCGCCTTGCAGGCCGAAAACCCGGAGGGTTTTCGGCTGCTGAGTTCATGTTCGGCACGCTTTGAATATGCCGGCTCGTCCGGCGTTCGGCTGCAGTCCAAGCGCCCGATGATCGAACTCGGGCCGGATGGCGAGCTGATCTGCATCCGCTTCAACAACCGCTCGCTGGCGCCGACGGTCGACGTGCCCTTCGCCGACATGGACGCCTATTACAAGGCCTATCGCCGGTTCGCCGAACTCATCGAGGATCCGTCCTTCGAAGTGACGTTCAAGCTTGAGCCTGGCCAGGCCTTCATCGTCGACAACACCCGCGTCATGCATGCTCGCAAGGCCTTTTCCGGGACAGGCAAGCGCTGGCTGCAGGGCTGTTACGCCGACAAGGACGGCTTGCTCTCGACGCTTGCCGCGATCGAACACGGTTTCAAGGAGGCGGCGGAATGAGCGACCCGGATCTGAACGCGGGCAATATCGTCGAGTTCATCGCCGATATCTTCGAGAGGCGTGGTGCGGAATCCTATCTCGGCGAGCCCGTCACCATGTCCGAGCACATGCTGCAGGGCGCGTGGCTCGCCGAACAGGACGATGCGCCGGAAGAGCTGGTGGCGGCGGCACTGCTGCACGACATCGGCCACTACACCAGCGAGTTCGGCACCTATTCGCCTGACGATGTCGAGGACAAGCACCATGACGAGGCCGGCGGTGAGGTGCTGGCGCCGTTCTTCCCGCCGGTCATCGTCGAATGCGTGAGGCTGCATGTTTCGGCCAAACGCTATCTCTGCGCCACCGATCCGACCTATTTCGGCAAGCTGTCGCAGGCGTCGGTGCACACGCTGTCGCTGCAGGGCGGCCCGATGAATGCCGACGAGGTGGCCGAGTTCCGCAGGAATCCGTTCCATGATGAAGCTGTGCGGGTCCGTATATGGGACGAGGGCGGCAAGATCGCCGACATGAAAACGCGTTCGTTTCGCGACTATGTGCCGCTGCTGGAACGCGTGGTGGCGCGCTTCGCCGCCGATAAGGCGGCATAGCCAACTCGGAACCTATCGCCGGAGAGGAGAGGACCATGTGTTTCTGCTTTGACGGCGAAAGCGCGGTGGCGGCCTACCGACCGGACGACTGCCGGGAGCGCTTGCCGGTCGCAAGCGCTCCCGCTTCGCGGCCAGATGCTATAGTGGCGAGCCGCCCGCCAGGGCACTCCCGGTTCGCCCGAACGCGACAGGGCCGAATACAACCGCTGCTTGCTGTCGCGGCTGATTGAATGTACTAGCCGGCGTCCGGCAAGCGGCCAGCCATCAAGGTTGCCGCACCGTATCGCGACATTTTTGATGGAGGCCACGATGAAATCATGTTCACGCACGTTGCGCCTTCGCGATCGGACGAACGGCTGATCCGCGCCAAAGCGGGTTCTCATTGCCTGACAGTCCGAGGACCGTTGCGATGCGTGGCGGCAGCCACGTCCGAAGCGATCCGCAGCGTCGTTCATGCGACCGACACGAGTGTTGAAGCGGTGGGAGCCGAATGCTTCCGGCCGGTGATGGCGGCTATCCGGATGCCCGAGATGCGACTTTGCAACACTACTGCAGGCCATTGTAAACATTGAAAGAATGGCTCTTGTTCTAAAGTTCTCGGGAGCGTAGACACCGGCCCGTTCCAACCCGTCATCCCTGAAGGAGACCTGTCCATGTCACGCCAATCCAGATCGACACATTCCGTGCCGGCGCTGGAATTGCGTGCGGCTGACAGGGTTCCAATCGGGGAGAACGGCCATGGCCAGGTCCATGATCCAGCGCAGGCAAGAGGCCGAGCGCGAACGTATTGAAGCATATGCCGCGACGCTGCGGCGGGTTTCTCCAACCCCGCGCCCCGTTCCGGACTTTGGGCGGGCGCTCAAGGAGGTGCGCCGTGGCTTTGCCAGCATGGCGATCCGCGATGGGGCCTCGTGGCGTCCGCAACTGAAAACGCGCGATCCCGCGCGGCTGCAACTGGCCGCGGCGCGGCATCTTTATGCGCACTATCCGGTCTCGGCCGCGCTCGAGCGTATCTGGCTGGACAGTTCGGGGCTGCATGTCGACGAGGTTACGCTTCGCAAGACCTGGTACGTGACGGTTGCGCGTGGTGACTCGCTCTACAAGGCGGGTGCCAATGCGTGGCTGTCGCGCAAGGAAGTGCATTGTTTCCTGAACCTCTCGGGCGATTTCTCGTTCAACGAGGCGTTTTGGGTGGCGATTGCGCGGTCCTATGCGGATGATGTCGGGCTGGCGGCTCGCCTTGCCCGCACGAAGATAGCAAGCACGCCACGCGCAGAGCTGCCATTCTGGCGCGAGGTGGTGCGTTTCTTTTGCGGACAGCCAGGGTCGAAGGAGGAGATTGACGATCTCTGCGACTACATCGCCGCCATGTATCGGCGTGATCGAGCCTACAGTCTGAAGGGGCGCACGCTCGCTTCGCTGCGCCGGCAGATGTCGGAGTGGCATCACGACATTGCGGCGATCGAACGCATTGAGGCCATGCGCCGCCGCGCGGCCGGACGGGCTGCGCAACCTGCGGAAATGCAGGCACAAGGGCGTGCCTGGGATGGCTCCCCTCTGGAGGACTGGGAATGGCAGCCACCAACCAAGGGGGCGAAGGTGCATGGCGAGCGGTTCTTCGTTCGCCAGTTGAAGACAGCCGAGGATCTGGTTGCCGAAAGCCGGGCGATGCATCATTGCGTCTCGACCTATGCGGCCAAATGCATCGCCGGCAACGCGTCCATCTGGGTGCTGCGGCGCACGGCGCTCGGCAAGGTCGAGCGCCTGCTGACAATCGAGCTCGATCGGCAAAATCGTGCGATCCAGGTACGAGGCCCCAGCAATCGCCTTGATACGCCGGATGAGCGCAAGATTCTGGAGCGGTGGGCCAAGGCGAGGGGCGTGCTACTGGTGAACTGAGCCGAGGACAACTCTATTTAACCGACAAGGAAGGCGCGGCGTGGGCCGCGCCTTCCTTGGTTGCTGCTGTCGGCCGCCGGCTATCCCTTGTGATGGACCTCCTGCAATCCATAGACGGGCGTGGGCAAGCCGACCTGTCTGGCCTTCAGCTGCAGTGACAGATACTGCGAATAGTGCCTGGACTGGTGAAGATTGCCGCCGTGGAACCACAGCGCGTCCTGCTGTGTCGGCTTCCACATGTTGCGCTGCTCGCCTTCCCAGGGCCCGGGATCCTTGGTGGTGTTCGAGCCAAGACCCCAGACCTTGCCGACCTTGTCCGCCACGTCCTGCGAGATGAGGTCCGCGGCCCATCCGTTCATCGAGCCGTAGCCCGTGGCATAGATCACGAGATCGGCCGGCAATTCGGTGCCATCAGCGAACTTGACGCCGGTCACGGTCAGTTCCTGTACCGCCGCGCCCGGTCCGCTCTTCAGCTTGATCGAACCATCGATGACGAGATCGCAAGCACCGACATCGATATAGTAGCCCGAACCCCGGCGCAGATACTTCATGAAAAGACCGGAGCCGTCATCGCCCCAGTCGAGCAGGAAGCCGGCCTTTTCCAGGTCTTCATAGAACTTCGCGTCGCGTTCCTTCATCTGTTCGTAAAGCGGGATCTGGAACTCGTGCAGGATGCGGTAGGGCAGGGAAGCGAAGATCAGGTCGGCCTTGCGCGTCGTCATGCCGTTCTCCACCGCCTGCTCTGAATAGAGCCCGCCCAGGCCGATATCCATCAGCGTATCGGACTTGACGATGTGGGTGGAGGAGCGCTGCACCATGGTGACGTCGGCGCCCCCCTCCCACAGCGCCGCGCAGATGTCGTGGGCGGAGTTGTTGGAGCCGATGACCACCACCTTCTTGCCGCGATATCTGTCGGGACCAGGGTGGTTCGAGGAATGCTGCTGCTCGCCCGTGAAGATGTCCTGGCCCTTGTATTTCGGCCAGTTCGCCTTGCCGGACATGCCGGTGGCCAGCACCAGCTGCTTGGGCTTGAGGGTGATCTCCTTGCCGTCGCGCTCAACGACGACTGTCCATTCCCCGGCCTTCTCGTCGTACTTTGCGGATTTGGCTGACGTGGAGGACCAGTAATTCAGCTCCATCACGTTGGTGTACATCTCAAGCCAGTCGCCGATCTTGTCCTTTGGCGCGAAGACCGGCCAGTTCTTGGGGAAATCGATGTAGGGCAGATGGTCGTACCAAACCGGGTCATGCAGGCAGAGCGACTTGTAGCGCTTGCGCCAGGAATCGCCCGGGCGTTCGTTCTTCTCGATGATGATCGTCGGCACGCCCAGCTGTTTCAGCCGCGCGCCAAGCGCAATACCGCCCTGGCCGCCGCCGATGATGAGGACGTAGGGCTGCCTGGTGTGACCGAGTTCGGCGATCTCGTCGTCGCGCTCCTCACGCCATGTCTTGCGGTCCTTGCCGTGCCCATGCTTGGCGCCGAGCGGGCGGGTGAAGCCGGATTTTTCCTCATGTCCCTTCAGTTCGGCCATGGTGGTGAGCAAGGTCCAGATCAGGTCGCCCTTGAAACGCACCAGGCCGAAGCCTCGTGCCACTATGGTCTCGAAGGTGATCCAGGCGGTGATGACGCCGTCCGCCTCGGTCGCTTCCTCGCCTTCGGCCACCGCCCAGCCTGTAGGCTTGGTCTCGGCGAGGGTTGCCTTCAACATATCGCGAACCTGGTCCTGGCCCTCCATCGTCTTCAGGTTCCACGTAAACGTCACGAGGTCGCGCCAGTAGCAATCCGCCTGGAAGGAGTTGACCGCGGTGTCTATGTCGCCGGCCTCCAGCGCCTTGCCGAACTTGTCGAGCAGCGCTTGCGCCTTGGTGGTGGGTGTTCTTTCAAGCATGGTTTCTCCTCCGGTTGTCCGTTTTCATGGGCTGCTCCTCCAGGCTCCAGATGGGTACATGGAACAAGGAGCAAGCAGCATGCCAACCATGGCGCTGTCGCAGAAATCGCAATTTAATCAGTATGATACAGCGATTTCTATTGTTGCGCCCTGTGGCAGTGGTGTTGCGCGCGCCATGGCGTGCCACAGTGAGCGCAACACTAGTTCGGAGCCTCCAGCCGCAGCCGCTTCATGCGGCGATGTACCGTCGTGCGATCGACGCCGAGACGCCGCGCGGCCTCGGAGATGTTCCAGCCTGAGATCGCCAGAGCATCCAGCAGCGCCGTGCGCTCGTCCTCGGGTGAGGGCGCGCGGAGTGCGACCAAGGGAGCGGGCGGCGTAGATGGCGCAAGATGCGGCGGCGCGAAGTCCGGCAGGTCGGTGGGCTGGATCGTTTCGTCATCGCAAAGCGTTACCGCCAGATCGATGGCGTTGGCGAGTTCGCGGATGTTGCCAGGCCAGCGGTGACGGATCAGCGCCAGCCGCGCCGCCGGCGACAGCCTTGCCGGGCGACCGGCAAGGCGCGCGTGCTGGTCCAGCAGCCGGTCCAGAAGCCATTCGAAGTCGGTGCGTTCGCGCAGCGCCGGCAAGGTTAGCGAAGCGGCGTTCAGCCGGTAGAACAGATCCTCGCGGAAACGCCCTTCGGCAACCAGCTTGCGCAGATCATGATGCGAGGCGGAAATGATCTTGATGTCAACCTGCAGCGGCTGGGTGCCGCCGACCGGGATCAGTTCGCGCTCGGCGATCACCCTGAGCAACCGCGATTGCAGCGGGTAGGGCATGTCGCCGATCTCGTCGAGGAAGAGCGTGCCGCCATTGGCGCCCTCGATCAGTCCCTTGCGTCCCCTGGCTGTCGCTCCGGTGAAAGCGCCGGCGGTATGGCCGAACAATTCGCTCTCGATCAGGTGTTCGGGGATGGCCGCGCAATTGATGGCGACAAACGGGCCTCCGCGTTGCGAGCACTCGTGGATCGCGCGGGCGAGATATTCCTTGCCGGAACCGGTCTCGCCGTGGATCAGGATCGGAATGGTGGTGCGCGCCAGCTTGGCGGCACGCACCTGCAAGGCTGCCATCGCCGGATCGCCGCCCGACAGTTCGCTGATCGGCTTCGGCACCGCTTCGACGAGGGCGCGGCGTCCGATTGTCGGCTGCGGCTCGATGGCGTGCGCGAACAGGGCGCTGCCGCTGCGGCCGAACACCAGCCGCTCCTCGGTCGGACGCCCGCGCGTCAGGCTCGGCAGATCATCGATGCTCATATCAAGATAGCGCGAGATCGGCTGGCCGACCGGCGACGGCGAGAGCCTCCAGTCGACCCCTCCAGCTTGCGCCAGCAGCAGTGCCCCGCCGTGCGTCGTGCCGAGGATACGGCCCGACGCGTCGAGGGCGATGGCGGCCTCGGGGTCGACGTCCAGGAACTCCGGCGAACGGGAAAAGCGCAGCACCCATTCGGAGTGCATCTGCGCCATCAGATTGGCGAGCTCAATGCGTCGCGCGGAGGCGGTCACCAGATGCAGCGCCAGATTCTGGCTGACCTTGGGCTGGGGGGAGCGCAGCAGCGAAATGTCCAGCACGGCAGCCAATTCGCCATTGGTGTCGAAGATCGGTGCGGCGGTGCAGGAAAGCGGCGTATGGGTGGTGTCGAAATGGTCGGTCTGGTGGATCGTCATCGCTTCGCCGGTGACGATGCAGGAGCCCACGCCGCAGGTTCCGGTGCGGCTCTCCGACCATTCGGAGCCGAGATAGAGTCCCGCCGTGCGCAACTGGTCCATGAACAGCGGATCGCCGAGGAAGTCGACGGTCACCCCCTTGGCGTTTGCCAGCAGCAGCACGTAGTTCTGGCCTGTCACCTGTCTGAAAAGCGTTTCCAGGCCGCTGCGGGCAATGGCGATCAGCCGCTCGGACTGCTCGCGGTGTTCGCGCAACTGGGTATCCGGCACGATATAGGCTTCGGTGGGCCGCGTCGGGTCGAGCCGATGCGTGTCGACACAACGCAGCCAGGACTGCACCACGACATGGTCGCGGGCCGATTGTCCACCGGACAGCACCTGCTCTATCTCGCGGATATGCTCCCGTTCGCCAGCCACGCGTCCTCCTCGCAGGCATGTCCTTATCCGGCATAGTGGTGCTTCGGCGGCACGGGCTCAACTGTACTATGGTAGCGCGTAGCGGAGCCGATTTCGCGGGCGAGCGAATTCGTACAGAACCCCCATTGACGAGTTCGCGATTTCACCCTTATTGTCCGCGACCATGAAAAAGGCACTCATTCTCGTAGGAAGGCGCGTGGGCAAGGCGGTGTAACCGCCGGGCGAAAACCTCCCATGCGCAACACACAGGCTCCCTCGGGGGCCTTTTTTATTGCCCAAAACACGACTAAACGACCAGTAACACCCAAATGGCAACGCCCAAAGGGCGACAGTACGGGACCAGACCGATGAGCAACGGACAGAACGAGCGGCGCGAGATGACAGGCGCCGAAATGGTGGTGCAGGCGCTGAAGGACAACGGCGTCAAGCATGTTTTCGGCTATCCCGGCGGCGCCGTACTTCCGATCTACGACGAGATCTTCCAGCAGGACGAGGTCGAGCACATCCTCGTCCGCCACGAGCAGGGCGCCGGCCATGCGGCTGAAGGCTACGCACGCTCGACCGGAAGGGCCGGGGTCATGCTGGTGACCTCGGGCCCGGGTGCCACCAATGCGGTGACGCCGCTGCAGGATGCGCTGATGGATTCGATCCCGCTGGTCTGCCTGACCGGGCAGGTGCCGACCTCGCTGATCGGCTCCGACGCTTTCCAGGAGTGCGACACGGTCGGCATCACGCGGCCCTGCACCAAGCATAACTGGCTGGTGAAGGACGTCAACGAGCTCGCCGCGACCATCCACGAGGCCTTTCATGTCGCGACGACCGGCCGACCCGGTCCTGTCGTGGTCGACATCCCGAAGGACGTGCAGTTCGCCAAGGGGTTTTACGTCCCGCCGCAGATCGCGCCGCGCACCAGCTACCAGCCGAAGGTCCAGGGCGACCTGGAGAAGATCAAGGCAGCCGTCGAACTGATGGCCGGCGCCAAGAAGCCGATCATCTATAGCGGCGGCGGCGTCATCAATTCCGGCCCGGAAGCCAGCCACCTGCTGCGCGAACTGGTCGATCTCACCGGTTTCCCGATCACTTCGACGCTGATGGGCCTGGGCGCCTATCCGGCGTCGGGCAAGAACTGGATGGGCATGCTGGGCATGCACGGCACCTACGAAGCCAACATGGCCATGCATGATTGCGACGTGATGATCTGCATCGGCGCGCGCTTCGACGACCGCATTACCGGACGGTTGACCGCGTTCTCGCCGAACTCGCGCAAGATCCACATCGACATCGATCCGTCGTCGATCAACAAGAATGTTCACACGGAAGTGCCGATCATCGGCGATGTCGGCCGTGTTCTGGAGGATATGGTGCGGCTGTGGCGGGCGAGCGCCAAGGCCGACAAGAAGGCGCTCTACCCATGGTGGGAGCAGATTGCCAAGTGGCGCGCGCGCGACTCGCTGGCCTACAAGATGAACAACGACGTCATCATGCCGCAATATGCGATCGAGCGGCTGTACCAACTAACCAAGGACATGGACACGTACATCACCACCGAGGTGGGCCAGCACCAGATGTGGGCGGCGCAGCACTATCATTTCGAGAAGCCGAACCGCTGGATGACGTCCGGCGGGCTGGGCACGATGGGCTATGGCCTGCCGGCGGCGCTCGGCGTGCAGATCGCGCATCCCAATGCGCTGGTCATCGATATCGCCGGCGACGCTTCGGTGCAGATGACCATGCAGGAGATGAGCGCGGCGGTGCAGCACGATGCGCCGATCAAGATCTTCATCCTCAACAACCAGTATATGGGAATGGTCAGGCAGTGGCAGCAGCTGCTGCACGGCAACCGTCTGTCGCATTCCTACACCGAGGCGATGCCGGACTTCGTCAAGCTGGCGGAAGCCTATGGCGGCCATGGCATTCGCTGCGAGAAGCCGGACGAGCTGGACGACGCGATCAAGGAGATGATCTTGGTCAAGAAGCCGGTGCTGTTCGACTGCCGCGTGGCGACGCTCGCCAATTGCTTCCCGATGATCCCGTCGGGCAAGGCGCACAACGAGATGCTCCTGCCGGACGAGGCAACCGACGAAGCGGTGGCCAACGCCATCGACGCCAAGGGCAGGGAACTGGTGTAGCCGACAAGCCAAGGCAGGGCTTGTCGGAAGAAGCCGTGCGCAAACAGATAATTAGATCAAGAGTTTGAAATCGAGATTCATGTCATGAACGCACAGCTACAACCGACCGGCTCCGCCTACTTCATCGCCAAGGAAACGGAAAAGCCCGAGAACCACACGCTTTCCGTGCTGGTCGACAACGAGCCGGGTGTGCTTGCCCGGGTCATCGGCCTGTTTTCCGGGCGTGGCTACAACATCGAGAGCCTGACCGTTTCCGAGACCGAGCACGAAAAGCACCTGTCGCGCATCACCATCGTGACGCGCGGCACGCCGCATGTTCTTGAGCAGATCAAGCACCAACTCGAGCGCATCGTGCCGGTGCATCGCGTGGTCGATCTGACCGTGCGCTCGCACGAATTCGGCCAGGAGCGGCCGCTGGAGCGGGAACTGGCGCTTGTAAAGGTTGCCGGCACCGGCGAGGCCCGGGTCGAGGCGCTGCGGCTGGCCGATGCCTTCCGCGCCAGCGTCATCGACGCCAACACCGAGCACTTCATCTTCGAGATCACCGGCAAGGGCTCGAAGCTCGACCAGTTCATCGCCATCATGAAGCCGCTCGGTCTGGTAGAGATTTGCCGCACCGGCGTGGCGGCGATGAATCGCGGCCCGCAGGGGATGTAGCCGCTCCATTCATACGCCCATTGCAAAAACTGGTCAGGCGCAAAACTGGTCCGGCTCTATGCATCTCTAGTAATGAGACAATAGTGCTGACGTATTGTCGACGGAAAATATGTCCTCTGAAGCCTTCCTTGCCCTGCTGGTTTATGCCTTCGTGACATCGATCACGCCGGGGCCGAACAATTTCATGCTTTTGGCTTCCGGCGTGAATTTCGGCTTTGTCCGGACGATTCCGCATATGCTGGGCATCGGCATCGGCTTCCTCGTGCTGTTGCTGGCCGTCGGCTTCGGGCTTGGGGCGGTGCTGACGGCGTTTCCGGTGCTGCATACCGGGCTCAAGATCGCCGGCGGTGCCTACCTGCTCTATCTCGCCTGGAAGATCGCCATGTCGCGCTCGCTGGGCGGCAAAGGCGAGGCCAAGGCGCAGCCGATGCGCTTCATCGATGCGGCCGCATTCCAGTGGGTCAATCCCAAGGCATGGGTGATGGCGATCACCGCCATGGCTGTCTACACCAATCCGGATCGGCCATTCCTGTCCGTGTTGCTGATCTCTTTCGCCTTTGCCGTCGTCAACCTGCCAAGCGTCTCGACCTGGGCGGGGTTCGGCACGGCGTTGCGCGGTTTTCTGTCAAACCCGGTGCGGCTGAAATGGTTCAACATCACCATGGGCGTGCTGCTGGCGGCGACGCTGTGGCCCATGCTGCGCTAGATCAGCTCCCGGTCCAGCAGAGTCCGGCCTGATCGGGTCTGGCTTTATCTTCTTGTTTCAACATGATATTTTGTTGGAAGTCGGCTTCCGTTTTCGGTCGCCGCGAGCGCTGATCGGCTATTGTGGCCTGATGCATAGCGATTGTGCACTGCACATTAAATTATCGTAATGCCGGGTTTTGGCCCTTTTTCGCCTTTGGCCTGCGCTATCTATCTGGCCAAATCGCGGCAGAAAGTTGCGATTTCAGCCATGATATGACCACCGAAGAGCGGCGTGTCGGACGGAGAGGGCCTTTTTACGATGCGTGGAAAAGTAGTGCTTGGGGTGATTGCAGTCGTCTGCGTTGCAGCAGGCGTCCTGTATTTTTCGCCGGCGACAATGAGCAACCTGCAGCAGATGCTGCCAAAGCAGTTGCAACCACAGCAGGCGGCGGCCCCGGCAACTCCGGCCGCCCCAGCCGCAGCCGCGAACGGCGCCCATTCGACCTCGATCGTCTCAGCCACAGCGTCCACCGCCGACTTCCCGATCCGGCGCTATGCTATCGGTTTCGTCTCCTCTCCCGCCGTTGTCAGCATCAATCCGCGCGTTTCCAGCCAGGTCGTCTCGATCGCGGTCAAGGACGGCCAGATGGTCAAGACCGGTGATATTCTGTTCACGCTGGACGATCGGGCGCTGAAGGCACAGCTTGCCAAGGACCAGGCGACGCTCGCCAAGGATCAGGCGCTTCTCGCCAGTTCGCAGTCTGATCTGGCACGTGCCAAGGATCTCGTCGCAAAGCAGGCCGGCACACAGCAGACCTACGATCAGGCCGTCGCGGCACAGAAGGCGGCCGCGGCCACCGTCGACGCCGACAAGGCAACGATCGATGCCGATACAATCCAGCTTGGCTACGCCACGATCTCGGCGCCAATCTCCGGTAAGCTTGGAGTCGTCAACACCGCCATCGGCAACTTGGTGAACACCGGCAATGGCAGCAGCACATCGACGCCGCTCGTCACCATTACCCAGATGGATCCGCTGCAGGTCAATTTCAACTTGCCCGAAAGCGATCTTGCCCTTCTGCACAAGGCGTTGGTGCAGCCCCAGGAAGGTGCTGTGACCCTCACCAAGGATGGCGATCCAACCCCCGTCGGCAAAGGGACGCTCGATTTCGTGGACTCCAGCGTCGACACCGCCTCCGGCACGATCGCGACGCGGGCAAGCCTGCCAAACCCGAATCTTACGCTGTGGCCGGGCCAGTATGTGAATGTGACCGTCAACGCCGGCACCATGCCGCAGATGACATCCATCCCCACGGTTGCCGTGCAGCCGAGCCAGAAGGGCCCCTTCGTCTATGTCGTCAAGCCGGACAACACGGTGGAGATGCGGCCCGTCCAGGTGGCGCTGACCGCGGGTGACAACAGCGCCGTCAGCCAGGGGCTGAAGAGCGGCGAGCGTGTGGTCGTCGAAGGTCAGACGAAGCTGAAGAATGGTGCTGCGGTTCATGAAGGCAACGCGACCGCCGCTGCCGGTGACCAGGCCGTTCCGAAGGTCGCCGAAGCGGACAAGCCGGGCGAGGCAAAGCAATGATCTCCGAATTCTGCATACGCAGGCCCGTCGCCACGCTGCTGATGTCGTTCGCCCTCATTCTGGGCGGACTTTTTGCCTACAAGTTCCTGCCGGTGGCCGCACTTCCGAGCGCGGAATTCCCGGTGGTCAACGTCTCGGCCTCGCTGCCGGGCGCCTCGCCGGAGACCATGGCGACATCGGTGGCGACGCCGCTGATCAAGCAGTTCGCCACCATTGCCGGCATCGATTCGATCTCGACCACCAACTCGCTCGGCACGACCTCGATCGCCATCCAGTTCGTGCTCAACCGGAATATCGATGCCGCCGCCGCCGACGTGCAGGCGGCGATCGCGCGAACGCAGAAGTCACTGCCGCCGGAGATGACGAGCCCGCCTAGCTATCGCAAGGTCAATCCGGCGGATGCACCGATCCTGCTGATGTCGCTGGTCAGCGACACGGTTCCTCTGACGGATCTCGACGCCTTTGCCGAGAATGTGATCTCGCCATCGCTGTCGACCATCGACGGCGTTGCGCAGGTTTCGATCTTCGGCCAACAGAAATACGCGGTGCGCATTCAGATCGATCCGACGGCGCTCGCCGCTCGCGGCATCTCGATCGACCAGTTGCAGGCCGCCGTCGCCTCGGCCAACAGCAATACGCCGCTTGGCGTGCTGCAGAACAACAAGCAGCAGCTGACGATCACCGCCAACACGCAGCTGATGAACGCCGCCGACTTCTCCAACATCATCATCGCCACCAAGAACGGCCACCCCGTTCGGCTGGGCGAGGTGACCCGTGTCGTCGATTCCGTTCAGACGACGACGACGGCAAGCTGGTACGACGGGACGCGTGCCATCATCATGGCCGTGCAGCGCCAGCCCGATGCCAACACGGTCGATGTGGTCGACCGGGTCAAGGCTATGCTGCCGTCCTTCCAGGACCAGATGCCGGCCGCGGCCAGCATCAAGCTGCTCAACGACCGTTCGACTTCGATTCGCTCTGCCGTCGACGACGTCCAGTTCACGCTGCTGCTTACGATCGCTCTGGTGGTGCTGGTCATCTTCGTGTTCCTGCGCCGCGTGACAGCGACGATCATCCCGGCCGTGGCGGTGCCGATCTCACTGATCGCGACCTTGGGTGCGATGTTCCTGTTCGGCTTTTCCATCGACAACATCTCGCTGATGGGGCTGACGCTGGCCGTCGGCCTGGTCGTCGACGACGCCATCGTCATGCTCGAGAACATCTTCCGGCACATGGAGGAGGATGGGCTCTCGGCCATGGAGGCGGCGCTGAAGGGCGCGCGCGAAATCGGGTTTACCATCATTTCGATCTCGATCTCGCTGGTGGCGGTGTTCATTCCCGTGCTGTTGATGGGAGGTGTCATCGGACGCATCTTCAACGAATTCGCCGTGGTGGTGACGGTCGCTATCCTGGCGTCGATGTTCGTCTCGCTCACCCTGACGCCGATGCTATGCTCACGGCTTCTGTCGGTATCGGCTGCCGAACGGAAGGCGGCGCACGACCATACGCAAAAGCCCAATTTCTTCGTGCGTGGCTATGACTGGATGCTGAGCTTCTGCCTGCGCCACACATTCCTGGTCTTTCTCGTCTTTGTCGGAACGGCGGCAGCATCGGTCTGGCTGATACAGATCTCGCCGAAGGGCTTCTTCCCACAGGAGGATATCGGTCAGGTTTCCGTGACCACGATCGCGCGCCAGGACATCTCGTTTGATGCCATGGCGAAGCTGCAGGGTCAGGTGGCAGATGTCTTTTCCCACTCTCCCTACGTTGATCACGTGGCATGGTCGGCAGGTAACGGAAACAATGCGCTCAACCAGGGTCAGCTTTTCGTGCAGTTGAAGGGCAAGGACCAGCGGCCCAACATCGAGAAGGTACTTTCGGATCTGAGGCGTCAGCTTTCGACGGTGCCGGGTATCGAGACCTACATGCAGCCCGTGCAGAACTTGCGTCTGGGATCGCGACAGTCCGCCAGCGCCTATCAGTTGGTCGTCCAGGGCCTGGACACCGGTCAGACCGATATCTGGGCGCAAAAGCTCTCCGACGAGATGGCCGCGGATCCCAAGGCCTTCGCCGATGTCACAAATGATCTGCAGAACAATGCCTTGCAGGCATCGCTGGTCATTGATCGCGACAAGGCGTCAAATCTGGGGATCGATACCGATACGTTGCGCTCCAGCCTTTATGGCGGCTTCGGCACCGAGCAGGTCTCGACCATCTTCGGTTCCGCAGACAGCTACGAGGTTGTCATGGAGCTTGACCCGAAGATCGCCTGGTCGCCCGAGAGGATGCTTGCCATCCAGGTGCGGACGGCCAGCGGCAGCCTCGTGCCGCTCGGCGCTTTCGCGCGTGTCGACCGCACCGCGGGCGCGCTGACCGTCAACCAGCTCGGCCAGCTTCCGGCCGTGACGATTTCGTACAATCTGCCGCAGGGCGTGGCACTTGGCGACAGCGTGACGGCAATCAATGCGCTGAAGGACAAGATCGGATTGCCCAAGGCGATCTCGACGACCTTCGCCGGTACGGCCAAGACGTTCCAGGATTCACTCGCCAACCAGGGCCTGCTGATCGGTGGCGCGATCCTGACCATCTATATCGTGCTCGGCATCCTCTATGAGAGCTTCATCCATCCGCTCACCATTCTGACGGGTCTCCCGTCGGCAGTGCTTGGCGCCCTGATCGCGCTGCGGCTTGCGGGAATGGATCTTTCGGTCATTGCCGTCATCGGCATCCTGATGCTGATCGGCATCGTCAAGAAGAACGGCATCATGATGATTGACGTCGCGCTCGAATTGCGACGAGAAGGCATGTCGGCGACCGAGTCCATCCACAAGGCCTGCTTGATGCGCTTCCGCCCGATCATGATGACGACGCTGGCGGCGCTGATGGGCACGATCCCGATCGCGCTGGGCGCCGGGGCCAGTGCCGAACTTCGCCAGCCGCTCGGCGTGGCGGTGGTCGGTGGCCTCGTCGCTTCGCAGGCGCTGACGTTGTTCGTCACGCCGGTCATCTATGTCTACATGGAGAATTTCTCCGGCTGGCTTATCGGTCTGATGCCGAAGCGCAAGAGCGAATTGCATCTGGTCAAGGGCGGCGATCAGGGCTCGCTGTTCGACGGCGAAACGCAGGAGCAGAAGGCGGCCGCGGAATAATAGCAGCCGAGGCGAAATGGCATTGCTGGCCCAAGGCGTCGTCCTTGCGGCCAGCAATGCAGGGTCGTATTTTGCGGCCATGTCCCATGATCATGACCACGACAACGAATTCGACCCTTTTGCCGCGCGGGTGCGCGCGCTGGAGACGATCCTCACCCACAAGGGGCTGATCGATCCGGGGGCGATCGACGTCATTGTCGATACCTATGAGACAAGGATCGGTCCGCGCAATGGCGCCAGAGTGGTGGCGAAGGCCTGGGCCGACCCGGAATTCGCGGCCTGGCTGGAGCGCGATGCGACAGCGGCGATCGGTTCGCTCGGCTATACCGGCCGGCAGGGTGAGCACATGCAGGCGGTGTTCAACACTGAGGATACGCACAACCTCGTCGTCTGCACGCTGTGCTCCTGTTATCCGTGGTCGGTGCTTGGCCTGCCGCCGGTCTGGTACAAGGCGCCGCCCTATCGGTCGCGCGCGGTGATCGATCCACGTGGCGTACTGGAAGAATTTGGGCTGACGCTGCCGGCGACCAAAATCCGCGTCTGGGATTCGACAGCTGAGCTGCGCTATCTTGTCGTGCCGATGCGGCCCGGCGGCACCGAAGGCTGGGGTGAGGATCGGCTGGCCGATCTGGTAAGCCGCGACGCGATGATCGGCACCGGGCTGGCGAGGCAGCCGGCATGAACGGACCGCATGATCTTGGCGGCCAGATGGGGTTCGGGCCAGTCGCGCCCGAAAAGGACGAGCCGTATTTCCATGCAGCATGGGAAAAGCGAGCGCTGGGCGTCACGCTGTGCTCCGGTGCGATGGGTGCATGGAACATCGACGAGAGCCGCCACGCGCGGGAATCGCTGCATCCCGCTGACTATTACGCTTCGAGCTATTACGAGATCTGGATCAAGGCGCTGGAGGTACTGCTCAAGCGCCATGGTTTCATCAGCGAGCGCGACCTGGCGGCGGGCATTGCTGTCGATCCGGCGGCGACGCCCAAAAGGGTATTGAAGGCCGAAAACGTGCCGGCGGTGCTTGCCAAGGGCGCGCCCTGCGATCGTCCGGTCGTCACGCCCGCGCGCTTCAAGGTCGGCGACCGCGTGCGGACGAAGAATTTCAATCCGGCCGGCCATACAAGGCTGCCGCGCTATGCGCGCGGCAGGCGGGGCGTGATCGAGGCGGTGCGCGACGGCTTCGTCTTTCCCGACTCCAATGGGCACTGGCAGGGCGAAAACCCGCAATGGGTCTATACGGTGGTCTTCGACGGCACGGAGATCTGGGGCGAGGGCGCCGACCCGACACTGTCGGTCTCGATCGATGCCTGGGAGAGCTACCTTGAGCGGGCTTGAGATGAACGCGGACGCTGCCGAATTGCCGCCGGGCGTCGATGCGCCGGTTTTCGACGAACCCTGGCAGGCCGAGGCCTTTGCCATGACCGTGGCGCTGCACGACAAGGGCCTGTTTTCATGGGCTGAGTGGGCGCAGGCGCTGTCGGCGCAGGTGAAGAAGCCCGGCGCGGCGGCGGATGGCCACGACTACTACGAACACTGGCTGGCGGCGCTGGAAAATGTGCTCGCGTCGAAGGGGTTGGCCGCCACGGCGGACGTCGACGCGATGGCTGGGGCCTGGGCGCGCGCGGCACATGCCACGCCGCACGGCAAGCCGATCCTGCTGGAGAACGATCCGGAGTTTCGGTCCGACGCTTGAGGGAGCGCGCCCTCGCGCCGCCCCAGCCACCTTGCGAGCGCCCGCTCGCACACCTCCGACATCGCTCAGAGACCTGAATGTATCTGGCAGAGATTCTTTCGATCGACCAGTTGGCTGGTTTCCAGCCACGCGGTTTGGCGGGGCATGTCTCAGTTTGAAATCTGTGTGACGACCTGTGGAACCGCCATCTCCATGACATGATCCGTTTGGGCACCCTCACCGAGCATGAACGTCTCCGATCCAGACACGCGAAAGCCGACCTTGTCGTAGAACGCTATCGCTCGATGATTTTGCGTCCATACAGTGAGCCAAAGCCGATCTGCTCCGCACCGGCGGCATTCCTCATAGATTCGACCCATGAGCCGCGCAGCGAGCCCATGACCCTTCCACGCCGCATCCACATAGAGACGCTTGAGCTCCATATCGGTGTTGTGTTTGATCAGATGCGCGTAACCGGCGAACTGGCCATCAGAGGTTCCGTCATCCAGGGCCAGGATCACGATCGCCGCGCTGTCGGCGATCTCGGCGGCCTGAGCCGCTGGGCTGAACGCCTTGGCGAGATATGCCTCCATGTCGCTCGGCTTGCTTTCAGGACCAAAGGTTTCCTGAAAGCAGTGTGCGGCAAAGCTGGAGAGCGAGCTCGCATCGGAGATGGTTGCCCTACGCAGAATGATATGATCGGAGTTGGTACAGCGTGCCATGAATGTCCCCCGGCATTCAGCGGACATCACCATACATCTAGGTAAACCTGCGTGTCACGAGACGTTGCAGGCCTATTGCCTGCTGTCGCTGCCGGCGGCTCGGAACGAGTCCGTGTCCAACTTCAGACGGCGACATCGATGTCTGTACGTTCTCTTTACGTTCTTGCCCGGTCTTGATAACTTGCGTTATCGGAGGTGTCGGTTGCCGCCGACAGCATTGATGGCGGCACGCGACCTTGTCTTTCCCTTGCGAATCCGGTCTCTCGCGCTGATGGATTTTTCACCGCAGCAGGACGACGCGCTAAAGGCGGTCGCCGAGTGGCTCAAGACCGGGAGGCCGCAGGTCTTCCGGCTGTTCGGCTATGCCGGCACCGGCAAGACGACGCTGGCGCGCTATTTCGCCGAGCATGTCGACGGTCAGGTGCAGTTCGCCGCCTTCACCGGCAAGGCCGCACAGGTGCTGCGCTCCAAGGGCGCGACCAACGCCCGCACCATCCATTCGCTGATCTATCGGCCCAAGGGCGAGGAATCGGTCTCGGACGAGGTGACCGGCAAGACCTCGATGTCGCCGACCTTTTCCCTCAACCGGCAGAGCCCGATCTCGAAGGCCAAGCTGGTCATCATCGACGAATGCTCGATGGTCGACGAGCAGCTGGGCCGCGACCTCCAGAGCTTCGGCACGCCGATTCTCGTCCTCGGCGACCCCGGCCAGTTGCCGCCGATCTCGGGCGGCGGCTACTTCACCGATCACGAGCCGGACTTCCTGCTCACCGAAATCCACCGGCAGGCGCGCGACAACCCGATCCTGCGCCTGGCGCTGGATGTGCGCGAAGGCCGTGAATTTATGCGCGGCGACTATGGCACCGCGCAGGTGATCGGCAAGGAAGACGTCACCCAGGACCTCGTACTGAAGGCGGACCAGGTACTGGTCGGCACCAACCGCACCCGGCGGCGCTACAATCAGCGCCTGCGCGAGCTCAAAGGCTTCAATGCCGACTATCCGCAGGCCGGCGACAAGCTGGTCTGCCTGCGCAATGACCCCGCCAAGGGCTTGCTCAACGGCTCGCTGTGGAAGGTGATGACCTCGTCACGCGAAACGGTGAAGCCCGGCATCAACCTGCTGGTGTCGCCGGAAGAGGACGATCCGGATCGCGGCGTGGCCAAGATCAAGCTGCTCAAGGCGGCGTTCGAGGATCCGGACGCCGACATCCCCTGGCAGCAGAAGAAGCGTTTTGACGATTTCGATTATGGCTACGCGCTGACCGTGCACAAGGCGCAGGGCTCGCAGTGGAACGAGATCGTGCTGTTCGACGAGAGCTGGGCGTTCAAGGAAACACGCCAGCGATGGCTCTACACCGCCATCACCCGGGCGGCCGAGCGGCTGACGATCGTGAGATAGCAAGCGTCAGACGGAAGCTTCGATGGGCGTGGCGCCCACCCATTGCCAGGCCGCCGCCTCGTCCTCGGCCTTGAAATGCCTGAGCTCTATCGGCAATGGCGCCGCAAACCAGCCTTGCACGCCCGGTATCCAGTTGGGTTCGCCGATCGATGCGCATCGGGCAATGTGCTGTTTTGCGTTGGCTTCGCCCTGCTTTAGCGTCTCGGCGGATATGTCGGTCCAGTCGACGCCGTCGTGGTCGATCAGGCGCACGAGGACGTCTATCCTTGGATGCAGCGCATAGGCGGCTTCCAGCAGGCCGAACAGGTTTTCCGCGTCGGCGGATGAGACGTGACCGACGACATCAATGGCGAAAAGGTCGTCGCGGCTGGTCTCGATACGGCGGATCGCCGGTACTGAGTCGAGAAAATTCACGAGCACTTCCTTCTCCTGGATATTGCTGTCGTTACTGGAACACCCGAAACCCCTGTCTGTTCCCGTCAAAGACGGTATAGATGCCGCCGACAATGCAGCAGGATGCCCCGACCATGCCCGCAAAGCTCTCCGTCAACCTCAACGCCATCGCCATGCTGCGCAACCGGCGCGACCTGCCATGGCCGAGTGTGACGGGAATAGGCCGCATCGCGCTTGCGGCGGGCGCGCACGGCCTGACCGTGCATCCGCGGCCCGACGAGCGGCACACGCGGCATTCCGACCTGCCGGAAATCAGGGCATTGATCGACGACGAGTTTCCCAAGGCGGAATTCAACATCGAGGGGTACCCGACCGGGGAGTTTCTCGCGCTTGTGGAAAAGCACCAGCCGGAACAGGTGACGCTGGTGCCCGACGATCCGGCCCAGGCGACCTCGGACCATGGCTGGGACTTTGCCGGGCAGGCCGCTTTCCTGACACCCATCGTCAGGCGTCTAAAGAAGGGGGGCTTCCGCGTTTCACTGTTTTCCGATCCCGATCCGGCGGGCGTTTCCGCCGCGCTCGACACCGGCGCCGACAGGATCGAACTCTATACCGGCCCCTATGGCGGCTATCATTCCGATTCCGCCAAGGCGGCGAAGGAGCTGGAAAGACTGGGGAAAACCGCCGATGCCGCCCTTGCCGCCGGACTGCAGGTCAATGCCGGGCACGATCTGGTGGTCGACAATCTGCCGGCGCTGGTAAGGCGAATTCCGGCATTGGCCGAAGTGTCGATCGGACATGGGTTGACAGCCGATGCGTTGGAGTATGGCATGGCCGGTACTGTGGGGCGCTTTCTGAAGGCCTGCGGGTGGTAGATTCGAGAGCGTCGCGTCGCTGGCATGGCAGCCATCACGCTGGGGCACTTGATATTGCATCGCAGCAAGCGTAGAGCACCGCGCGCTTATCGGAGTGTCGTCCATGGCCCTTGCCAATACTGGTAGTGAGGCAGAACCCGTCGAACAATCTAGCCATTCTGAGGTCGAGCAGCACAGCACCAAGGTTCTGATGCTGGGCGCGCTCGGTGTTGTCTATGGTGATATCGGCACCAGCCCCATCTACGCGTTCCGCGAGGCTCTGGTGGCGTCGTCCCACGGCACCGTCGCGGATCGCGGCGATATATTGGGCGTGCTGTCGCTGATCATCTGGTCGCTGACGATTATCGTCACCATCAAATACATCATGTTCGTGCTGCGCGCCGACAATCGCGGCGAGGGCGGCGTGCTGTCGCTGATGGCATTGGCGCGGGGTAGTTTCCCGAAGCGCTCGGCGGTGATCCTGGGTATCGGCATCGTAGGAGCTTCGTTGTTTTTCGGCGATGCGGTCATCACGCCGGCGATTTCGGTGCTTTCGGCGGTCGAGGGCATGAATGTCGTCACGCCCGCCTTCCAGCCCTATGTCGTGCCGTTGACATTGGTCATCCTCGCCATGGTGTTCGCGGTGCAGCGTTTCGGCACCGGTGGCGTGGGACTGGTCTTCGGTCCGGTGACCGCGGTATGGTTCCTGGCCATCGGCCTCTCCGGCCTCAACCACATCATCGCGGATCCGGAAATCCTGTGGGCGATCAGCCCGCACTACATCGTTGCCTTCCTCATCCATTCGCCCGACGTCGCTTTCGTGACGATCGGCGCCATTTTCCTCGCAGTTACCGGTGCGGAAGCGCTCTATGCCGATCTCGGTCACTTCGGCCGCAGGCCGATCGTGCTTGCCTGGTTGTCGATCGTATTTCCCTGCCTGCTGCTCAATTATGCCGGGCAGGGTGCTTTCGTGCTGGCCAATGGTGGCGTGGTCGGCCATCCGTTCTTCGAAATGAACGAGGGCTGGACGTTGATTCCGATGGTCGTGCTGGCAACCGCGGCGACGGTGATCGCGAGCCAAGCGGTGATCTCCGGCGCTTTCTCGCTGACCCGGCAGGCGGTGCAGCTCAACATGCTGCCGCGTCTGGAAATCCTGCATACATCCGACAAGCAGTCCGGCCAGATCTACATGCCACGCGTCAATCTCCTGCTGGCGCTGGTGGTGATGCTGCTGGTGGTCGGCTTCGGCGAATCCAGCAAGCTGGCCTCGGCCTACGGCATCTCGGTGACCGGCAACATGCTGGTGACGACGGTGCTGCTGTATGTGGTCATGACCCGCATCTGGAAGTGGAAGCTATCTTTGGCGATCCCGCTGACGGTGCTGTTCGCCTTCATCGATATCGGCTTCTTTGCCTCCAATATCGTCAAGGTGTTCGAAGGCGGCTGGGCCTCGCTGGCCGTGGCCTTCACGATTGTGCTGGCCATGTGGACCTGGGTGCGCGGCAGCCGCTATCTGTTTGAAAAAACTCGCCGCAACGAGATTCCACTCGATTTCCTCGCCGGCAATCTGTTGAAGAAGAAGCCTCAGCTGGTGTCAGGCACGGCCGTGTTCCTGACCAGCGATCCCTTGAGCGCGCCGACCGCGCTGATGCACAGCCTGAAGCACTACAAGGTGCTGCACGAGCAAAACGTCATCCTTTCCGTGGTGACCGCGCCGCAGCCGGTGGTGCCCGACAGCGACCGGGTCAAGATGGAGACGGTCAACGAGCTGTTCATGCGGGTGACACTGACCTTCGGCTATATGGAGCAGCCCAACATTCCGCGCGCGCTGGCCATATGCCGAAAGCAGGGCTGGAAGTTCGACATCATGACGACATCCTTCTTCCTGTCGCGGCGCTCGCTCAAGGCGTCGCCCAATTCCGGCATGCCGGTCTGGCAGGACCGTCTGTTCATCGGCCTGGCGCGGACCGCGGCGGACGCAACGGAATATTTCCAGATTCCGACCGGGCGAGTGGTGGAAATCGGCACGCAGGTCGCCATTTGAGGTGTTGAACGCTTAGGCAGAGGAGGCGGGTATGAGCGGCGAATTGGTTGTCGTTACCGGCGGATCCGGCTTCCTCGGCGCTCATTGCATCCTGGCACTGCTGAAGGAAGGCTATCGCGTGCGCACGACAGTGCGTTCCGCCTCGCGCAAAGCCGACGTTCTCGCCATGCTCAAGGTCGGCGGCGCCGAACCGGGCGATGCGCTCTCCTTTGCCGTTGCCGATCTCATGGCGGACAAGGGCTGGCCGGAAGCCATGGCCGGATGCGCCTATGTCCTTCACGTCGCCTCGCCGTTTCCGGCCGGCGCGCCGAAACATGAGGATGATCTGATCGTTCCCGCCCGCGAAGGCGCTCTGCGCGTGTTGCGGGCGGCTCGCGATGCAGGCGTCAGGCGTGTCGTGCTGACCTCGTCCTTCGCAGCGGTTGGCTACGGCAAGCCGCAGCCTGCCGGCGTCCCCTTTACAGAAGAGAACTGGACCGATCCCACGGGGCGCGTCAGCGCCTATGTGAAATCGAAAACCCTGGCCGAGCGCGCGGCCTGGGATTTCATCGCCACCGAGGGCGGCGCCCTGGAGCTGGCCACCGTCAATCCCGTCGGGATCTTCGGGCCGGTTCTTGGTGCGGATCATTCGACCTCGACCCTGTTTGTCCAGCGGTTGATGGATGGCGCGCTGCCCGGGCTGCCGCGCATGTCCTTCGGCGTCGTCGATGTGCGCGATGTGGCGGACCTGCATCTGCGCGCCATGACCAGGCCGGAGGCCCGTGGTCAACGCTTCCTGGCGGTCGCCGGTGATTTCATGACGCTGCAGGCGATCGCGCAAACCCTGAAGGCGCGGCTGGGCAAAGCGGCGGCACGCGTCTCGACGAGAACGCTCCCCGACTGGCTGGTGCGGATCGCCGGACTGTTCAGCGCGGAAGCGGCCCAGGTGGCTCCTGAACTCGGCAAGGTCAAGAATGCCACGAGCAAGAAGGCTATCGGCATGCTCGGTTGGGCGCCCCGGTCGAGGGAGGATGCTGTTATCGCGACAGGAGAGAGCCTGATCCGGCTCAAGCTGCTCAAAACATCGAAATAGCGCGGCGGGAAGCCGAGATCAGGGGGTCCCGCCGCGCGGATTTCAACCGCCCAGCTTGGCCTTGTTCGTCTCGAGGAACTGCTTCAGCGACACGGACTTGCGGCCGGACAGTTTCTCGACGGAATCGGTCACCATGCCGAGGCCGCCGACACGCGTGGCGGCATCGAAGGACACGAGCAGCCGGGCGATCGGCTCGGGCAGGCCAGCTGCTTTCATCCCTTCGGTCAACGCGTCATCGGAGAGCTGTACGACCTGGATCGGTTTGCCAGTGACGTCGGTGACGAGGGCTGCGACCTCGGCGACGGTGTAGGCTTTCGGGCCGGTCAGCGTGTAGGTCGTGCTTTCCTTGGCGCCGGAAGCCAGGGCGCCAGCGATCGCCGCCGCCATGTCGTCGCGCGCGCTGTAGGAAATGCGGCCATCGCCCGCCGACGTATACCAGTGTCCCGAGGCCAGGGTCTGCGGCAGCGACATGAACAGGTTCTCGTCATACCAGCTGTTGCGCAGGATCGTGTAGGGAATGCCTGTCGTCTTGATCGCCTGTTCGGTTTCGTAATGGTCGGGCGCGAAGACGATCGGCGAACCTGGCTCGGGATTGGGCATCGAAGTGTAGAGCAGATGGGCGACGCCGGCCTGTTTGGCCGCAGCGACCGCGGCGAGCTGCTGTTCGCGCCGCTTTCCCTGGATCGCAAGTTCGTTGGTCGAGATGACGAGCACCCGGTCGGCGCCTTTGAAGGCTTTGGCAAGAGATGCGTGATCGTCGAAATCTGCTTCCCGGACATCGACGCCGCGCGCGGCCAGATCGGCAAGGTTCGCGGGCGTGCGGGTGGTGGCGATGATCCGCGCCGCCGGAACCTTGAAGGTGTCCAGCAGGTGGTTGATGACGATGCGGCCGAGCTGGCCGGAGGCGCCGGTGACGAGAAGGGTATCGGTCATGGAGGATCCTGACGTTGTGCCGGTATGGCTGGTGCCTATATTGGTCTCAAAAAGAGACCAGCACTAAAATAGGAATTGACCGGCCGACGTAAAGAAGGCAGTTTTTCGGGAGGTAGGCACACGCAGGGAACCAGCCGTGGACAGCAAGGTTGTCGATCTAAAAATGAAACTCGAGATTTATCGCGCGGAAAGCGGTGGGGGTAACCTTGCTGATTGCCCGGTCCGCGATGTCATCCAGGGCATCAGCGGCAAATGGAACACGCTGTTGATGTCGGCGCTGGCCGAGAAGCCTTATCGCTTCGGCGAGTTGCGGCGGCTGGTGCCTGACATCTCGCAGCGCATGCTGACCCAGACGCTGCATGATCTGCAGCGCGACGGCTATGTCCATCGGAAGGTATTTCCGACCAAGCCGCCGAGCGTCGAATACAGCCTCACCGATCTTGGGCGTTCAATGTTTGGTCCCCTGCATCAGTTGCTGCTTTGGGCCGAGCTCAATCACGCGGCAGTCCGCAGCGCGCGTGCTGTTTTCGACGCCGCCGAAGCCTGAACCAGCGGCGATGCCGGCGGCGGCTTGATTTGGCAGAGCTGTAGGAGGATTGTTCCGGCCAATTCGTTTTTGGGGGATTGGCATTTCTTACGACATCGCAATTGCTGGCGCTGGTCCGGCAGGGCTTGCCGTTGCGCTCTATTTGCAACGTGCCGGACATCGGATCACTGTGTTCGAGCGCTTTGACCAACCCAGGCCGGTTGGCTCCGGGCTGATCATGCAGCCGACCGGTCTGACCGTACTTGCCGATCTCGGCCTGCTCGACGACATCCTTGCGCTGGGCAGCCGCATCGACCGTCTGCATGGCGCCGATGCCACGACCGGCCGCACGGTGCTTGACGTGCGCTATGACGCCAGGCGTGGCGGCCGTTTCGGGCTGGCGGTGCATCGGGCGGCCTTGTTCGGCGTGCTCTTCCGCGCCGCGCGGCGCGAGGCTATCTCCATCGAGACAGGCGTGGAGATCGAGGCGCTGGAGGTTGGCGAACGGGCGACGCTGATCTGCTCCGGGGGGCGAAGGGCGGGGCCGTTCGACCTTATCGTCGACGCCAGCGGTTCGCGCTCGAAGCTGCGGCAAGGTATGAACAATCCGAGCCAGCCCAAGCCGCTCACCTATGGCGCGTTCTGGGCGTCTCTCGGCTGGCGCGGCGGGGGTTTTGACGAACACGCGCTGCTGCAGCGCTACGACAGGGCCAGCGTGATGATCGGCGTGCTGCCGATCGGCAAGCCCGAACCGGGCGCGGAAAAGATGGCCGCCTTTTTCTGGAGCCTGAAGCCGGCGGATGCCGAACAGGTGTGGGCGGCAGGTCTCGACGCCTGGAAGGAGAGGGTGGTTGGGCTGTGGCCGCAATGCGAGGCTTTCACCAGCCAGATCGACAGCTTCGACCAGCTTTCACTGGCGCGCTACGGTCATCACACGTTGAAGCTGCCGGCAGGACGGCGGCTTGCAGTCATCGGCGATGCGGCGCATTCGACCAGCCCGCAGCTCGGGCAAGGGGCGAACATGGCGCTGCTGGATGCGGCGGCGCTCAGCCATGCGCTGGCTCGGACGGGCAGCGTCGAGGCAGCACTTGAGGTCTACGCGAGGGCACGGCGCTGGCATGTCCGTGTCTTCCAGGCGCTGTCGCTGGCGTTCACGCCGTTCTACCAGTCAGATTCCGTGGCTCTGCCCTTCATCCGCGACAGGCTTGTGGCGACGATTGCCAGGATCCCGCCGGCGCCGCAATTCCTCGCCTCGATGGTGGCCGGCACCGTGATCGATCCGTTCAGGCGGATTGGCTTGGTGGAAGCGCGGTGGCCAAGCGACGGACATCGGGATGCGTAGATAATCCTCTAGTGAGTTAGTTACCTATATCGCGCTAGGCTTGCTGTTGAGGAACAATGGGCGGAACAGAGCTCCAAAGAATAGAATGCACAGGCAGGAGTTGGCCGCCGCTACTATGCACGAGTGTGAGCATCGAATTTAAAACTACGTGAGCCGGAACGCTTAGAAAATTGCACTGTATATGGGTTTCTCCGAATTTTCGGCGCCGCAACAGTGGATAGCCAAGTCGAAAAGATTTCGGCAAGAGGGTCGGTTCGCGCATTTGCAAGGCTACCCCCCAATAACCAGCTCGAGCCATTATCGGTTTTGCAGTTAAAATGTTGGTCCATTCAACCGACAGACCAGAACGATTGTCGAGCAAGCCATCCTTAGCAAGAATCAAGGCTGGCTTGCCGAGGCCCGCGTCCAGGAAAGAAAATGCCGCTGACGCAGATAGAAACGGGGTCCAGTAGAGCGCGAACAATTGCAGCAGCGCCATTGCAGCCTTCTCAAGGAGAGTCCGATCGTTTTCGGGATCGCTGAAAAAGAAAGTCAGCACGACGATCAGCATTAATAGGACGCAAAATGACCAAAAAAGGCCCATCAAGACATACATGCCGCGTCTAGCGTGTGCTGCAATCGGAAGCCGAATGGATAGCGGCGGAACAATAGATTTTCGAAATGTTGTTATCCCCGGAATGAGGATAACGTCATTCGTATCGAGGGATGTTTCCATTGGGATTTCCAGCTTCGCTCAGTCAAAGATCATCTTCATAGAACGAAAATGATAAACGTTTCCGTTCCATGGTTTTTCAGATACTGCGCCTTTCCCAACAACAACCCCGTCGGCACCACAGTTCCTCGCCTCGATGGTGGCCGGCACCGTGATCGATCCGTTCAAGCAGATCGGGCTGAGCGAGGCGGTCTGGCCTGATCGCCTTCATGGTTGACGGCCAAAGGTTGAAGGGCGAACCCTTCGCAGGAAGACACGTCTGGCTTCCCGCCGAAGGCGTCGGCTTGATGGCATCTGCCGCGCTCGCGGCCGAGGATGGAGTCTGCATTGAGGCTCGCAATCGGCTGGGACGGATCGGTTGGAATGTCGCCCGTGAGCTGCAGATCGAGATAGCGGCCGCAGCATACCCGAAGGAACGAGGTGAAGTTGCCGAGATCGTGACCGGCGTCGATCGATTCGTGATAGAGCTTGGTGATGAGCTGCACGACATTCATGCCGTCGCGGCGGGCGATCTCTTCCAGCCGCGACCAGAAGAAGTTCTCCAGCCGCACGCTCGTGACCATGCCGTCGATGCGCAGGGAGCGCGTCGTGCTTTCCCAAAGGCTCACATTGGCCTTGATGAACAGTTCACACATGCTGGTCCTCCCGGCCGTCTGGCGAGCTCATGGTAGAGCGGAAGCGCCTACGCCGCCAGAACCGCCATGAACTGACGCAGCCATGCCGGGTGCGCGGGCCATGCCGGGGCCGTGACCAGCTTGCCATCGGTCACGGCATCATCGATGGCGATGTCGGCATAGATGCCGCCGGCAAGTTCAACGTCGGGACGACAAGCGGGATAGGCCGAGCATGTACGCCCTTTCAGGACACCGCTCGCGGCCAGCAGCTGCGCGGCGTGGCAGACAGCGGCAACCGGCTTGTCGGCATCGAAAAAGTGCCGGACCATGGCCAGCACCTTTGGATCGAGGCGCAGATATTCCGGCGCCCGACCGCCGGGGATGACCAGCGCGCCATAGGTTTCGACGTGGATGTCGTCGAAGGTGGCGTTGAGCGTGAAGTTATGGCCGCGTTTTTCCGAATAGGTCTGTGCACCTTCAAAATCGTGGATCGACGTGGCGATGCTGTCGCCTGCCTTTTTGCCCGGGCAGACGGCATGCACGGTGTAGCCGCAGGCAAGCAAGGTCTGGAACGGGACCATGGTCTCGTAGTCCTCGGCGTAGTCGCCCGTGATCATCAGAATTCTGGTATCCGGCATCTTGTTTCCTCCCGACAACAAAGCTGCCAAACCCTAGCGCAGAGGCACGCCGGGCAGGTATTATGCGTCTACTACCTCGGTCTTTTTCCGCATCGCCCCCTTGCGCATCGAGCCGGATTGCGCAATATGCCGAACCGTAACGTACGGTACGGCATATGAGGCCGCATGCGATCCGTCGTTGAGCAGGAAGAAACCGTGTTGCAGGCGAACGCCGACATCGACAACAGCGAGGGGCTGACGGAGCGGCAGAAGGCCGTTCTGGATGCGGCCTTGCGGCTGCTGGTCGAGGAGGGCGATCATCTGACGATGACCGCCGTGGCCCGGCGGGCAAGCTGCTCCAAGGAAACGCTGTACAAATGGTTCGGCGACCGCGACGGGCTGCTGACGGCAACCGTGCAATGGCAGGCGTCCAAGGTGCGCGTGGCGCCCGTCGATGGCCGGGGGCTGGACCTTGCTTCGCTGACCGCGAGCCTGGAGCGCTTCGCGTCGGATTGGCTGAGCGTCATCTCGAGCGATACCTCGATCGCGCTCAACCGTGTGGCCGTCGGTCATGCCGGTTCCGGCAAGGACAATCTTGGCGCCGTCGTGCTGGAGAATGGCCGCTTCGCGCTGGCCAAGCGGCTGAAGCCGGTGCTGGAAGCCGGCCGGCAGGCAGGGTTCCTCGATTTTCCGGACGCCGAGACGGCGTTCCGGACTTTCTTCGGGCTGGTCGCCCGCGACGTGCAGATCCGTCTGCTGCTCGGCGACCGGCTGGAATTGACTGATGCGACAATCGGCGGCGACGCCGCCCGGGCGACGCAGCAGTTTCTCGCTCTTCATGGAGCAAAAACCGGGCCACAAGGCCCCCTAGAGCCGGATGATTTCAGGTCAAGTCGACCTGAAATCTGAATCCGGCTCTAAATCAAAGAGATAGAGCATGATGTCGTCCGAAAACCGCTTCACACTTTTCGGCATCATGCTCTGATTAAAAACGGGAAGGAAGACAAAATGCGTGTCTATTACGATCGCGATGCCGATCTCAATCTGATCAAGGGCAAGAAGGTCGCCATCATCGGCTATGGCAGCCAGGGCCGGGCGCATGCGCTCAACCTCAAGGATTCGGGCGCCAAGGAGATCGTCATCGGTCTCAAGGCTGGCTCGGCGACCGCCAAGAAGGTCGAGGCCGACGGCCTCAAGGTGATGAGCGTGGCCGATGCCGCCAAGTGGGCCGACCTGATGATGATGGCGACGCCTGACGAGCTGCAGGCCGACATCTACAAGAACGAAATCGCGCCGAACATCCGCGACGGTGCGGCGATCGCTTTCGCTCACGGCCTCAACGTGCATTTCGGCCTCATCGAGCCGAAGTCGACCGTCGACGTCGTCATGATCGCGCCGAAAGGCCCCGGCCACACGGTGCGCGGCGAATATCAGAAGGGCGGCGGCGTGCCGTGCCTTGTCGCCGTCAACCAGGACGCGTCCGGCAACGCGCTTGACCTCGCTTTGTCCTACGCCTGCGGCGTCGGTGGTGGCCGTTCGGGCATCATCGAGACCAACTTCCGCGAGGAATGCGAGACCGACCTGTTCGGCGAGCAGGTCGTGCTGTGCGGTGGCCTCGTCGAACTGATCCGCGCCGGTTTCGAAACGCTGGTGGAAGCCGGCTATGCGCCGGAAATGGCCTATTTCGAGTGCCTGCACGAAGTGAAGCTGATCGTCGACCTGATCTATGAGGGCGGCATCGCCAACATGAACTACTCGATCTCGAACACCGCCGAGTGGGGCGAGTACGTCTCGGGTCCGCGCATCATCACCGCCGAGACCAAGGCCGAGATGAAGCGCGTGCTGAAGGACATCCAGACCGGCAAGTTCACCTCGGAATGGATGCAGGAATACCGCGCCGGCATGTCGCGCTTCAAGGGCATCCGCCGTATGAACGACAGCCATCAGATCGAGGAAGTCGGCGCCAAGCTGCGCGCGATGATGCCGTGGATTTCCAAGAACAAGCTTGTCGACAAGGCCAAGAACTGATCGGCAAACCTGGGACAGCACAAGCCGGCGGAGCGATCCGCCGGCTTGTGCATCAGCCGTAGTGCCAGTGCGGCTTTGGTTCGGTGCCGGTGAACTCCACGCCGACACGGTCCTCGCGGCGCCAGCGCACCACCGCCTTGTAGCCTATGCCGTCGGTCGGAACGTAGAGCAGGAATTCGTCGGGCACGCGGGCGTCGATCGACACTTTCAGTTCCGCGCCGCCGGCATGCATGTTGCGCACCGTGCATTTGACTTCGGAATTGGTGATGCCGGTGAGGATCGTCGCGCCCTTGAGGACGCGCTGCCTGCGCTTGTCTCTGTTTTCGTCATCGGCCAACGCACAAATCCCAGGCGATCGTCGCAGTCAGCTGGCTTGATCCACAAGATGCATAGGCCTGCCAGATAAACAGAGCGTTATCGCCGATGGCGACGAAGAAATCTCGTCCTGCCAGCGGAGCCAAACAAAGACGGCGCCGCATTTGCGCGGCGCCGTTGGCATTCATGAAGCCTGCTCAGCTATAGGGTGAATAGCACTGCTGGCGCGGGCCATTGTAGGGCTGGAAGCTGTTGTCATAGGCGCGATACGACCGATAACGATTATAGCACCATTGGACGTGTGCGCTGGAGAGCCGCCCTGCGCGATAGTAGCGGCGAGGTGGCGGCGCATCGTAGTAGCCATTGTTGAGGGCGGCACCGAGGCCTAGACCCAATCCCAGGCCGAGGATCGCTGCCCCACCGTCGTCATAGTAGCCGCCGCCATAGTAGCGGCCGTGATTGCGCCAGTGCCGGCGACCGTTCCAGTTTCCGCCGCCGTTCCAGTTTCCGCCGCCGTTCCAATGTCGGCCGTTATTGTGCCGCCACTGCCATGCGCCGTTGTTGTTGCCACCAGCCCACCCGTCCCGGACCGGTATGATTTCGGGCGCCGCGTTCGCGGTCGGAAGAGGAACATTAGGTTGGATGATGGGGCCGGCCATCGACGGCGCGGACAGGCCTGATATGACACCCAGGGCCAAAAGCCCCGATCTGACAGTTGAAGAAAAGAGCGAAGTCATTGCAACTCTCCAAGAAATATACAGGCCCCACGCCTACCCTGGGAAGGGCCATGAAAGTGGACGTTTACATCTGAACGGAGGATGAACGGAAAGGTTCCGTCAACCATGACGGGAAAACCGTCAGGACCAATCGATGCTGTCGGACTGGTCCCGTGCACTTGTTTTCCGCTTCGCTTGCGGGCAAAGCTCCTCGCCATGTCGCTGCGCCTTGCCACTTTCAATGTCGAGAACCTGATGAACAGGTTCGATTTTTCCGGATACCGCAACCAGCTCAACGAAGACCGCACGCTGGCGCTTTTCGATATCCAGAGCGAGGCCGAATACAGGATGCTGGAGCAGGCCCGCGCCATCGCCCAGTCCGACGACACGCGGCAACTGACGGCGCTGGCGATCGCGGCCACCCGCGCCGACATCATCTGCATGCAGGAGGTCGACAACATCGAGGCGCTGAAGGCCTTCGAATATGGCTATCTGTTCAAGATGGTGGGGCAAGGTTACCGCCAGAAATACACCACCGCTGGCAATGACTCTCGCGGAATCGACGTCGCCATCATGATGCGCAACGAGACAGTGCAGGGCCAGCCGATCGAATTCGTGCGCATGACCAGCCATGCCTATGTCACCTACGAGCAGTTCGGCCTGCAGACGCCGGAGCTTGAGGCCCTAGGCAACCAGGCCAATGAGCGCATCTTCCGGCGCGACTGCCTGGAGATCGACGTGACAGTCGGCGGCGCGCCGCTGACGCTCTATCTCGTGCATTTCAAGTCGATGGGGCCGCCCCGCAACGGGCTCGACGGGCGCGAGGCGACGATGCCTGTGCGCATCGCCGAGGCGCAGGCCGTACGCCGCATCATCGAGGACCGCTTTGGCAAGGAGCACGCCGCCGACAAGCGCTGGGCGATCTGCGGCGACATGAACGACTATCGGCAGCGCGTGAAGATCGCCGGTGATTCCATCGATGGTTACCGCTTCGAGGTGGTCGATGAGAACCAGTCCTGCATCAATGTGCTCACCGCCGGCGGCTTCTGCGAAAACGTGGTCGAACGACGGCCCGAAATGAACCGCTGGACCTTCTACCATACGCGTGGCCCGGAAGAGCGGCATCTGTGCCAGCTCGACTACATCCTGCTGTCGAAGGGGCTGGCCGCCAGGAATACGACCGCCGTTCCCGACATCATCCGCAACGGCCAGCCATGGCGCACCATCTTCCCGGCGGGCCAGGAGGTCGACCGCTTTCCACGCGCCGGCTGGGACCGGCCGAAGGCGTCGGACCATTGTCCGGTGGTGATCGGCCTGGACATGGCCTGATCGTCGGACAGAAGGTGCCCATGAGCTTCGACCTGCCGCGCAATGTCATTTTTCCCGTCGATGTCGTCGACGTCCGGCTCGATCCCCGCCCGCATCCGTTCGCGCTCGCCAACGAACAAGCCATCGCCGACAACTGGCGGCGCGAGATATCAGCCAATCCGGCGCTGTTCGACGGCACGGTGGTGCTGCTCTCGGAACTCGGCTACCGGGACAATCGCCTTGTCGGCCGCTGTCATGCGGTCAACTACGCGACGTTCATGCTGTGGCGTAAGCGGCGTGAGAATTCGGGCGCCGAGCATGCCTATGCCCACGCGATGCTGGTCGCCGGCGACAATGCGCTGGTGGCGATCCGCATGGCCGCGCATACGGTCAATGCCGGCCGCGTCTATTTCGCCGCCGGCTCGTTCGAGCCGATCGATTTTCGCGACGGGTTGGTCGATGTCGACTTCAACATGATCCGCGAGGTAGGCGAAGAGACCGGGTTAGACCTGTCAGTTGCGGAGCGCGGCAAGCGCTACCACGCCATGTCGACCAGCAGCGGCACGGTGATTTTCCGGCGTTATCGCAAGACGGCCTCCGCCGACGAGATCGCAAGCCGCATCAGCGCCTTCGTCGCGACCGAGGAACAGCCGGAGATCGAAGGTCCTGTAATCATCCGCGATGCCGCCGACCTGCCGGAGGGGCTGATGGGGCATATGAAGCCGCTGATCGAGTGGCATTTCGCGGGCGGCGATTAGAATCCTGCCCCTGATCGCCTTGCGATCGTTCCAGGTGGCGACAAGGCCTGGCTGACACTCATGGCGCACCCTGGGCTGCTGGTCGAGTGGCATTTCGCGAGTGGCTCTTCCTGAATTTGGTGGCGCCGGAACTAATGTGGGAGAGCGGGAACGCGCCCGGACAAGATCTCGCGGAATTGAATGGAACAACAATGGACGTCAGACCGGGGCTGACACGCGCCACAATCATGCTCTCCGCTGGAATGGCCCTGTCTGGGACGGCAGGTCTTTTTTCCATTCAGTCCGGTCAACCTACATTCAACGTCGTCTTTTTCCGTTGCCTCTTTGGTGCAATCGCCCTCGTTGGGTGGGCATCGCTACGCAAGGGATGGAAGAGCCTATTCATCACTCAGAGGTCGCTGTGGCCGCTTGTGCTGGTGAGCGGGATTTGCCTCGTGCTGAATTGGCTTGCCCTGTTTCAAGCCTTCAAAATGACGTCGATCGGATTTGCGACGATCATCTATCATCTGCAGCCATTCTGGATCGTGCTGGCTGGGGCATTGCTGCTCAAGGAGGGATTGTCTCGGCACAAATTGGGATGGATATGCATTGCGTTCCTCGGCCTCGTTCTCACGATCGTTCCGAAACTGGGTATGATGCGAGCGGATCATGATTGGCTGATCGGCGTCGGCCTCGCGCTTGCTGCGTCGCTGTTTTATGCGGCCACGACCTTGACAACCCGAGCCGTCAAGTCGGTCGACCCGGGAGTTCTCAGTGCCATTCATTGTCTGATCGGCGTCGTCGTTTTCGCGCCGTTCGTCAATCTGCCGGCGCTTCAAGGCGGCGACAATGTCATGTGGGTCTGGCTTGTCGGCCTTGGCGTCATCCATACCGGCGTCGTGTATGTACTGCTCTATTCGTCCTATCCCAAGCTTCCGATCGCGGTCATCGCGGCGGGATCTTTCTTGAATCCCGTAGTTGCCCTGTTGTCCGATTTTTTCGTGTTCGGCCGTTCGATAACAGCCATGCAAGGCGCCGGGCTGGTCCTTATCCTGCTTGCGGGACTTGCCGTTAACCTTGGGTGGCCGTTCTTTTTCATCTCGGCGCGCAAGATCGCGCCGCCGCAGGAATCCTGAGCGGCTGGTCCTCGCTAGGGGCCGGCGGCTCGTTTGGTTGCGCCCGTCGACGCTTGCTCACTCGTGCCGCAACGCGTCGATTGGATCGAGGCGGGCGCCGCGCAGCGCCGGGAAGAAGCCGAACACCATGCCGATCAGCGCCGAAAAGCCGACTGCGAGCACGATGACCGCCGGGCTCGGCGCGAAGGGTATAGACAGCGTCAGCGAGGCCAGCCCAGCCAGTGACAGGCCGATCAGGATGCCGATGATGCCGCCGAGCAGCGACAGCACCGTGGCCTCGACCAGAAACTGGATGAGGATGTGCTTTTCATGCGCGCCGATGGCGAGCCTGATGCCGATCTCGCGCGTGCGCTCGGTGACGGACACAAGCATGATGTTCATGATGCCGATGCCGCCGACGAGCAGGCTGACGCCGGCGACGGCGCCCAGCATGCCGGTCATGGTGGTGGTGGCGCTGGCCATGGCGTCGGCGATCTGGGTCATGTCACGAATGGCGAAATCGCTCTCGCGGTCGGGCGTGACGCGTCTGATATCGCGCAATATGTCCTCGACGCGTGGCTGCAACTCCGTCGTCGGGGTCTGATCGTCGGCGGCGACATAGATGCTGTCGATGTTGCGGTTGCCGGCGACGCGGCGCTGATAGGCGGCGAGTGGCATCAGCACGATGTTGTCCTGGTCCTGGCCGAAGCCGGTATAGCCCTTCGGCTCGAGCAGGCCGATGATCTTGCAGGAGGTGCGGTTGACGCGGATGATCTCGCCTTCCGGGTCGCCGGCGCCGAAGAATTGCTGGCGCACCGTTTCGCCGATCAGGCAGACGCCCGTGCCCGAGCGGGTTTCCGAATCGCTGAACGGCCGGCCCGAGACGAGCTTCCAGTCGCGGGCATCGAGATAGGCACTGGTTGTGCCGGTGACGCCGGATGTCAGGCTTTCCGTGCCGAAGATGACGCGGACCTGCTTTTGCGAGGCCGGAGCGATGGCGCGTGCGCCGGTGAGATGCGTGACAAGTGCCGTCACGTCCTTCTCTGCGAGCGGCCGCACCACCTGGTCGAGCCCTCCCGGCCCGCCCGGGCCGGCGGGGCGACCGGCGCGGATCACCAGCAGGTTGCTGCCGAGCTTGGAGATGTCGGCCTTGACCTTCTCGGTGGTGCCGGAGCCGATGGTCAGCATGGCAATGACGGCGGCGACGCCGATGACGATGCCAAGCAGGGTCAGGAAAGAGCGCAGCACGTTGCGGCGAACGGAGCGCAGGGAGAGGCGGACGGTTTCCCAGATCATGGTTGGGCCTCCTCCATATGCCTGATGTCGGAGGCGACATGGCCGTCGAGGAAGCGGATCGTGCGCCCGGCATATTCGGCGACGTCAGGCTCGTGCGTGACCATGGCGATGGTCAGGCCCAGTTCCCGGTTCAGCCGCGTCAGCAATTCCATGATCTCATGCGTGCGTGCTGTGTCGAGGTTGCCGGTCGGCTCGTCGGCGACCAGAAGGGTCGGGCGGGTGACGATGGCGCGCGCGATCGCCACGCGCTGCTGCTGGCCGCCGGAAAGCTCGGCGGGCGTATGGTGCTCGCGGCCGACAAGACCGACCTCCGCCAGTGCTTTCATGGCAAGCGCGCGTCGCTCGGCGGCCGGGACGCCGCGATAGATCAGCGGCAGTTCGACATTTTCAGCCGCCGTTGTGCGCGGCAGGAGGTTGTAGCCCTGGAAGACGAAGCCGATGTAGAGGTTGCGCAGCATGGCGCGGCGATTGCGGTCCAGCCGGCCGGCATCCAGTCCCATGAAGCTGTAGGTTCCGGCGGTTGGCGTGTCGAGGCAGCCGATGATGTTCATCGCCGTCGATTTGCCCGAGCCGGACGGGCCCATGATGGCCACGAACTCGCTGCGGCGGATGGCAAGATTGACGCCGGCCAGCGCATGGACACGGGCCTCGCCCTGGCCATAGCTCTTCCAGACCCTGTCGAAGGTGATGAGCACGGGATCGGTCACGATGTCAGCTTCTCAGCTGGGACGCGGTGATGACCTGCGCGCCCTCGTCGAGACCGGAGGTGATCTCGGTCAATTCGCCATCCGTGGAGCCGATCTTGACGCTGACCGGGCGGGGTTTCCCGCCCTCCAGTACGTAGAGCGTCCGCGATCCGTCGGTTGGCGCCTTCGTCTGGGGTGGCCGGTTGCCGCCGGGCCGTCTCATGCCGCCGGTGAACAGGTCGCTCAGGCTCCAGCCGCGTGCCGCCTGCTGCGCCGGCCGGTAGCGAAACGCCGAGGCCGGCACGGTGAGCACGCCCTTGGCCTGCTTCGTCACCACCGAAACGGTGGCGGTCATGCCGGGCCGCAACAGAAGCTCGCCATTGTCGACGTCGAACCGGGCATCATAGGTAACGACGCCGTCGGTGGTGACCGATGCATAGGAAATGTCGCGGATCTCCGCGTTGAATGGCCGTTCCGGGAAGGCATCGACGGTGAAGCGCGCATGCTGGCCAGGCTTGACCGCGCCGATATCGGCCTCGTCGACCGCCGCTTTCAGTTCCATGTTCCTGAGATCGGCGGCGATGATGAACAGCACGGGTGCCTGCAGCGAGGAGGCCACCGTCTGGCCAGGATCGACCGAGCGTGTCAGCACGATGCCGTCGATGGGCGCATAGATGGTGCTCTTGGCGAAGTCGGTCTGCTGCGCCTTCAGGTCGGCCCTGGCGATGGCCAGGCTGGCCTCGGCGCTGTCGAGCGCCGCCTTGGCGCGGTCGCGCGTGGCGGTCGCCGCTTCAAGCGACTGGTTGGTCGCCATGCCGCGCCTGGTGAGCTCGGTGGCGCGCACCAGTGCCGCCTCGTTTTCCTTCAGCGTGACCGTGGCGTCCTCGAGATTGGCGGCTGCCGCCTTGGCGGAGGCCTCGGCGCGCTCGATCTGCACCTCGAGCTTGGACGTATCGAGGGCTGCCAGCACGTCGCCCTTCCTGACCTGCTGGTTCTCCTTGGCCGAGACCGAGCGAACGACGCCGGACAGTTCGCTGGAAATATCGACCTGGGTGAGGGGCTGCAGCGTTCCCGTGGCGGATACCTCGACCGTCAGGTCGGCGACCGAGGCCGAAATCGTGGTATAATCGATCCTGGAGGGAGACGCCGCGTACCACTGGTAGCCGGCGACGCCCGCGATCATGACGGCAAGCGCCAGCACGGCGTAAAGCCAGCCGCGCCGCCGCTTCCGGTTCAGGCCTTTGCGGTCGAGCCCCAGTGCCTTCTCTATGGTTGAATCCGATTCCGCCCTTGGCGGATTGACAATCTGGTCCATGCCGGACCCCTATAATATGCGTTATGTCCCAATGCCCTGACACATCAGGCCTCGGGACCGTAATTTCAAATTAAATTTCACCCATGTTGGGATTCATGCAGAGGACATCGCAGATGCAGCCGCGCAATTACTTGCTCTATGACGTCTTTACGCGCGATCGGCTGGCCGGCAACCCGCTGGCCGTCGTGCTGGATTGCGAGGGATTGGACACGGCCGCGATGCAAACCATCGCGCGCGAATTCAACCTGTCCGAATCGGTCTTCGTGCTGCCGCCGGAAAACCCGAAGCACCGAGCCCGCATCCGCATTTTCACGCCCGACTATGAGATGCCGTTTGCCGGCCATCCGACGGTGGGGGCGGCAATCGCGCTTGCCGAAATGAGCGAGGACGACGGTGCGGCCGGTATTTTTGTGCTCGAGGAGAATATTGGCCCGGTGCGTTGCGCCGTCAGCCGCAACGATGGCGCGACCTTTGCCGAGTTCGATCTGGCGAAGCTGCCGGAGCAGTTGGAACTGTCCGCCGACCCGGTGCGAATCGGCGCCGCACTCGGGCTGGCGCCGCATGAGATCGGCTTCGAGAATCACCAGGTATCGTTCTGGTCGGCCGGCGTACCCTACGTGACCATACCCGTTGCCGACCTGGAGGTTGCTTCACGCATCAGGCTGGACAACCAGGCGTGGTCGGAACTTGCGCCGCGCAAGAGTGACTGGGCGTTCGCCAGCCCGTATGTCTACTGCCGCCAGACGGTGAATCACGAAAGCGCTTTCCATGTGCGCATGGTCGTTCCGGGCACGCCTTCCTACGAAGACCCGGCGACCGGCTCGGCGGCGGCTGCCTTTGCCGGCGCGATCATGCATTTCGACGGCCCCACGGACGGTGTGTCGCAGCTGTGGATCGAACAGGGGCTGGAGATGGGCCGACCGTCGCGAATCCGCCTCGAATTGAACGTGGAAGGCGCAAAACTGGCCTCCGCGCGCATCGGCGGCAACGCCGTGAAGGTGGCCGAAGGCAGGCTTTTCGTCTGAACGCGATGGGCTGAAAGCGATTTGTCGGGAAATGACTCTGGCAGGGCTAGACATGACGGATGGTGGCGGCTATATGCCCGCCAACGCCGGTTTTTGCCGGCCGAGTGGGTGCGTAGCTCAGTTGGTAGAGCAGCTGACTCTTAATCAGCGGGTCCACAGTTCAATCCTGTGCGCACCCACCAAATTCTTCAAAGAGTTGGTGGAAAGACCTTGGACGACGAGGCGCGTTGAAGCGCCTCGTGCCCCGGCAAGTGAGGCTTTGTTCGAAGTTTGAACGGAGGTTCAGGCTGGGCTGCCTCGCTCGAACCTCACGGCACCGACTTGCCGATGCTGGCCTTGAACTTGACCTTCATGGCGATCTGGCCGGTCACCGTGATCTGCGATCCACCGATGCCGCCCATGTTGCGGTCACGGGCGTTGACATTCGTGGTGACGCTGGTGACCTCGCATGTGTCGGCGATGGTCTCGATCACCATTGCGCAACTACCGGCGGCGACCTTGTAGAAGGAGCGAAGACCGGCCTGCTGCTGCACAGCGATATCCTCATCGTCCTTGACTGGAATGCCGATTGTAATGCTGGACTGCACCCTGGCGAATCCATCTTCGCCTGGGCGCAGCGGACGGCCATCAACCATCTGGGAAAACGCCGGCGCGACTGTGCCGCAAAGCAATGCAGTGACAATTGCTGCCTTCAAATACATCGTTTGATCTCCATGTGAGGCTTGCTCATTTCACATGAACAATCAAAATGGCGTTATTATTTTGCCTCAATCACGTTGAAATTTTGATTGATCTGTCTCTGGAGACAGCCCCGCTTGGTAAAAGGTCACGACTGTCGCGCCGGAAGACGCGGCTCAGCAATCTGCCGAATCGGAAGGCAATACTATTCTCCACGCTCTTGCCGGCTTTCCCGCCTGAGAAATCGCTGATGAGCCACCAGAAGAAAACCAGGAAAGCAATGAAAATGGCGGTGTCGACCGGGCCGTGACTTCTGTAGCCGCTGCGCGAAAGCACTATACCAAGTGTGAAAGCCAGAGCGGCAGCAGCGGCGGCAGGATGAAGCTTCTTCATCCCCTGCGGTTTTACTCGAGAATCACTGTCACTGGAAGACATTGTCTTTGCGACGGTGCTTCATAGGCCCGGCCCAACGGTGCGGCAGATTATTTCTCCGACACGCCGGCCTCGGCAAAGCTTGCCATACGGGCGTGACATTCCAGTGCCGAGCGGACGATGTTGACGGCGAGGCAGGCGCCGGAACCTTCGCCGAGCCTCATGCCGAGATCGAGCAGCGGCGGCAGGCCGAGTGCTTCGAGCAAGCCGCGATGGCCCGACTCCGCCGAGACGTGGGCGGCGATGGTGTGGGCGAGGCCTGTCGGGTGCAGCTTTGCCAGCGGCGCGGCGGCGGCAGTGCAGACGAAGCCGTCGAGCAATACGGGTATGCCCAGATGGCGGGCGGCCAGCGTCGCACCAAAGATGGCGGCCAGTTCGCGGCCGCCAAGCGCGGCTGCAACCCCCAGCGGGTCGGAAAGAGCTGCTGCATGACGCTTGAGACCAGCCTCGATCGCGGTCACCTTGCGCTTCAGGCCGGCGTCGTCGACGCCGGTGCCGCGCCCGGTCCATTTTTCCGCGCCGCCACCGAACAAGGCTGCCGAAATGGCGGCGGCCGGCGTGGTGTTGCCGATGCCCATTTCGCCGAAGCAGACCAGGTCGAGGTCCTTCGTCACCGCATTATAGCCGGTCGAAACGGCGGCCAGGAATGCCGCGTCGTCCATGGCAGGCATTTGCGTGAAGTCGCCGGTGGGATGGTCGAGGTCGAGCGCAATGACGTCGAGTTCCGCGCCGGCGATGCGGGCGAGCTGGTTGATGGCGGCGCCGCCGCCGGCGAAATTCGCCACCATCTGCACGGTGACTTCCGATGGGAAGGCCGACACGCCTTGCGCGGTGACGCCGTGGTTGCCGGCGAAGACGAAGACCTTCACGCGGTCGAGCTTCGGCATGTCGCGGCCTTGCCAGCGCGCCAGCCATGCGGCAATGGTTTCCAGCCGGCCGAGGCTGCCCTGCGGCTTGGTCAGCGTGTCCTGGCGGCGGGCGACGGCATTGGCAGAAGAGTCGCTGCCGGCTGGCAGGTCGAGGCAGGCGGCGCGCAGTTCATCGAGTGATTTGAAGGACATGGGGGCAAAGTCTCCAAAAGGGAATCAGGCTGGGGAATCAGGAGAGGGCAACGGAAGCGACGAGAAGCACGGTGATTTCGCTCAGCTGCTGCAGCGCACCGACCGTGTCGCCGGTCTGGCCGCTGATCTGGTTGAGGCAGAGAGCACGGAAGGCGGTAAACAGCAGGCCAAGCAGGATGAGCGCGACAATGGCGCCGCCGAGCCCGAGCAGCAGCAGAGGGACGGCGCCGAGCACCGCGCCAACTACAGCGGTTTGAGCCGAGACTGTCCCGGCACCGGCAGAGAGCCCTTCGGCGCGCGCGGGGGGTAGGAGATGCATGAAAGCGCCGAGAACGCCGCGCGAGGCCGCATGTGCCGCCAGGAGGGTGAACAGGGCCTGTGTAGGATCAACGACCTGCGACAGCACGCTCCAGCGGGTCAGCAGCGACAGAGCCAGCGCCGAAGCACCATAGGCGCCGATGCGACTGTCGCGCATGATCTCCAGTTTTCGGCCACGCGACTTGCCGCCGCCTAAACCATCCGCGACATCGGAAAGCCCGTCCTCATGCAGGCAGCCGGTGCTGAGTATCGTTGCCGAAAGCGCGAGTGCCGCCGCCGGACCCATGGCCAGGCCAAACCGTTCCGCGGTGGCAAAGACGATCGCGCCGATCAGGCCGACGGCAAGGCCGGCGACGGGCGCGGCCCAGATCGCGGCGGCAAGGCTGCGGCCGCGAAATTCGATGACCGGCAGCGGCAGACGGGTGAAGAAGACCAGGCAGAGTGCGATGTCGTCGAGGATCTGCCGGGGCGATGGAGCCGTGCTCCGGATCTTGAGCATGATCCTTTCCGAAAACCGGCTCCCATTTTTCGGAATCATGCTCTAGCCCTTCGCAATGGCATGGAAGAACGTGCCGCTGACATTGCCGCGCCGGTAGCCGGAAGCCCCCAGCGGGTTACCGAGACCATCGGCGAGGTCGGCCAGCGGCTCGTCATTACCGGTAGCTAACATCTGCGCATAGTGGAATTCATGACCACGAATCGCCGCGCCCCGCGCTCCCAAGGGACAATCGGCGCGCAGCCGCGCCTCGCGGTAGCCGAGATTCATCTTCCGCCTGGCGAAGCTGGTGGAATGGCCGAGCAGGCCGAGCATGGCATGTGTTTCGCCGGAAGCATCCTCCAGCGCTTCGCCCAGCACCATGAAGCCGCCACACTCGCCGTGAACCGGCTTCATCTCGGCGAAACGCGCCATCCCGGCGCGAAAGTTCGCGGCGGCGGCGAGCCGGCCGGCGTGGAGTTCGGGATAGCCGCCAGGCAGCCAGCAGACGTCGCAATCCCCGGCGGGCGCTTCATCGGCGAGCGGCGAGAAGGGGACGATCTCGGCGCCGGCCTTGCGCCAATAGGCGGCGACATGCGGATAGAGAAAGGTGAAGGCGGCGTCCTCGGCCAGCGCGATGCGCTGGCCGGGCGGCTGCAACGCGTCGCCAAAATCGCCGGGTGCGGGCGAGAACGGCTTTGCCAGCGCCATGATGGCGTCGAGGTCGAGCGAGCTTTCGACCATGTCGGCCAGCCGGTCGAGATGCGCCATCAGGTTCTCATATTCGCCTGCCTGGACGAGGCCGAGATGGCGCTCGGGCAGGTTCAGGCTGGGATCGCGCATGATGGCGCCGACCACGGGCAGGCCGATGGCCTCTATTGCCTCGCCGCAAAGCCGGCGGTGACGCTCGCTGCCCAGCCGGTTGAGCACCACGCCGGCCATGCGCACATCGGGATCGTAGGTGGCAAAACCCTTGGCCACGGCCGCCGCCGTGGTCGACTGGCCGGAAACGTCGAGCACCAGCAGCACCGGCAGGCCATAGAGCCGGGCGAGATCGGCCGCCGAGCCGGTACGACCTTGCGCCGAAGGAATGCCGTCGAACAGGCCCATGGCGCTTTCGAGGAAGACGAACTCGGCATCGTCGGTTGCGTTACCAGCCAGTGCGTTGAGGAGGGCAGGCGACATCGCCCAGCTGTCGAGATTGACGCCGGAAAGCCCGGTGGCGGCCGTGTGGAAGCCGGGATCGATATAGTCCGGGCCGGACTTGGCGCCACGCACCTTGATGCCGCGCCGCGCCAGCGCGCGCAGGATGCCGATCGTGACGCTGGTCTTGCCCGAGCCGGAACGCGGCGCGCCGATGATGATGGCGCGGGTCATTGTCCGCCCGCCAGGGCCGCGCGCATGGCGACGATGCCGCCGACGACAATCAACGCCGGCGAGGCGAGGCCGGCGGCTGCGGCTTGCTCCGCAAGGGTTGCAAGCGTGGCGACGACAATGCGTTCCTGCGGTGTTGTGGCGGCGACGATCACGGCGGCAGGCGTCGACGGCGCCAGCCCACCTTCCAGCAGCGAGGCGGTGATAGTCGGCAGATTGGCCATTCCCATGTAGATGACCACCGGCTGGCCGGTGCGGGCGATCGCCGCCCAGTCGAGATCGTCATCGGTGCCGGCGGCATGGCCGGTGGCCAGGATCACCGCCTTGTTGATGCCGCGCATGGTGGCGGGGATGCCGGTGGCGGCAAGCGCGCTGAGGCCCGATGTGAGGCCCGGCAGCACGTGGAACGGAATGTTTTCGCGCGCCAGCGCCAACGCCTCTTCGCCGCCGCGACCAAAAATGTAGGGATCGCCGCCCTTCAGCCGGATCACGCGGCGTCCCTCGCGGGCCAGCCGGACCAGCAAGGCGGTGATGTCGTCCTGCTTCATCGATGGCTGGCCGCCGCGCTTGCCGGCATAGAACAGTTCCGCGTCCTCGGCGACCGCGACGATCTCGGGCGACACCAGCGCGTCATAGACCAGCGCATCGCACTGCCCCAAGGCGGCCAGCACGTCCAGCGTCAGGCAGCCGGGATCGCCGGGGCCGGCGCCGGCCAGCCAGACATGGCCGGGCTCCAGCTGGCGCGGCTTGAGGTTCAGTCGTGCCAATGCCTGTCCGACCGTGGTATTTCTGTCTTTGGCGCTGCCGCTCACAATCCATCCCGTCCGCGAAAACGCCGCTGGTAGTGGGCGTCATAAAGTGAACTCTCGCCAAAACCTTCCGCAGCCAGGGACTGGCCGACGAAGATGAGCGCCGTGCGCTCCATCGGGTCTTCAGCCAGCTGCGCCTCGATGGTCGCTAGCGTGCCGGTCAGCACGCGCTCGTCGGGCCAGGAGGCGCGGAAGACCACCGCCACCGGGCAATCGCCGCCATAGTAGGGCGTCAGCTCGGCGACGACTCGGTCAATCGCATGAATGGCAAGATGGATGGCGAGCGTGGCGCCAGTGCGGCCAAAACCGGCCAGCGTTTCGCCGGGCGGCATTTTTGAGGCGCGGCCGGAAATGCGGGTCAGCACCAGGCTTTGCGCGACTTCGGGAATGGTCAGTTCGCGGCGAAGTGCTGCGGCGGCTGCTGCGAAGGAGGGGACGCCCGGCGTCAGCGTGTAGGGAATGCCATGCTTCTCCAAGCGGCGGATCTGCTCGGCGACGGCGCTCCACACCGACAGATCGCCGGAATGCAGGCGCGAGACGTCGTGACCGGCCTTGTGCGCTTCGAGATAGGCGGCTTCGATCTCGTCCAGCGACATCGGTGCCGTATCGATAAGCTTCGTTCCCGGCGCGCAATGCTGCAGCAATTCGGGCGCGACAATGGAGCCGGCATAAAGGCAGACCGGGCAGCTTGCCAGCAGCCTGGCGCCGCGCAGTGTAATGAGGTCGGCGGCACCGGGACCGGCGCCGATGAAGTGGACGGTCACGCCTGATCTCCACTGATGGCAAGGGCACAGGTGACCGGGCCGACGACGGTGCGCGGCCCGAGTAGTCTTGCGCCCTTCCCTGCGGCGGCGAGGGCAGCGGCTTCAGAAACCGACGGCGTGCCGGCCAGTGCCTGCGACAGGTCGGATTTGCTGAGCGTGCCCGGTGACGCGGCCTGAAGGGTGGCGTCATCGACGATGATGACCGGGACGCTCAACGCGCGGCCAGTGGCGGGGATCGCTTCCTCATCCTGTTTGAGCGTTGCGGTGGCTAGGGCTGAAAGCGCCGACATCGCCAGCCCATGCGCTTCGACAGCGGTTTCGATCGCGGCAAGCACGTCCTCGACACTCACGCCCTTGCGGCTGCCTATGCCTGCGATGATCATGGCTTTATCCAAACCCATTGTGTGACCGGCATCGCCGGCCGCCATGCCTGCATGGAACCGACGGGCGAAGCGCGCGATATGGCGATACGCGTGAGATCGCCGCCTAGCATCGCGTGGCGGGCGAGCAGCAGTGTTTCCATCTCCAGCGTCACGGCATTGGCGACGAGACGGCCACCGGCGGGCAGGGCGTCAGTAGCAGCGTCGAGCACACCTTCGTCGCTGCCGCCGCCACCAATGAAAATCGCGTCGGGCGTCTCCAGGCCGGCGAGCGCATGTGGCGCCGATCCTTCCGCAATGACGAGGCCGGGCACGCCGCAATGGGCGGCGTTGCGGCGGATGCGGACGGCGCGGGTCGGGTCGGCTTCTATGGCAATAGTGCGCATCGACGGATGGGCCAGCATCCATTCGATGCCAATCGATCCCGATCCCGCGCCGATGTCCCACAGCAACTCGCCACGCCTGGGTGCCAACGCCGACAGCGTGATGGCGCGCACCTCGCGCTTGGTGATCTGGCCGTCATGCTCGAACAGATGATCGGCGAGGCCGACCGTCAGCGGCAGGATGCGTGCCTGCGGATTTGAATCAAGCTCGATTGCCAGCACATTGAGGGGATTGATGTTTTCGAGGTCGAAGGTGTCGGCGCGGGTCGAGCGTCGGTTCTCGTTCGGACCGCCCAATGCTTCCAGAACCGTCAGTCGCGAGGCGCCGAAATCGAGTTCGGTGAGCACGCGCGCGATCTCCGCCGGCGCATCGCCATCCGACGTCAGCGCCAAAATGCGCGCGTTCGGCTGCAGCAGCGGCCGGATCAGGTCGAGCGGGCGGCCGTGCAACGAGACGGTGTCGATGTCCTGCAGCGCCCAGCCGAGGCGGGCAGCCGCCAGCGAAACGGCTGACGGTGCGGGGATGACGTGCATGTCCCGCGCCTCGACCTTGCGGGCCAGGGTGGCGCCAACGCCATGGAAGAAAGGATCGCCGGAAGCGAGAACGCAGACGCGCCTGCCGGCCAGCGCCAGCACGTCGTGCATCTCGGCGTCGAAGGGGACAGGCCATGGGCGGGCCTCGCCCTTGGCGAAGGACGCGACCAAGGCTAGGTGGCGCTTGCCGCCGAAGATGACTTCGGCCTCGGTGATCAGCCGCTTGGCCTCGTCACCGAGACCCGCTAAACCGTCCTCGCCGATGCCGATGATGGTGAGCCACTGGGGCGTTGGCTGCTTGATTTTTGACATGCCGCGCCGCCCCTCATCCGCCTGCCGGCACCTTCTCCCCGTATAGTGACGGGGAGAAGGGAACTGGCTGCAACGCTGACGGCCTTATTAGGCGCGACCCATCATGGTGCCAATGAAGAAGATTCTGATCTTGGGCGGAACCACGGAAGCCCGGCAACTGGCCGGCATACTGAGCGCTCGCGCGGACCTTTCGATCACGCTGTCGCTGGCTGGTCGCACCGAAAGCCCGGTTGCACAAGGCGTGCCTGTGCGAATCGGGGGATTTGGCGGCGCGGATGGATTGGCTGCCTATCTCGAGGAAATGCGCATCGATCTGCTGATCGACGCCACGCATCCCTATGCAGCGCGTATCTCCGCCAATGCGGCGGCGGCCGCGCGCAAGACCGGCGTGCCGATCTTCGCTTTGCGGCGTCCGGGCTGGCAGCCCGTCAAAGGCGATCGCTGGGTGCTGGTCGACAGTGTCACGGACGCTGTGACAGCGCTGGGCTTGGCGCCGCGCCGCGTCTTCCTGGCGCTCGGACGGCAAGAGGTCGCGGCCTTCGAGGCCGCGCCCCAGCACCACTACCTCATCCGCAGCGTCGATCCGGTCGAACCGAAACTTGCCGTGCCCGATGCCGACTATCTTCTGGCGCGCGGGCCGTTCCGGGAAGCGGATGAGGGCGTGTTGCTTCGGAACCACCGCATCGACGCCATCGTATCCAAGAACAGTGGCGGCGGGGCCACCTACGGCAAGATCGCCGCGGCGCGCGCGCTGGGGATAGAGGTGGTCATGGTCCGCAGGCCGGCTCTGCCGGACGTTCCGTCGGCTGAAACCGCCGAAGCGCTGGCCGCGATTGTTGACCAGTTTGGGGTCGATCATCTTGCCCGTCCCGTGGACGAACGCGGCGTGTAGACCAGCGCCGGCTTGTCGCCGCGCTTGATGATCCTGGTTTCCGGCGAGCCGATGATGATGCAGGTCGACATGTCGGCCTTGGCGGCATCCGCGTCGGCGAGCAGGCACACTTCGATGCGTTCGTCCGGCCGTCCGGCAGCGCGGCCGAAGATGACCGGCGTTGTTCCCGGCAGGATCGCGGTGAGGCATTCGAAGGCGCGGCCAAGCTGCCAGGGCCGGGCCTTGCTGATCGGATTGTAGAGCGCGATGACGAAGCCGGCGCCGGCGGCAGCCAGCAGGCGCAGTTCGATCAGGTCCCACGGCTTCAGATTGTCGGACAGCGAGATGGCGCAGAAATCATGGCCGAGCGGCGCGCCGATGCGCGCGGCGACGGCGAGCATGGCGGTGATGCCCGGCACCATGGCGACATCGACGGCACGCCATTCGGCGGGGCCGGCCTCGATCGCTTCGCAGACGGCGGCGGCCATGGCGAAGACGCCGGGATCGCCGCCGGAGACGACGGCGACGTCATGGCCCTCGGCGGCCTTTGCCAGCGCGTCCTTCGACCGGGCGAGTTCCTCGCGATTGTCGGAGGCGACGCGGGTCTGGTCCGGGCGCAGCTCCAGTCGGTCGAGATAGGGCTTGTAGCCGTAGAAGAACTTTGCTTCGGCGACGGCGCGGCTTGCCTCGGGCGTGACCTGGTCGCTATTGCCCGGCCCAAGGCCGATGACAGTGAGACGGCCGCTCATGCGCCAGCCTCCAGGGATGCGTCGGGTCTGCCGCACCAGCCGGCGACCAGCACGATGGCGAAATAGGGCGCCTTGTCGTCCGGCTTGTCTGCAAGCTTCATGGAAACGCTTCCGGCCATGGTGCCGCGCTCGACATAGACGGCGCGCGCCAGCTTGCCGGTGGCTTCCAGTGCCCGCCTGATCTTGGGCAGGTTGCGGCCGACCTTCATGATGACGGCGGCATCGGTGTCGGCGAGACGGCGCGTCAGTTCGAATTCGCTCATGGTACCGGGAAGCACGGTCAGCACGTCGTCGCCCTGGACGATCGGCAGGCCGTTGGCCGACCAGCAGCCGGACATGGCGGTGATGCCGGGAATGACTTCGGTCGGGAAGCGATGCGCCAGGCGCACATGCAGATGCATGTAGGAGCCGTAGAACAGCGGGTCGCCCTCGGATAGCACGGCAACCATGCGGCCTGCCTGAAGGTGTTCGGCCACCTTCTCTGCCGATTCTTCATAGAAGCCCGTGATCTGCGAACGATAGTCGTCGTGATCCTTGTCGATTTCGGTGGTCACGGGATAGAGCAGCGGCAGTTCAACCATATCCGGTCGGAAGCGCGCTTCGACGATGGTCCGCGCATTGCTGTTGTTGCCGCGTTTGGCGAAATAGGCGACGACATCGGCCTCGGCCAGAGCACGCGCGGCCTTCAGCGTCAGCAGTTCGGGGTCGCCGGGACCGGTGCCGACGCCGACGAGGCGGCCTTTTGCAATGGCGTTCACAGGCCGGGCCTCGCCAGGGAATTGAGCGCGGCGGCGGTCATGGCGCTGCCGCCCAGCCTGCCGCGCACGATGGCGTAGGGCACGCCATAGGAATTCTCGGCCAGCGCATCCTTCGATTCGGCCGCACCGACGAAACCCACGGGCATGCCGATGATGGCCGCCGGCTTCGGCGCGCCGTCGCGTAGTTTCTCCAGCAGGTAGAAGAGTGCTGTCGGCGCATTGCCGATGGCGACGACCGAACCCGCCATGCGCTCGCCCCACAGGTCGATGGCTGCGGCCGAGCGGGTGTTGCCGATCTCCTTGGCGATTTCGTGTGTGCGCGGGTCACGCAAGGTGCAGATGACCTCGTTGCCGGCCGGCAGGCGGGCACGGGTGACGCCGTGGGAGACCATTTCTGCGTCGCAGAAGATCGGCGCGCCGGCGCTTAATGCGGAACGCGCGGCGGCAACGAAGTCCTTCGAGAAGACAAAATGGCTGGCGGCTTCGACCTGCCCGCAGGCATGAATCATGCGGATCGCGACATCTGCCTCGGCGTCGGAAAAGCGCGTGAGGTCGGCCTCGGCGCGAATGATGGCGAAGGAGCGCTCGTAGATCGCCGTGCCGTCATGGATGTAGTCGTAGGCGGGCATGGTCATTCCTGTCGGTAAGCCTCGGTGATGCCCATCGCGCCAAGCCGTGTCAGGCAGGCGGCGGCGGTCTCGCCGGGAAGTCGTGCGCTACGGACGGTTGCCGCCACGCGGCCGATGCCGCGCGCGGCGTCATAGCGCGGCCTGTAGCCGGCAGGAAGAGCCTTTGCCGTCGCGTTCACGACAAGTCCGGCTCCGTTTTCGCCGCCGACCAAAGTGAGTGTGGCCGGGCCTGGGTGAGCGCAACCCTTGGCGCAGCCGGAAATGTGCAGTGTGAAGTCGAGAATATCGGGGTTTTCAGCGGCGATTGTCTCGGCAATGTCGCGGGTCGCGATGCGGCCGGAGGCGCAGGCTGGCGTGCCGGGGCAGGCGGCAATGCGTGTGCGCGGGTCGGTTGGGGAGGTGATGAAGCCGAGGGTGGCGGCTGCGTTCTGAAGTGCGGCGCATGCGGCTGCTGATTGGCCGAGGAAAAGCAGAGCGCGGCCCGGCGCGAGGCGGATTTCGGTTGTTCCCAGGGTGAGGGCGCGTTGTACGAGATCGATGATCTTGTCTGCCGGCATGCTGCCATAGGGCAGGCCGATGCCGAGGGCGAGGCCGGGTGTGGCCAGATCGAAAATTCCGATGGGTCGGAGTTCCTTCGCGCCCCCCTCTGTCCTGCCGGACATCTCCCCCACAGGTGGGGAGATAGGCAGTTCGGGCGCCGGCTCTCCCTTTTCAACAAGGGCTGCTGCAACACTGGTGATTGGCGAAAGCGGTGATGACAGCGCAATCTCCCCCCTCGTGAGGGAGATGTCCGACAGGACAGAGGGGGGCGCGAAGGAATGCCAGCTTGCGAGCGATCTTAGCTGCCTCTCCGTCAAATCCTTTGCATGAGCCTCGCGGCCTTTTTCGGCGATCATTCTGAGAGAAGCGACGGTGATGTCGCGGGCTGCACTTTCATCGGCAAGGACGAGTGGCCTCGCATTTTGTCCGTCACCCGCGGCAGACACCTGCCAGCGAATCTCGCCATCGATCCGCGTTGCCACCAGCCGCACATCGGCCGTGACCGCATCCAGCGTCAGTTGCCCGCCGCCGTCGACGACGACCGAAACCTTCGGCCCCAACCGCTGCGTCAGCCCGGCGTCTTCAACCGCCGCCCTGATCCGTTCAGCCAGCGGGCGCGGATCGGCGATTTCCCGTGGATCGATACCTGCCAGTGCCCCGGTCTCGACGGGCACGCCGGTGCGCACCGCGATGCCCAGTGCATCGACCTCCGCCGCCAGCAAAGGCGCGCTTGCCGACGTCAGGCCGCGTGTCTGCAGGCTGCCGCGCGCGGTGACCTCCATGATGCCGTTGCCATGGCGCAGGGCGGATTCAGCGAGTCCTATCAACAGCTTCGGCGATAATCCTCCAGCGACAGGGTTGAGCCGCACCAAAAGGCCATCGCCGGTCTGCATCGGCGCGGACAGTGCGGGACAGGCGCCCCGGCGCGAGAAGGCGTTCATGCCGCCACCCCGAGCGCCTGGGCCTCGGTGATCAATGCCGTGAGATCGTCATCGATGGAATTGCGCAAGGGGTGCCACAGACCACGCCGGCGCGCCGAAAGGAAACGCTCGGCGATGACTTTCGCGGCCGCCGGATTCTCGCGCAGGATGAAGGCGCGAACCAGGGGATCGCCGACATAGGCATCATGCACCGCCTCGATCAGCGCACCCGATATAGCGTGGGTGGTTTCGGCGAAGCCGACGAGACGGTCGACCGTCTCAGCGAATTCCGAGGCGCCGCGCGGGCCGTGGCGCATCTGCCCGGCGATGAAACGGGGATTGACCGCGCGGGCGCGCACCACCCGCGATACGGCCTCACCAACCGAGCGCGGCTTCGGCTTTTGCGGATCGGTGGTGTCGAGCACGATGACATCGGCGTTCCTGCCCAGTGCCGCGAGCGCCGCCGAAAAACCGCCGATAAAGGCGACGTCAGCGGAACCCTCCAGGATATCGCGGCCGGGATCGTCGCCGGTATGGACGAGAAGATCGGCTTCGGCGATACGGGTTTCAAAGGCGCCTGGCGAGGAGACACCTTCGCCATCAGCGCCGCCATAGGCATGCGAGGTGGCGTCGAGATAGGCGCGGCCGATTTCTTCGCGCGCGGCCCAATCGCCGCTGGACAAAAGATCCTCGACGCCGGCGCCATAGGTGCCTGGTGATGTGCCAAAAATGCGTGGGGTGATCTTGCCGTCCGCACGGCTCCTTGCCGCGAGCGGGTTTTCCGAATCCTCTTCGTCGCGCCCGGCAACGGCGTTGGCAGCGGCATCGATCAGCGCGATCTGCGTCGGGAACATGTCACGGAACAGGCCGGAAATGCGCCATGTGACATCGACGCGCGGGCGGCCGAGCGTGGCCGGCGGCAGCACCTCGATGCCGGTGATGCGGCCAGTCGCGGAATCCCATTGCGGCCGGCAACCCATCAGCGCCAGGCCTTGTGCGATCTCCTCGCCGCCGGTGCGCAGCGAGGCCGAGCCCCAGAGATCGATGACCAGCGAGCGTGGCCAGTCGCCATGCGATTGCATGTAGCCGCGCACCACTTCCTCCGCCGCCGCCTTGCCCAGGTCATAGGCCGTCGGCGTCGGCATGGTGCGCGGGTCCGATGTAAACAGGTTGCGGCCGGTGGGCAGCACGTCGCTGCGTCCACGCGCTGGCGCGCCGGCCGGACCTGCCTTGACATGGCGGCCATCGAGAGCGGCGAGCAGCGCTGTCTTCTCGGCCCTTGCGCTCTCCTGACGCATCGCGTCGAGTTCACCCTCCGGCGCGCGGCCATAGATATGCAGCCCGTCCTTGATGGCGAAATCCTTGAGATCGCAGAGCCAGGCATCGATGCGGCGCAACGCTTCGTCCGGTGCGTCCGTCTTGGCGACGCCGGCTTCGGAGGCGAGGCCGGTCTTTTGGGCGGTATCGACGATCAGTTTTGCCAAGCGGTCGCGGCGGCGGCGGTCTAGGCCGTCGGCCTGGGCATATTCGTCGACCAGGCGTTCGAGCTGGTGCTGGTTTTCGTCGAGGCCGGCGCCGGTGAGAGGTGGCGGCAAATGGCCGAGCGTGACGGCGGCGATGCGCCGCTTGGCTTGTGCCGCCTCGCCGGGGTTGGAGACGATGAAGGGATAGATGACGGGCAGGGCACCGGTGACGATTTCGGGAAAGCAGTTTTCCGACAGCGCGACGGTTTTGCCGGGCAGCCATTCCAGCGTGCCATGCGCGCCGACATGGATGAGGGCGTGGACGCCGAGCGATTTGCGCAACCATAGGCCGAAGGCGAGCAGGGCATGGCGCGGGGGGAGCGTCGGGTCGTGGTAGTCCGCGCGGCGGTCGGCTGAGCGGCCGCGATCGGGAGCGAGGGCCACGGTGACGTTGCCGAATGTGGCGGCGCGGAAGGGGAAGCTTGCGGTGGCCGGCGCTTGAACACCCCCCTCTGTCCTGCCGGACATCTCCCCCTCAAGGGGGGAGATCGGCAGCTTCGGCGCTCCGTCCGCTTCTGCGATGCTGACGACGAGCGAAGGCGGAGATGAGAGCGTAATCTCCCCCCTTGAGGGGGAGATGTCCGGCAGGACAGAGGGGGGTGCCTCGCACAAACCTGTCTCATCTTCAGCCGTGCCCCAAGCGCCTTCGACAGCAGCAATTGCTGCTGTCGGCAATCCAGCCGAGAAGGATAGGTAATCCTGCAAGGCCAACCCGTGCTCACCCGCTTCCAGCAGATCCAGCAATTCACGCGGCGTTTGCGGAATCCCATCAACCACATAACCCTGTTCCTTCAGGTCATGCAGCATGGCGAGTACGCTGGAGGGCACGTCGAGGCCGACGGCATAGCCGGTGCGGCCGGGTGCGCTCGGGTAGTCGGGGATCAGGATGGCGAGTTTACGCTCGGCACATGACGCGCGCTGCAAGCGGATGAAAGCCTCGATACGGCTCGCCACCTGCGCCACGCGGTCGGATTCAGGCCGGTTGGCAAATGCGCGATGGCCAAGTGCCGGATCGACATCGCTTTCGTCCTTGAAGGAAATCGCGCCTGCGAGGATACGGCCGTCGAGCTCGGGCAGCACGACATGCATGGCGAGATCGGCGGGCGCCAGGCCGCGCTGGTTGTTTTCCCAAACGTCGCGGCGGGTCGTGGCGACGATGACCTGGAAGACCGGCACGCCGGCACGGTCGAACAGGGTTTCGACGCCGGGTTCAGCACCGGAGGCGAAAGCGGTCGCGGTTATGATGGCGGCCGGCTTTAGCGCGGCAAACGCGGTCTCGACGAAGGCGAGTGACGTTGGGTCTTTCAGGCTGGAGACGAAAATGGGGACCGGGAGCATGCCGCGCTGGCTGAGCGCTTCAAATAGAGCGTCGATCGGTGCGACATCAGCGGCCAGCAGCATTGATCGGTAGAACAGGATAGGCACGACCTTTCCCTCCCCCTCGAGGGAAGGGTGGCCGGCAGGGTCGGGTGGGGTCGATGCGACCGGGCTCGGCTTATCTTGAAGTCGGCGCACTGCCGCAGCGACCCCACCCCCGGCCTGCGGCTGGACCCTCCCCTCGAGGGGGAGGGGAACCACACCGCGATCCGGTTCGTAGTAGCCGGCTTTGGGGACTGTGACTGGCTCGACAACTTCTGCCTGCAACCCTGCCAACCCAGCCAGTCGCCGCACCAGCGCGCTCATATTCGCCGGGCCACCCTCGCGAAAATAGTCGAGCAGGCCGTCGAGCTCCTCGCGCGGCAGCGTCGAGGCTTCGATCAGGCGCAGATCCTCGTCGCGGCATTCGCCGGGCAGCAGCGCCAGTTTTATGCCGCGTGCGCGGGCGGTCGAGGCAAGCTGGTCGCAGCCGTAGCGCCACCAGTCGTAGCCGCCGAGGATGCGCACCAGGATGATCTTGGCATGGCGGGCGACGCTGTCGACCCAGAGGTCGACGGACATGGGATGGCGCAGGTCACGCAGCGCCGCCAGCCGCATCGAGGGCAGGCGGCCGGCATCGGCTTTCCAGGCCGCCGCCAGTCCGGCGAGATCGCTGTCGGTGAAGGACAGGGCCACGATATCCGCCGGCGTCTGCCGCAGATCGACGGGCTCGGCGAGATCGTCGAGCGAGGCGGATGTCGTGGTGAGGATGTGCATCGCGGCCCGTGTCTGAAAATCAGCCGGCGAGTATACGCTCGATCGCCGGACGGTTCAGCCCCTTGAGGCCAATGACGACGAGACGCGAACGACGGTCGTCCTCGGGGGTCCAGGCGCGGTCGTAGTAATGGTTGACGCGCGGGCCGACGGCCTGCAGCAAAAGCCGCATCGGCTTGCCGCCGACCTCCACGAAGCCCTTCACGCGCAGCACGTTCTCTTCTTCGGCTACGGTGGCGACGCGCTTTGCCAGTTCGTCGGGATTGGCGATCGAGGCAATGTCGACAATGAACGTGTCGAAGTCGTCATGCTCGTGGTCGAATGCGCCGTCATGATGGGATTTGCGGTTCTCGATGTCGTCCTCGACGGCGAGACCAAGCCCAAGCAGCACGGAGGGATCGACCTTGCCGTGAGACGTCGGCACGATCTTCACGGCACGGGCGGAGTGTTCGTTGATGATGGCGTTGGCGCGGGCCGAACCGGCGGCGTCCATCAGGTCGCTCTTCGACAGGATGATCAGGTCGGCGCAAGCGATCTGGTCCTCGAACACTTCCTCGACCGGATCGTCGTGGTCGAGCGTCTCGTCCTCAACGCGCTGCGCCTGCAGGGCTTCCATATCGTTGGCAACACGGCCTTCGGCCAGCGCCGGGCCGTCCACCACGGCGATAACGCCATCGACCGTTACCCGGCTCTTCACTGTCGGCCACTGAAAGGCCTGAACCAGCGGCTTGGGCAGAGCGAGGCCCGACGTCTCTATAAGTATGTGGTCGACCTTTGGCGTCAGCGACAGGATCTGGTCGAGCGCCGGCACGAAGTCGTCGGCGACGGTGCAGCAGATGCAGCCATTGGCCAGTTCGACGATGTTTTCCTCCGGGCAGGTGTCGATGCCGCAGCCCTTGAGGATTTCGCCGTCGATGCCGATGTCGCCGAATTCGTTGACGATGATCGCAATACGCTTGCCGCCGGCGTTTTCCAGGAGATGGCGGACCAGCGTCGTCTTGCCGGCGCCGAGGAAGCCGGTGATGACGGTGCAGGGAACACGAGAGACGGAAGCGGTCATGGTCAGTCCTTCAACATGTCGAGGGGAGGGATGCGGGCAACAAGGCCGCGCTTGAGGCTATCGGGACGGCCACGCCACGGAATGAGGCCATCGGTCGAGGTGGCGAAGAGTTTTGCGCCGGTGACCAGATCGGCGCCGCTGGTCGCGGTCAGGTCGCCGAAGACGTAGCTCCAGCAGCCATCGCGCAGGATGGCCGCGCTGAGCCGGCGCTTGCAGTTACCGAGACATTCGACGCTGCGGATGCGGATATCTTCGCCGGATGCGGCGCGGCGCGTATCTTCGGCCAGCAGTTCGCCGGCGCGGGGATGGGCGTCGGAGCCGGTTTCGTCGCGGCATGATGCGCAGACGATGACGGTGACCTTTTCGAGGGCATTGTCATGGCCGGATGAAAAATCCGCTCTTCCAGCCGAAAGACTGCTGTCGTGATCCAAATCTTGCTCCTTGCCCGGAAACCCGCCGGGCGATCGGATTCTTCTTGTCGCAGACGGCAGGTCTCCTGGCTCGCGGGTCATCGCCTTGGGTAGCCGCCTTCCCGGGAACATCCCAGTGGTTTTCGGCTTCGGCTCGTCGCTTACAGTTGCGGGGACAGCCGCGGATTTGGGATTTTCGATCCCGCACCGCATTCCCTCTTGGCTCCTCCCTTTGAAGAGAAGAGACCGTCTGGAGCGGATTTAGGCTTTTGCGGGCAGCGGTGTCAACGCGAGCTTACGACACGGCGATGTCGGCCAGCGCCGGACCCAGATCACCAGCCGGCGTCACTTCAATGCGTTCAAGCCCGAGCCAGCCTTGCATCTGCTTCAATTCCTCGAAGAGCTGGGCGGCGGTTTCAGGCGGCGCGCCGGGTTCGGCATAGGCGGCATGGACGCGCAGCACGCTCGCCGGGCGGTCGGCCTTGAGGTCGACGCGCGCGACGATCCTGTCACCGAGCAGGAACGGCAGGACGTAATAGCCGTATTGCCGCTTGTCAGCCGGCGTATAGATCTCGATGCGGTAGCGGAAATCGAACAGGCGCTCCGAGCGCGATCGTTCGAAGACGACCGGATCGAAAGGCGCCAGCAGGGCGCGGGCCTCGATTTTTCGTGGCAGGCGCGCGTCCTTGTGAAGGTAAGCCGGCTTGTCCCAGCCCTCGACGCGCACCGGCATCAACTCGCCGAGATCGATCAGTTCCTCGAGCCGCCCCTTCATGTCGGCGGGGGAGAGGCGGAAATAGTCGCGCAGGTCGCCGGCCGTCGCCACGCCGTGGGCGCGGGCGGAGATTCGCAGCAATTCGCGGTGCGCGTCCTCGGCGGCGGGCACCGGCAGATCTAGGATCGCCTGCGGCAGTACGCGCTCTGGCAGATCGTAGAATCGCTCGAAACCGCGACGGTGCGCCGTGGTGATGCGCCCGGCCCAGAACAGCCATTCGAAGGCGTGCTTGGCATGGCTCCAGCCCCACCAGCCGCCCGAGCCTTTCTGACCTTCCAGCGCGGAAGCCGCGATCGGGCCCCGATCAACGACGTGCCGGTAGATCTCTTCGACATAGGCGGCATGTTCACGCCCCCATTTGGCCAGCCCGGTATACATTTCATCGCCACGCTCGGCCCGTTCCATCCGCCAGCGCATCAGCGGGTAGGTTTCGACCGGCAGGAAGGAGGCTTCGTGGGCCCAGTATTCGAACACCGTGCGCTTGCGCGTCACCGCGGCGTTGTCGAGCAAAGCGAGCGGGTAGGGGCCAAGCCGCGAATAGAGCGGCATATAATGAGCGCGCACCACCGCGCTGACGGAATCGATCTGCAGCAGGCCGGTACGGGCGAGCACGCGACCGAGATGGCGTCGATCGGGCGTGCCGGCCGGTCTGGCGTCCATGAAACCCTGGGCGGCAAGAGCGATGCGCCGGGCCATGGGAAGCGAGATTTTTTCCTTCATGCGGGTGCGACTCTGATGGGGGTTCGGGATGGAGTAAGATCGTGATTCCGCGGAATGCTAGCAGGGTTTTGGCGGGATATATGTCAGGAGAGAAAAGTGGAGTAAAAAGTGAAGGAAATCAAACAGGAGCGTATCGGACCAGTTTCCCCGTATATGCCGTCCAGGTCGGTGTTTTGAACAAGGTTTGACTTGCTTCGCCGAAAGCGCTGCGCTAACCCTCGCCGCGTTGCAGCATAGAGCCCCTAAAACGGTTCAGCGGTTAAACTGTCACGCTTCCGCAAGTGGGTCTGGTGCTGTAATCAAAGTGGATTGGCGCCAACGGAAAGCCGAGCATGAACGCACTTCTAGGTTCATACCTGCCCATCGTCCTGTTCATCGGCGTGGCACTTGTGGTCGGCCTTGCGCTGCTGGCGGCGCCCTTCCTGGTGGCCTACCGCAACCCCGATCCCGAAAAGCTTTCCGCTTACGAGTGCGGTTTCAACTCGTTCGACGACGCCCGCATGAAATTCGACATCCGCTTCTACCTGGTGTCGATCCTGTTCATCATCTTCGATCTGGAAGTTGCCTTCCTGTTCCCATGGGCGGTGTCTTTCTCGAAGATCGGCATGCTCGGCTTCTGGTCGATGATGGTCTTCCTGGCGGTGCTGACCATCGGCTTTGCCTATGAATGGAAAAAAGGAGCGCTGGAATGGGATTGAGCGACAGTTCCGGCACGCTCGTCGCGCCGAAGCCCAAGGGTCTCATCGATCCCAACACCGGCAGGCCGGTGGGGGAGGACGATCCCTTCTTCCTCGAAATCAACAATGAGTTGGCCGACAAGGGTTTTCTCGTCACCTCGACGGAAGCGCTGATCACCTGGGCACGCAGCGGCTCGCTGATGTTCATGACCTTCGGCCTCGCCTGCTGCGCGGTCGAGATGATCCACACCTCGATGCCGCGCTATGACTCGGAGCGCTTCGGCGTCGCGCCGCGCGCGTCTCCGCGCCAGTCCGACATCATGATCGTGGCGGGTACGCTGACCAACAAGATGGCGCCCGCGCTGCGCAAGGTCTATGACCAGATGCCGGAGCCGCGCTACGTCATCTCGATGGGCTCGTGCGCCAATGGCGGCGGCTACTATCACTATTCCTATTCGGTGGTGCGCGGCTGCGATCGCGTCGTGCCGGTTGACATCTATGTGCCCGGCTGTCCGCCGAGCGCCGAGGCGCTGCTCTACGGCATTCTTCTGCTGCAGAAGAAGATTCGCCGCACCGGCACGATCGAACGGTAAATCCATGGCCGCATCCTTAAGCGAACTGTCGACTTATCTCGGCGAGAAACTGAGCGGCCGCGTCTCGGACGCGGTGCTCGCCTATGGCGAACTCACCTTGCATGTCGAGCCGAATGCTATCATCGAAGTGGTGACCTTCCTGCGTGACGACGCACGCTGCCAGTTCATCTCGATTATCGATGTCTGCGGCGCCGACTATCCGTCGCGCGCCAGGCGCTTCGATGTCGTCTATCATCTCCTGTCGCCGAAGCAGAACGTCCGCATCCGCATCAAGGTGCAGGCCGACGAAGAGACGATGGTGCCTTCAATTACCGGCGTTTATCCCGGCGCCGACTGGTTCGAGCGCGAGACCTACGATCTCTATGGCGTGCTGTTCTCGGGGCACCCGGACCTGCGCCGCCTGCTGACCGACTACGGTTTCGAAGGCCATCCGCTGCGCAAGGATTTTCCGCTGACCGGCTTCGTCGAGGTGCGCTACGACGACGAAGCCAAGCGCGTCATCTACGAGCCGGTGGAATTGAAGCAGGAATTCCGCAATTTCGATTTTCTCTCGCCATGGGAAGGGACTGATTACGTCCTGCCGGGCGACGAAAAAGCCAAGACGAATTGAGGCGCCACAATGGCTGAGACCTCCGTCCGCAATTTCAACATCAATTTCGGCCCGCAGCATCCGGCAGCGCACGGCGTTCTGCGCCTTGTGCTGGAGTTGGACGGCGAGGTGGTCGATCGCGTCGACCCGCATATCGGACTGCTGCATCGCGGCACCGAAAAGCTGATCGAGGCCAAGACCTATCTGCAGGCGGTGCCTTATCTCGACCGGCTCGACTATTGCGCGCCGATGAACCAGGAGCATGCTTTCGCGCTTGCGGTCGAACGGCTGCTCGGCATCGAGGTGCCGAAGCGCGGCCAGCTCATCCGCGTGCTCTATTCAGAGATGGGACGCATCATGTCGCACATCCTGAATGTGACGACGCAGGCGATGGACGTCGGCGCGCTGACGCCGCCGCTGTGGGGTTTCGTCGAACGCGAAAAGCTGATGGTATTCTACGAGCGGGCTTCCGGCTCGCGCATGCATGCCGCCTATTTCCGTCCCGGTGGCGTTCATCAGGACCTGCCGCAGAAGTTGGTCGAGGACATCGGCAAGTGGATCGATCCATTTCTGAAATCGATCGATGACCTCGATGCGCTGCTGACCGGCAACCGCATCTTCAAGCAGCGCAATGTCGACATCGGCATTGTTTCGCTGGCCGATGCCTGGGCCTGGGGCTTTTCGGGCGTCATGGTGCGCGGCTCGGGTGCTGCCTGGGACCTGCGCAAGTCGCAGCCCTACGAATGCTATGCCGAGATGGATTTCGACATTCCGATCGGCAAGAATGGCGACTGTTTCGACCGCTACCTGTTGCGCATGGAAGAGATGCGCCAGTCGGCCAAGATCATGCGCCAGTGCGTCGATCTGCTGCTCGGCAAGGAACTCACCGGACCGGTTTCGACCCTCGACGGCAAGATCGTGCCGCCGAAGCGCCAGGCGATGAAGCGCTCGATGGAAGCGCTCATCCACCATTTCAAGCTCTACACCGAGGGTTACCGCGTGCCGGCCGGCGAGGTCTATGCGGCCGTCGAGGCGCCGAAGGGCGAGTTCGGCGTCTATCTGGTCTCCGACGGCTCCAACAAGCCCTATCGCTGCAAGCTGCGCGCGCCCGGTTTCGCGCATCTCCAGGCCATGGATTTCCTGTGCCGTGGCCACATGCTGGCCGACGTCACCGCCGTTCTCGGCTCCCTCGACATCGTGTTTGGTGAGGTCGATCGCTAAATGTCAGTCCGCCGTCTCGCAGAAGCCAGCGTCCAGCCAGCATCCTTCGCCTTCAACCGGGCGAACGCCGCAGCGGCGAAGCAATGGATCAAGAAGTATCCGAAGGGCCGCGAACAGTCCGCGATCATCCCGCTGCTGATGATTGCGCAGGAACAGGAAGGCTGGGTGACGAAGGCGGCGATCGAGACGATTTCCGACATGCTCGGCATGCCCCGCATCCGCGGACTCGAGGTCGCGACCTTCTACACGCAGTACCAGCTGAACCCGGTCGGCACGCGTGCCCACATCCAGGTCTGCGGCACCACGCCCTGCATGCTGCGCGGCTCGGAAGCGCTGATGGACGTGTGCCGCTCCAAGATCCATCACGACCAGTTCCACACCAACGACAAGGGCACTTTGTCGTGGGAAGAGGTCGAATGCCTGGGTGCCTGCGTCAACGCGCCGATGGTCATGGTCTTCAAGGACACTTTCGAGGACCTGACGCCGGAGCGGCTTGCCGAGATCATCGATCTTTATGATGCGGGCAAGGGCGCCTCGGTGATGCCGGGGCCGCAGAACGGCCGCACCGGCTCGGAGCCGGCCTCCGGCCTGACGACGCTGACCAACGAAAAGGCGATCCTCAAGTCGACCCGCGACAGGGAAGCAAAGGCTGCTTCCAAGGCCGCCAAGGAAGCGGCGCCAGCCGCTGTCGCCGCTCCAGCGGCAACCGCGCCAGCTGCTCCGGCACAAGCACCGGCTGCTCCGGTAGCGCAGGCGCCAGCCGTGAAAGCCGAGGCCAAGCCAGCAAAGCCGTCGCTGGAGGACAAGAACCGCCCGGCCGGCATCGACAGGCCAGCGCTGGTCGACGATCTCAAGCTGATCTCGGGCGTCGGCCCGAAGATCGAGGGCATCCTGCATTCACTGGGCATCTTCACCTTCGCGCAGGTCGCGTCGTGGAAGAAGGCCGAGCGCGAGTGGGTTGATGGCTATCTGAGCTTCCACGGCCGCATCGACCGCGACGACTGGGTCAAGCAGGCCAAGGCGCTCGCCAAGGGTGGCGTCGCCGAATACATCCGCGTCTTCGGCAAGAAGCCGGTCTGAGGGACGAAAAATGCTTCAGGACAAAGACCGTATCTTCAACAACATCTACGGCCTCTTCGACAAGTCGCTGGCCGGCGCGATGTCGCGCGGCGCCTGGGACGGCACACCCGGCATCGTCGCCAAGGGGCGCGACTGGATCGTCAACGAGATGAAGGCGTCAGGCCTGCGTGGTCGTGGCGGCGCCGGCTTCCCGACGGGCCTGAAATGGTCGTTCATGCCCAAGCAGAGCGACGGCCGCCCAAGCTATCTGGTCGTCAACGCCGACGAATCTGAGCCCGGCACCTGCAAGGACCGCGACATCCTGCGCAACGACCCGCACACGCTGGTCGAGGGCTGCCTGATTGCTGGCTTCGCCATGGGGGCGGTCGCCGCCTACATCTATGTGCGCGGCGAGTTCATCCGCGAGCGCGAGGCGCTGCAGCGCGCCATCGACGAGGCCTATGAGGCCAAACTGATCGGCAAGGGCAACACGTCCGGCTACGATTTCGATGTCTACATGCACCACGGCGCCGGCGCCTATATCTGCGGCGAGGAAACGGCGCTGCTCGAAAGCCTCGAAGGCAAGAAGGGCCAGCCGCGGCTGAAGCCGCCATTCCCGGCCAATGTTGGCCTCTATGGCTGCCCGACGACCGTCAACAATGTCGAATCGATCGCGGTTGCGCCGACCATCCTGCGTCGGGGCGCGGCCTGGTTCTCGTCCTTTGGCCGGCCCAACAATGTCGGCACCAAGCTGTTCTGCATCTCCGGCCACGTCAACAATCCGTGTACCGTCGAAGAAGCGATGTCGATCCCGTTCCGTGAGCTGATCGAGACGCATTGCGGCGGCATTCGTGGCGGCTGGGACAATCTGCTGGCGGTCATTCCGGGCGGCGCTTCGGTGCCGTTGGTGCCGGCCGCGCAGATCATCGACGCGCCGATGGATTTCGACGCGCTGCGCGACCTGAAGTCGGGCTTGGGCACCGCGGCTGTCATCGTCATGGACAAGTCGACCGATATCGTGAAGGCGATCGCGCGGCTCTCTTATTTCTACAAGCATGAGAGCTGCGGCCAGTGCACGCCGTGCCGCGAAGGCACGGGCTGGATGTGGCGGGTGATGGAGCGGCTGGTGCGCGGCGAGGCGCAGAAGCGCGAGATCGACATGCTGCTCGACGTGACCAAGCAGGTCGAAGGCCACACGATCTGCGCGCTGGGCGACGCGGCGGCATGGCCGATCCAGGGCCTGATGCGGCATTTCCGCGGCGAGGTGGAGCGGCGCATCGACGAGTTTTCGCGCAACGCGCACCGGGCCGAGCCGGTGATGGTGGCGGCGGAATAGAAGAATTTGTGAATGGGCGAAAGCCCGAAGCGAATAAACGGGGCGGGGCGAAACGAAGAATCGACCAGGAGATATCTATGGCGCCGTATTCGACACCCTACCCACTGATGCCCAATTTGGACCAGCTCGAGAAGATGAACCAGGACCTGACCAGGATGATGCCGAAGGAGATGGCCAGCGCCGTCAACCTTTTCGCGCACCCTGTCGCGGGCGCGGCGGCGATGTCGGCGCTGGGCATCGGGCTGGCCAACCACGCCTTCGGCGTGTGGCTGGGCGCGCTTTCGGGTGCTGCCGAAGCCTCGCAAAGGCTGCTGCAGCCGATCATCGATGATTTCGAGGCAGCGACGGGGCGCTTTTCCGATATCGACGACAGCTCGTCCATCAAGGCGCGCGCGGCCACCATCACCTTGATCGCCGAGGCGCAATCCTTTGCACGAGACGTGACCGACATCGCCACGCCCGCCGTGGACGATGTACGGGACGCTGCCGAGGCGACACCGGCAGCCGTTGACAATGCGCCGACCGGCTTGCTGCCTGAGGATTTTCGCCAACCCAAGTCGATGGACCGTCCGGCGCTGTCGGAAGACCTGAAGAGGATTTCGGGTGTCGGGCCGAAGCTGGAGAAGGTGCTCAACGGGCTGGGGATCTGGACGTTTGGCCAGATCGCCGCCTGGACGCCGGAAGAGATCGCCTGGGTCGATGATTACCTGTCGCTCAAGGGACGCATCGGCCGTGACGACTGGACCCGGCAGGCGGCAGCACTTGTGCTGGCTACCAAGGCCAAGAGGTAGGGGCTGGGGATGGAGCTTCACGACAGACGCGATGTTCTCGACGTGCGCAGTGCGATCGTCAGCAATTCGAGCTTTGACGACGTGAACATGTCGAACACGCGGTTTCACAATGTGAACCTGTCGGTGTCCACCATCCTGCGCGCCAACCTGAGCAACGCCAAGGTGGAAGACGTGAACCTCTCGAACGCGCATTTCACCAATGTGAACATGAGCAACGTGAAGATAGAAAACGCTGAGGTCGCCGGGATGATGATCAACGGCATCAGTCTCGGCGATCTGTTGAAAGCATATGAGACGGCGAAAACCGCCGGGGGCAATTGATGGCAAAGCTCAAGGTCGACGGGAAAGAAATCACTGTACCCGACCACTATACGCTGCTGCAGGCGGCTGAGGACGCGGGCGCGGAAGTGCCGCGCTTCTGCTTCCATGAGCGGCTGTCGATCGCCGGCAATTGCCGCATGTGCCTGATCGAGGTGAAGGGCGGGCCGCCCAAGCCGCAGGCATCCTGCGCCATGGGCGTGCGCGACCTGCGTCCTGGCCCGAACGGCGAGCCGCCGGAAATCTTCACCAACACGCCGATGGTCAAGAAGGCCCGCGAAGGCGTGATGGAATTCCTGCTGATCAACCATCCGCTGGATTGCCCTATCTGCGACCAGGGCGGCGAATGCGACCTGCAGGACCAGGCGATGGCGTTCGGCGTCGATTCCTCGCGCTATCACGAGAACAAGCGCGCGGTTGAAGACAAGTATATCGGCCCGCTGGTCAAGACGGTGATGAACCGCTGCATCCACTGCACGCGCTGCGTCCGCTTCACCACCGAAGTCGCCGGCATTTCCGAACTCGGCCTGATCGGCCGTGGCGAGGATGCCGAGATCACCACTTATCTCGAAAGCGCGATGACCTCCGAACTGCAGGGCAATGTCATCGATCTCTGCCCGGTCGGCGCGCTGACCTCCAAGCCCTTCGCCTTCCAGGCGCGGCCGTGGGAACTGACCAAGACCGAATCCATCGACGTGATGGACGCTGTCGGCTCGGCGATCCGCATTGACAGCCGTGGTCGCGAAGTGATGCGCATCCTGCCGCGCGTCAACGAGCAGGTGAACGAGGAGTGGATCTCCGACAAGACCCGCTTCATCTGGGACGGATTGCGCACGCAACGCCTCGACCGTCCGTATGTGCGCAAGGACGGCAAGCTGGTTCCGGCGAGCTGGGCCGACGCGTTCGCCGCGATCAAGGATGCGGTGTCGAAGGCAGCACCCGACAAGATCGGCGCCATTGCCGGCGATCTCGCCGCCGTCGAGGAAATCTATGCGTTGAAGCTGCTGATGGCCTCGCTCGGCTCGAAGAATGTCGACTGCCGCCAGGATGGCGCCGCGCTTGATCCGTCACTCGGCCGGGCCAGCTACATCTTCAATCCGACCATCGAGGGTATCGAACAGGCCGACGCAGTGCTGATCATCGGCGCCAACCCGCGTTTTGAGGCCTCGGTGCTCAATGCCCGTATCCGCAAGCGCTGGCGGATCGGCAATCTGCCGGTCGGCGTCATCGGCGAGATCGGCGACACGCGCTACGATTACGAACAGCTGGGCGCCGGGCCGGATTCGCTGAAGGATCTGGCTGATGGCAACGGCAAGTTCTTTGAGGTTCTGAAGAAGGCAACGCATCCGCTGATCATCGTCGGCCAGGGCGCGCTGGCGCGTGCCGATGGCGCGGCTGTGCTGGGCCAGGCAGCGAAACTCGCCGCGGCCGTCAATGCTTCCCGTGCCGACTGGAACGGCTTTGCGGTGCTGCACAATGCGGCTGGGCGCGTCGGAGGCCTCGATGTCGGCTTCGTGCCGGGCGAGGGCGGCAAGGATGTCGCGGGCATGCTTGGCGAGACGGAAGTCCTGTTCCTGCTCGGCGCCGACGAGATCGACATGGCCAAGACCGGCGGCGCGTTCGTCGTCTATATCGGCACACATGGTGACCAGGGCGCGCACCGCGCCAATGTCATCCTGCCGGCGGCTGCCTACACCGAAAAGTCGGGCACCTATGTCAACACGGAAGGCCGTGTGCAGCAGACCAACCGCGCTGGTTTCGCGCCGGGCGACGCACGCGAGGATTGGGCGATTCTGAGAGCGCTGTCGGATGTGCTGGGCAAGAAGCTGCCCTTCGATTCGCTGCCGCAGCTGCGCGCGAAACTCTATGGCGAATACCCGCATCTTGCCCGCATCGATCAGGTCGCGGCCGGCAATGCCGATGATATCGCCAACGTGGCGAAGCTCGGCGGCAGGCTGAACAAGGGCACGTTCACCTCGCCGGTGAAAGACTTCTACCTGACCAACCCGATAGCGCGGGCGTCCGCTGTCATGGCGGAATGCTCGGCACTGGCCAAGAGCGGCTTCAAGCAGGCGGCGGAATAAGCATGGAAACCTTCTTCTCCTTCTACGTGCTGCCGGCGCTGATCATTCTTCTGAAGTCGGTCGTGCTGATCGTCGTGCTGCTGATCTTCGTGGCCTATATCCTCTATGCCGACCGCAAGATCTGGGCGGCGGTGCAGTTGCGCCGTGGCCCGAACGTGGTTGGACCCTGGGGCACGCTGCAGGCCTTCGCTGACCTGTTGAAGTTTGTGTTCAAGGAGCCGGTGATCCCGTCAGGCGCCAACAAGGGCGTGTTCCTGCTGGCGCCACTGGTGTCGGCGGTGTTGGCGATCTCTGCCTGGGCGGTCATTCCGGTCAACGAGGGCTGGGCCGTCGCCAACGTCAACGTCGGCATCCTCTATGTCTTCGCCATCTCCTCGCTCGAAGTGTATGGCGTGATCATGGGCGGCTGGGCGTCCAACTCGAAATATCCGTTCCTCGGCGCCCTGCGTTCGGCGGCCCAGATGGTGTCCTACGAAGTCTCGATCGGCTTCGTCATCGTCACGGTGCTGCTCACCGCCGGCTCGCTCAACCTGACCGATATCGTGCTGTCGCAGCATGATGGCATTGGCACGCGGCTTGGGTTGCCCAACACCTTCCTCGACTGGAACTGGCTGGCGCTGTTCCCGATGTTCATCATCTTCTTCATCTCGGCGCTGGCTGAGACGAACCGGCCGCCCTTCGACCTTGTCGAGGCCGAATCGGAACTGGTCGCCGGCCACATGGTCGAATATTCGTCGACCCCGTTCCTGCTGTTCTTCCTCGGCGAATATGTCGCGATCGTGCTGATGTGCGCGCTGGCAACCATCCTGTTCCTTGGCGGCTGGCTGCCTCCGTTCGACTTCGCGCCCTTCACCTGGGTGCCCGGCGTCATCTGGTTCGTGCTGAAGGTCTGCTTCGTGTTCTTCGGCATCTCGATGGTGAAGGCGTTCGTGCCGCGCTACCGGTACGACCAGCTGATGCGTCTCGGCTGGAAGGTGTTCCTGCCGATCTCGCTGTTCATGGTGGTCGCCACCGCAGCCTTCCTCAAGATCACGGGGTTTGCGTGATGTCCGCTCTTTCCCAGGCCGCAAAATCGCTGCTGCTGCAGGATTTCGTCAGCGCCTTCTTCCTCTCGATGCGTCAGTTCTTCGCGCCGAAGGAGACGATCAACTATCCGCACGAGAAGGGGCCGACCAGCCCGCGCTTCCGTGGCGAGCACGCGCTGCGTCGCTATCCCAATGGCGAGGAACGCTGCATCGCCTGCAAATTGTGCGAGGCAATCTGCCCGGCGCAGGCCATCACCATCGAAGCCGGTCCGCGGCGCAATGACGGCACGCGCCGCACCGTGCGCTATGACATCGATATGGTGAAGTGCATCTATTGCGGCTTCTGCCAGGAAGCCTGCCCGGTCGACGCCATCGTCGAGGGGCCGAATTTCGAATTCGCGACGGAGACGCGCGAGGAACTCTACTACGACAAGGACAGGCTGCTGGCGAACGGCGACCGGTGGGAGCGCGAACTGGCGCGCAACATCGCGCTGGACTCGCCCTATCGCTGAATTGGACGGGGCGAGGGGCCTCGCCTGAGGGGATGATCCCGGCGTTTCGGGCAAGATCATCCTTCGGAACGACAGAGTTGCCCATGTTTCTTTCGGTCGGGCCTTTCAACCCGATCGGAACATGGGCTAGGACAACGCGGCTTCGGCACCGGAGGCGGAACGAAGCCATAGATACGGACAGGGCGTGAGCCAGTCCGGACAGGAACCCGGGGGAACCCCATGCTGAGTGGACTAGAGGCGGCCTTTTTCTACCTCTTCGCCTTTGTCGCGGTGGCGTCGGCGTTCATGGTTATTTCATCGCGCAACCCGGTGCATTCGGTGCTGTTCCTGATCCTGACCTTCTTCAACGCCGCCGGCCTGTTCATGCTGACCGGGGCCGAGTTCCTGGCGCTGATCCTGATCGTCGTCTACGTCGGCGCGGTGATGGTGTTGTTCCTGTTCGTCGTCATGATGCTCGACGTCGACTTCGCTGAAATGAAAGAGGGCGCCCTGCAATACGCACCGATCGGCGCGCTGGTCGGGCTGATCCTGGCGGCGGAACTGATCGTCGTGCTCGGGGGCTATACATTCGCGCCGAAGCTCGCCGCGACGGTGTCCAAGCCCATTCCGGATCTCGCGACGCGCACGAACACAGCGGCGCTCGGCGACATCCTCTATACGGACTACCTCTACTACTTCCAGGTTTCGGGGCTCATCCTGCTGGTGGCCATGATCGGCGCCATCGTGCTGACGCTGCGCCACAAGCCGGGCGTCAAGCGACAGTCGATCGCAGCCCAGGTCGGCCGCACGCCGGCCACCGGAATGGAAATCCGCAAGGTCAAGACAGGCGAGGGACTCTGAGATGGTCGTCGGCATCGCGCACTACCTCACCGTATCGGCGATCCTGTTCACGCTGGGCGTGTTCGGCATCTTCCTGAACCGCAAGAACATCATCGTCATCCTGATGTCGATCGAGCTGATCCTGCTGGCGGTCAACATCAATTTCGTCGCCTTCTCGGCGGTGCTCGGCGATCTGGTCGGCCAGGTGTTCGCGCTGTTCGTGCTGACGGTCGCGGCGGCTGAGGCCGCCATCGGACTGGCGATTCTCGTCGTCTTCTTCCGCAACCGCGGCTCGATCGCGGTCGAAGACGTGAACATGATGAAGGGTTGACGGGGCTATTATGTATCAAGCGATCGTCTTCCTTCCCCTGCTTGGCTTCCTGATCGTCGGCCTGTTCGGCAATTCGCTCGGCGCCAAGGCATCCGAATACATCACCTCGGGCTTCCTGGTGATATCGGCCGTGCTGTCATGGGTCGCCTTCTTCGCCGTCGGCTTCGGCCATGGCGAAGTGTTCACTGTGCCGGTGCTGCGCTGGATCCAGTCGGGTGGGCTCGAGGCGTCCTGGGCGCTGCGCATCGACACGCTGACGGTGGTGATGCTGGTGGTGGTCAACACTGTCTCGGCGCTGGTCCACATCTACTCGATCGGCTACATGCACCACGATCCGAACCGGCCGCGTTTCTTCGCCTATCTTTCGCTGTTCACCTTCGCCATGCTGATGCTGGTGACGGCCGATAATCTCGTGCAGATGTTCTTCGGTTGGGAAGGGGTGGGCCTGGCTTCCTATCTGCTGATCGGCTTCTGGTACAAGAAGCCGTCGGCTAACGCCGCCGCCATCAAGGCCTTCGTCGTCAACCGTGTCGGCGATTTCGGCTTCGCGCTCGGCATCTTCGGCGTGTTCGTGCTGTTCGGCTCGGTCAATCTGGGCACCATCTTCGCCAATGCGGCGACCTACATTCCGGCCGAAGGCGCACCGCAAGGAGCCGCCGTGCTGACCTTCCTTGGCCATGCGCTGGACAAGCAGGCGGCCATGACCATCGTGTGTCTGCTGCTGTTCATGGGCGCCATGGGCAAGTCCGCGCAGGTGCCACTGCACACCTGGCTGCCAGACGCCATGGAAGGCCCGACGCCGGTTTCCGCGCTGATCCATGCCGCCACCATGGTGACGGCCGGCGTGTTCATGCTGGCGCGCCTGTCGCCGCTGTTCGAACTGTCGCATTCGGCGCTGACCGTGGTCACCTTCATCGGCGCCTTCACCGCCTTCTTCGCGGCGACGGTCGGCCTCGTCCAGAACGATATCAAGCGCGTCATCGCCTATTCGACCTGCTCACAGCTCGGTTACATGTTCGTGGCGCTGGGCGTCGGCGCCTACGGTGCCGCGATCTTCCACCTGTTCACGCATGCTTTCTTCAAGGCGCTGCTGTTCCTCGGCTCGGGCTCGGTCATCCATGCCGTCTCCGACGAGCAGGACATGCGCAAGATGGGCGGGCTGCGGAAGCTGATCCCCACCACCTACTGGATGATGGTGATCGGCACGCTGGCGCTGACCGGCGTCGGCATTCCGGTGACGGTCATTGGCACCGCCGGCTTCTTCTCCAAGGACGCGATCATCGAGAGTGCCTTTGCCGGACACAATTCGGTCGCTAGCCTTGCCTTCATACTGCTGGTCATCGCCGCCTGCTTCACCTCCTTCTATTCCTGGCGCCTGATCTTCATGACCTTCCACGGCAAGCCGCGGGCGAGCCATGACGTCATGCATCACGTCCATGAATCGCCGCCGGTCATGCTGGTGCCGCTGTTCATCCTGGCCGCTGGCGCATTGTTCGCGGGCATCATCTTCCACGGCGCCTTCATCGGTGAGGGCTATGCCGAGTTCTGGAAGGCGTCGCTGTTCACGCTGCCGGACAACCACATCCTGCACGAGATCCATGAACTGCCGCTGTGGGTCGAGTTGTCGCCCTTCATCGCCATGGTCATCGGCTTCGCGCTGGCCTGGAAATTCTACATCCGCTCGCCGGAAATGCCGGTGAACCTGGCTGCGCAGCATCGCGGGCTCTATGCCTTCCTGCTCAACAAGTGGTATTTCGACGAGCTCTACGACTTCCTGTTCGTGCGGCCGGCGAAGCGCCTCGGTACCTTCCTGTGGAAGACCGGTGACGGCACCATCATCGACGGTCTCGGCCCCGACGGTATTTCAGCGCGCGTCGTCGACGTCACCAACCGGGTCGTCAAGCTGCAGACCGGCTACCTCTATCACTATGCCTTCGCCATGCTGATCGGCGTTGCCGCACTCGTCACCTGGATGATGCTCTGATGACCGCCTGGCCCATTCTGTCGCTGGTCACCTTCCTGCCGCTGGTTGGTGTGCTGCTTATCCTGTTCATCAACGATGACAGCGAGAACGCACGCCGCAACATCCGCGCCATCGCGCTGTTGACGACGACCTTCACCTTTCTGATCTCGCTGTTCATCTGGACCGGCTTCGACAATTCGCAGGCGGGCTTCCAGTTCGTCGAGAAGGTTGCCTGGCTCGACTCCGGCATCTCCTACCATATGGGCGTCGACGGCATTTCCATGCTGTTCGTCATCCTCACCACCTTCCTGATGCCGCTCTGCATCCTGGCGTCGTGGGAATCGATCGAAAAGCGCGTCAAGGCCTACATGATCGCCTTCCTGCTCTTGGAAACGCTGATGATCGGCGTGTTCTGCGCGCTTGACATCGTGCTGTTCTACGTCTTCTTCGAAGCCGGCCTGATCCCGATGTTCATCATCATCGGCGTGTGGGGCGGCAAGCGGCGCGTCTACGCCTCGTTCAAGTTCTTCCTCTACACGCTGGCCGGCTCGGTGCTGATGCTGCTCGCCATCATGGCGATGTTCTACCAGTCCGGCACCACCGACATCCCGACGCTTTTGACGCACAACTTCCCGGCCAACATGCAGACATGGCTATGGCTGGCCTTCTTCGCCTCCTTCGCGGTGAAGATGCCGATGTGGCCGGTGCACACCTGGCTGCCCGATGCACACGTCGAGGCGCCAACCGCGGGTTCGGTGATCCTGGCCGGCATCCTCCTGAAGATGGGCGGGTACGGCTTCCTGCGCTTCTCGCTGCCGATGTTCCCGCTGGCGTCCGAGATGTTCGCGCCGCTGGTCTTCACGCTCTCCGTCGTCGCCATCATCTACACTTCGCTGGTGGCGCTGATGCAGGCGGACATGAAGAAGCTGATCGCCTATTCGTCGGTCGCGCACATGGGCTTCGTCACCATGGGCATCTTCGCGATGAACCAGGAAGGCATCCAGGGCTCGATCTTCCAGATGCTCAGCCACGGCCTTGTGTCCGGTGCGCTGTTCCTCTGCGTCGGCGTCATCTATGACCGCATGCACACACGCGAGATCGACGCCTATGGCGGCCTGGTCAACAACATGCCGAAATACGCCACAGTGTTCCTGATCTTCACCATGGCCAATGTCGGCCTGCCCGGCACCAGCGGCTTCGTTGGTGAGTTCCTGACCATGCTCGGCGTGTTCAAGGTCAACACCTGGGTGGCGTTCTTCGCCGCCACCGGCGTCATCCTGTCGGCCGCCTATGCGCTCTGGCTCTACCGCCGGGTCATCTTCGGCGCGCTGACCAAGGACAGCCTGAAGGGCCTGCTCGACCTGTCGTTGCGCGAGAAGGTGATCATCTACCCGCTGGTCGTGCTGATCATCTTCTTCGGCGTCTATCCGGCACCCGTCTTCGACGCGACGGCCCAATCGGTCAAAGCGCTCGTCACCAATGTCACCGCATCCATCGGCACCGCGCAGACCGCGGCGGCGAACTGACCAGGGGTTTTGCGAACCATGACGCCGGACCTTATCTCCAGCCTGTCGCTCTCGACGCCAGAGCTCATCCTCGCCATCGGCGCCCTCGTGCTCTTGATGGTTGGCGCCTATTCGCGCGGAAACACCAGCACCCTGGTGACCGGCCTTGCCGTTATCGTGCTGGTGATTGCCGGCGGATGGATGATCTTCTCCACCGGGCAGGGCAATGCCTATGGCGGCGCCTTCATCCAGGATTCCTTCGCTCGCTTCATGAAGGTGCTGGCGCTGGTCGGCTCGGCGGTGACGCTGGTCATGTCGGTGCGCTTTGCCAAGGCCGAGCATTTCGACAAGTTCGAATATCCGGTGCTGATCCTGCTGTGCACGCTCGGCATGATGCTGATGATCTCGGCAAACAGCATGATCGGGCTCTATCTCGGCCTCGAACTGCAGTCGCTGGCGATCTACGTGCTGGCCGCGATCAACCGCGACAATCTGCGCTCGACCGAAGCCGGCCTGAAGTATTTCGTCCTTGGCGCGCTGTCGTCAGGCATGCTGCTCTATGGCATCAGCCTGGTCTATGGCTACACCGGCAACACCGGCTTCCAGGAGATCGCCACCGCACTGGGCAGCGGCGAGCGTCAACTCGGCCTCGTCTTCGGCCTGGTCTTCGTGCTGGCAGGCCTTGCCTTCAAGATCTCGGCGGTGCCGTTCCATATGTGGACGCCCGACGTCTATGAAGGTGCGCCGACGCCGGTGACGGCATTCCTGGCGGCGGCGCCGAAGATGGCGGCAATGGCGCTCTTGGTGCGCGTCACCATGGGCGCGTTCAAGCCGATCGCTTCCGACTGGCAGCAGATCATCGTCTTCATCTCGATCGCCTCGATGGTGCTCGGCGCCTTCGCCGCGATCGGCCAGACCAACATCAAGCGGCTGATGGCCTATTCGTCCATCGGCCATATGGGCTATGCGCTGGTCGGCCTTGCCGCCAACAGCCAGGACGGCGTGCGCGGCGTCGCCATCTACATGCTGATCTATCTGGTGATGACTCTGGGCACCTTCGCCTTCATCCTCGCCATGCGGCGCAAGGAAGGCAATGTCGAGCGGATCAGCGATCTGGCCGGCCTGTCGTCGACCAATCCGATCATGGCGACCATCCTGACCATCCTGATGTTCTCGCTGGCCGGCATCCCGCCGCTCGCCGGGTTCTGGGGGAAGTGGTACGTCTTCCTCGCCGCCATCAACGCCCACCTCTACGCGTTGGCGATCATCGGCGTTCTGGCTTCCGTGGTGGGCGCCTATTACTACCTGCGCATCATCAAGATCATGTGGTTCGATGAACCGGTCGGCGGCTTCGTGCCGATGGGCAGTGAACTGCGCCTCGTGCTCGGCGTCTCCGGCGCCTTCGTGCTGTTCTACGTGCTGATCGGCGGGCCGATCAGCACTTACGCCGAAGCCGCCGCCAAGACATTTTTCTGACGGGATGGCATTTCGGCTGGCTCCAACCTCGGCGTCGGAAGGGTTCCGGCTCGAGGCGCATGACAGCGTCGGCTCCACCAATGCGGTGGCGCTCGACCATGCAAGGGCAGGTGACCCCGGCAATTTATGGGTCGTCTCCAAGAAGCAGGAAAACGGGCGTGGCCGGCGTGGCCGTGCCTGGTTGTCGCCCGAGGGCAATCTGGCGGCGACGCTGCTTGTCATCACCAAGGCCGAGCTCAGGCTCGCGGCGACACTCGGTTTTGTCGCTGGCCTGGCTCTCTCCGATGCATTGGATGCTGTCGTGCCGAAGGGCCGGATCGCTGTAGGACTCGACGGCGCCAGCGAAGGCCGAAATCGCTTCGAACTGAAATGGCCCAATGATGTGTTGGCCTCCGGCGCCAAGCTTGCCGGCATACTGCTGGAATCGGCGGTGCTGGAAGGCGGCCGTTTCGGCGTTGCGGTCGGCATCGGCGTCAATGTTGTGGCTTTTCCCGACGATCTGCCTTATCCGGCGACATCGCTTGGCGCGTTGGGGGCGACATGCGATGCGGAAACGCTGTTCCTGGCGCTGTCGGATGCCTGGAGCGAGAATGCCCGGCTGTGGAATGACGGACGCGGGCTTTCCGCGATCAGGCAGCGTTGGCTGAAGCGTGCCGCGGGGCTTGGTGGGCAGGTTGCTGTCAGAATTGACGGTAATGTGGTGCGCGGTACATTCGAAACCATTGACGAGGACTGCCGTTTCGTGATCCGCGACGATCAGGGCTCGGTTCTGACGATCGCCGCCGGCGACGTCCATTTCGGCGCGGTTGCGTCGGCCCGTGTTTGATGGGCTTGGTTTGATGGGCTTGGCTTGACCGGCCAGGAAGGGAATATCATGGCGAAAGCGGAAAACGCTGAACTCGTCTTCGTGCCACTCGGCGGCGTCGGCGAGATCGGCATGAACTTCGCACTCTATGGCTACGGTCCGGCCAATGCGCGCGAATGGATCGTCATCGATGTCGGCGTGACCTTTCCCGATGCCAGCCTGCCGGGCGTCGACCTGGTGCTGCCCGACACGCGCTTCATCGAGGAGAACCTCGCCAATCTGCGCGGCATCATCATCACCCATGCGCATGAAGACCATTATGGTGCGTTGCTCGACACCTGGCCGAAGATCAAGGCGCCGGTCTGGATGACGCCGTTCAGCGCCGGCTTGCTGGAAGCCAAGCGCCAGGGCGAACAGGGCGCGCCGAAAATCCCGGTGACAATCTACAAGGCGGGCGAGACGTTCACCGTCGGTCCGTTCCAGATCGAGGCGATCCCGGTCGCGCATTCGATTCCAGAACCGATGTCGCTGGCCATCACCACCCCGCTCGGCACGGTCATTCACACCGGCGACTGGAAGATCGATCCGGAACCGACGATTGGACCCAAGACCGACGAAGCGCGTTTTCGCGCTTACGGCGAGAAGGGTGTTCTGGCACTGATCTGCGATTCGACCAATGCGCTGCGGGAAGGCGAGTCTCCCTCGGAAGTGGCGGTTGGAGAAGGCCTCAAAGGCGTTATCCAGAGCGCCAAGGGCCGCGTCGCCGTCACTACATTCTCCTCCAATGTGGGACGTATCGTTTCCATCGCCCGGGCGGCGCGCGATGCCGGCCGCCAGTGCCTGGTGCTGGGCCGCTCGCTCAAGCGCGTCATCGATGTGGCCGGCGAGCTCGGCTACATGGACGGCCTGCCCGAATTCATCGGCGAGGAGGATTACGGCTTCATCCCGCGCGAGAACCTGGTCATCATCTGCACCGGCAGCCAGGGCGAGCCGCTGGCGGCACTTGCGAAACTGTCGCGTGAGGAGATGAAGTCGGTGTCGCTGACGGCCGGCGATACCGTGGTGTTTTCATCGCGCACCATTCCCGGCAATGAGAAGGCGATCCTCGAAATCAAGAACCGGCTCATCGACCTTGGCATCAAGATCATCGAGGATGGCGATGCGCTGGTGCATGTTTCCGGCCATCCGCGCCGCAGCGAATTGCGCAAGATGTATGAATGGGTGCGTCCTCAGATCGGCGTTCCCGTCCATGGCGAGGCCGCGCATCTGGTCGCGCAGGGATCGCTGATGTCGATGTCCGGCATCGGCCAGGTGGCGCAGGTGCGCGACGGCGACATGCTGCGGCTTGCTCCTGGCGCCGCCACCATCATCGACCAGGTACCATTCGGCCGTGTCTACAAGGACGGCAGGCTGATCGGCACCGACCAGGCGATGGGCATTCGTGACCGGCGCAAGCTGTCCTTTGCCGGCCATGTTGCGGTCAACGTCGTGCTGGACGACAAGTACGAACTGGCCGGCGACCCCGATCTGGTCGCGATTGGCGTCGCCGAAGCCGATGCCAGCGGCGAGACGCTCGAGGACCTGATGATCGATGCGGCGGTCGGCGCGGTGGACTCAATTCCCCGTCAGCGCCGGAAAGACCTCGACCTAGTGCAGGAGGCGGTGCGTCGCGCCGTGCGCGGCGCCGCCAACGAAGCCTGGGGCAAGAAGCCGCTGGTGACGGTGTTTGTCACAAGGTGAAGAATAGGGGAATAAGGGAGTAGGGCAGTAAGGCAATAGGGCAATAGGGCAATAGGGAAGGCAAGTAGCGTCGCGCTCGACCTTCAGCCCGTTTTCCCTACTGCCATACTGCCATACTGCCTTATTGCCCTACTCCCCTAACCCATCACGGAGCTCAAATGCTCGGACGCCTGAACCATGTGGCGCTTGCCGTACCGGACCTGACTGCCGCTGTTGCCGCCTATCGCAATACGCTGGGCGCCCACGTGGCCGAGCCTCTGGCGCTGCCCGAACATGGCGTCACCGTGGTGTTTGTCGATGTCGGCAACACCAAGATCGAATTGCTGGAGCCGCTGGGCGAGGGGTCGCCGATCGCTGCGTTCCTCGAGAAGAGCCCTTCCGGCGGCATGCATCATCTGTGCTACGAAGTGGAGGACATCCTGGCTGCTCGAGATCAGCTCAAGGCCGCCGGTGCGCGTGTGTTGGGTGACGGAAACCCGAAGCTCGGTGCGCATGGCAAGCCGGTGCTGTTCCTGCATCCCAAGGATTTCTTCGGCACTCTGATCGAACTGGAACAATCATGAGCTGGGTTTCGTTCACCGCGCTGTTCTTCGCAACCTGGTGGGTTGTGTTGTTCGCCGTGCTGCCGTTCAGCGTCAGGACGCAGGACGACGATCATGACGTGACGCTGGGCACGGTTCCGAGTGCGCCGCGCGGGCCGCATATGCTGCGCGCCATCATCCGCACCACCCTCGCGACGGCGGTTGTCATGGGCATTTTCTATGGCCTGACGCACGGACTTGGGTACAGTCTCGACGAGATCCCGCACATCATCCCGGAAGCGTCGCAGGCACCTGCAAAATAGGTTCGTCGGCAAAGCAGCCTGGGGTGTCCCTGGGTGAAGCGCCAGTCCGGTCGAATGGCCGGGCTGTGGCATTGAGCCTCGCGCTGACGCGAGGTCATGCGGTTTGAGAGCTCTTGGCGCTAAGCAGATGTTTGCACAAAAAAAATGCAAGGCACGAGGCCTTGCAATTTAAACGCGTCCGATCTGTTTCCGGTTTCCGGCGGCAGCGAGTAACCGCGCCTAGATCGCATCCTCCCAAGACTTTGACCGCGTAGGAGAGCAGATTTTTCTCTGCCCTCTCGGTTATCGGGGCACACTAGCCTAAGGCAGATGAAAATGTCACGAAGAATTTTGCCCTGAAACGGGCAATCTCGTGCTGCACTGCACAATAGTGCGGCAGCCTTTGCTTGCAAAAAGAACAGTAAGCTATGTGGGTGAACTATTGTTCACCGAGAGCGCCGCGTCCGTCGGAGGCGCAAGGGATACCCAGGCACGTTGAAGTTGCACATCGAGCGGTGCGACGATCGATTTCCGATTTCGGACCGATGCGGCGGGCCGGGTTTCCATCCGGCCATGAAATGGCTATGAAGCCGGGGCAAGCAAGCCAGTGCCGTGCGATTCCTGCGCGGTCTCCTCACTCACGGACCAGTCCATGCGTTTGTCGCGCTATTTCCTGCCCATCCTCAAAGAAAATCCTCGCGAGGCCGAAATCGTCTCGCACCGGCTGATGCTGCGTGCCGGCATGATCCGCCAGCAGGGGCAAGGCAGCTTTTCCTGGCTGCCACTGGGCAAGCGGGTGCTGGACAAGGTCTGCCAGATCATTCGCGAGGAGCAGGACCGCGCCGGTGCGCTCGAAATCCTGATGCCGACGATCCAGTCCGCCGAGTTGTGGCGCGAAAGCGGCCGCTATGACGACTATGGCAAGGAGATGCTGCGCATCAAGGACCGCCAGGACCGCGACATGCTCTATGGTCCGACCAATGAGGAAGTGGTCACCGAGATCGTGCGCGCCTATGTGAAGTCCTACAAGGACCTGCCGCTCAATCTCTACCACATCCAGTGGAAATTCCGCGACGAGGTGCGGCCCCGCTTCGGCGTGATGCGCTCGCGCGAATTCCTGATGAAGGACGCCTATTCCTTCGATCTCGACTTCGAGGGCGCCAAGGCGGCCTACAACCGCATGTTCGTGTCCTATCTCAGAACGTTCACGCGCATGGGCCTGCAGGCGATTCCGATGCGGGCGGATACCGGCCCTATCGGCGGTGACCTCAGCCACGAATTCATCATCTTGGCCGAAACCGGCGAGAGCCAGGTCTACTGCGAGCGTGAGTACCTTTCGCTGCCCGTGCCGGGCGCGGACACCAACTTCTCCGATGACACCGAGATCGCCGACATCGTCAAGACATGGACGACGCCTTACGCCGCCACCGACGAAATGCACGACGAGGCGGCCTGGGCAAAAGTCGGCGAAAGCGACAGGGTCTCGGCACGCGGCATCGAGGTTGGCCACATCTTCCATTTCGGCGACAAATACTCAAAGCCGATGGGCGCCAAGGTGACCGGGCCTGACGGCAAGGATCACTTCGTGTCGGGAGGTTCCTACGGCATCGGGCCGTCGCGGCTCGTCGCGGCGATCATCGAGGCCAGCCATGACGACAACGGCATCATCTGGCCCGAGGCGGTCGCGCCCTTCGATATCGGCCTGATCAACATGAAGGTGGGCGACGCCGAATGCGACCGCGTCTGCGGCGAGCTTCATGCGGCCTTCGTCGCTGCCGGCAAGGACGTGCTCTATGATGACACCGACCAGCGGCCGGGCGGCAAGTTCGCCACCGCCGACCTGATCGGCTTGCCTTGGCAGGTGATCGTGGGACCGCGCGGCGTGGCCGCGGGCGAGATCGAGATCAAGAACCGCAAGACAGGCGAGCGCGAGACGCTGCCCCTGGCCGAAGCGAAGAAGCGATTCGGTGCCGCCGCATGAGCGAGGCCGCGGTAGCGAGATCAGCGGGCGCCGGCCCTTTTTCCGTCTTCGAGCGCATGGTGGCGTGGCGCTATTTGCGCTCGCGGCGCAAAGAGACGGTGATCTCCGTCATCGCCTCGATCTCTTTCCTCGGCATCATGCTGGGGGTGGCCACGCTGATCGTCGTCATGGCGGTCATGAACGGGTTTCGCGCTGAACTTTTGACGCGCATCCTCGGCGTCAACGGCCACCTGATCGTGCAGCCGATCGACACGCCGCTGGAAGACTATGCGCAGGTCGCCGGCCGTATCAACGGCGTGGCCGGCGTCAAATATGCCATTCCACTGATCGACGGACAGGTGCTGGCGCAAGGCAGTGTCGGCGGCGGCGCCGGCGCGCTGGTGCGTGGCATACGCGGTGAAGATCTCAGCAAGATCTCGATCGTCGCCAGCAATATCAAGCAGGGCACGATCGCCAATTTCGACGCCAGCGACGGTGTCGCCATCGGCAGCCGCATGGCGGAGAATCTCGGCCTCGCGCTCGGCGACACCATCACGCTGATTTCGCCCAACGGCGACGTGACGCCGCTCGGCACGACGCCGCGCATGAAGGGCTACAAGGTCAACGCCATCTTCGAAGTCGGCATGTCCGAGTATGACAGTTCCATCGTCTATATGCCGTTTCCAGAAGCACAGCTCTATTTCAACATGGACAGGCAAGCGCAGACGATCGAGATCTATGTCGACAATCCCGATGATGTCGACGCGCTGAAGCCGAAGGTGGAAGAGGCGGCGCAGCGGCCGGTCTTCCTGACCGACTGGCGCGAGCGCAACCAGACGTTCTTCTCCGCCCTCCAGGTCGAACGCAACGTGATGTTCATGATCCTGACGCTGATCGTGCTGGTGGCCGCCCTCAACATCATTTCCGGCCTGATCATGCTGGTGAAGGACAAGGGCCACGACATCGCCATCCTGAGGACGATGGGGGCTTCGCGAGGAGCCATCCTGCGTATCTTCCTGATGACGGGGGCCGCCATCGGCGTGGTCGGCACCATCGCCGGCGTTTTGCTTGGCGTCGTCATCTGTCTCAACATCGAGCGGATCCGCGAATTCTTCTCCTGGGTCTCGGGCACGGTGCTGTTCAATCCGGAACTCTATTTCCTGAGCCAGCTGCCCGCCCGCATGGACGCCAGCGAGACGATCTCGGTGGTGATCATGGCGCTGGTGCTGTCGTTCTTGGCAACCCTGTTTCCGGCGTGGCGCGCGGCCAGGCTCGATCCTGTCGAAGCCCTGAGGTACGAATGATGGCCGAGGCCATTATCGAGTTGAAGAGCGTCGAGCGGCACTATGTCCAGGGGCCGCGCAAGCTCACCATCCTCAACGGGGTCGATTTTTCGCTGAAGCGCGGAGAGATGGTGGCGCTGGTGGCGCCATCCGGCACCGGCAAGTCGACGCTCCTGCACACCGCCGGCTTGCTGGAGCGACCCGATGCCGGCGACGTCATCCTGGCCGGCCGCGCCTGCGGGCGTCTTTCCGACGATGAGCGTACCGCGATCCGCCGCAACGATATTGGTTTCGTCTACCAGTTCCATCATCTGCTGCCGGAATTCTCGGCGCTCGAAAACATCATGATGCCGCAGCTGATCAAGGGGCTGTCGCGCAAGGAAGCCTCTGAACGCGCGGCGCAACTGCTCGACTATATGCAGATCGGCAAGCGCGCGCTGCACCGCCCGTCCGAATTGTCCGGCGGCGAGCAACAGCGCGTCGCCATTGCACGCGCGGTTGCCAATGCGCCGCTGGTCCTGTTCGCCGACGAGCCGACAGGCAATCTCGACCCTGTCACTGCTTTGTATGTGTTCGAGGCGCTGGGTGCGCTGGTCAAGCAATCGGGCCTTGCGGCACTGATCGCCACCCACAATCACGAACTGGCCTCGCGCATGGACCGCCGTGTTACGCTGGCAGACGGCAAGGTGGTGCCTCTCGGCTCGGGCTGACCTCAGATCTTGGCTAGGGGCAGCCGGTCGTTCGAGCAGCTGTAGTGGCTGCGTCAGGCGTCCATGCCGTCCCGGCTAGTCGCCGCGACTGACATCAAGCTGCCTTGAAGGCTTGCCCATAGCGGGCTTGATGGTCGCAATCGCAGTTGCGACGTCCGGATCACCGGGAACGGCCCGACTGTAGGCCAGAAGATCGTTTGCCGCAGAGTCGAGATCACCAAGGGCGAGGTGCGCCATACCGCGCTGCTTGAGGGCGGCCAAATTGCCGGGGTCTTGGGCAATGGCGCGAGAAAGGTCCTCGATAGCCTCATTTGTACGGCCGGCTTCCACTTTGATTCTTGCTCGTTCAACCATGAATCCCGCGTTGTTGGGGTCGAGGGAGATTGCTTGGTTGAAATCGCTCAAAGCCGCAGGAAACTGTTTCAGGTCTTCAAAAACAAGGCCACGCCTGTGATAGACAAAGGCTTTGTGCGGCGCCATGTCTACTGCGTGATTGGCGTCCGCGAGAGCCTCTTGAAGAAGGCCGAGGGATCGTAGGGCGGCCATGCGATTGTCAACATAGCCAGCCACAGTCGGATTCGCTGCGATGAGACGTGAGAAATCTTTGACAGCTTCGGAAAATATTCCGAGTTGCATGAGCGCATTGCCCCTTCGAAGAAGAAGGCGGTCCGTCATCTCACCGCCAGATCTACCCCTCAATGCAATTGAGCAATAATAGACCTTGTCGTTCGGTGTCTTCGAATGAATGCAGCGCTCCACGTCGGCGTTGGCGGCGTCCGAAATGCCACTAACGAAAGCGACTGGGATCAGGCCTATCGCCAAAATTCCAAGAAACCGCCAAGCCATCACAACACTCCCCACAGCCACAGGCGAAGTATCACGAGAAATTTGCCGATGACGAGGGTGCCTTGATGAGAAGGATGCGTCGTACCCCCAAAGTCGCCTGGGAAATGACCAAGCGACCAAGGTAAAGGCCGGCGCTCTCGTCGGGCGGGGGCGTTGGGGTTGGACGGCCGCCATGGTGCAGAGCAGGTCCACTGCACCAAACCCTGGCAACCGGCCAGGCACTCGCGAAATGGCGTGATCGCGGAACCGTTTCGGTGTGATACGATCCTGGGCACTCGCTGGTCGGAGGCCACCGTGAAAAGGATCATTCTCGGGGTTGGGGCGTTGCTATTCTTGGTGGCCATCCTGGCGACCGTCTATTCCTTGATCTTCGGTTGCCCGCATGGCGGTTCATACCGGTGCGTGCAGGGCTTCAATCGGGAAGTCTGTGGCTGCCCGCAATCGTAGCTTTCGCGGCGCTCCTGTCGCGAACGGCCTGGAATCTCGCGTAGGCAATGGCAGCTTCACCCGGCCCCTCCCATTCAGGATGAGGACCCTTCAGGGTCATTCTGATCTAGATAGGATTACATCCTAATATGAAGTTCGAATCCGTGAGCGCCTGAATAGCGGCTCGATCATCCTGAACGCCCAAGAGCTTCGAAATTCAATCTACTGGATGGTGACAAGGCGCAGCACAAGGAGGACGCTAGGAAGATGACGGACCGGGAAGACTTCCTGGCGTGGGTGAAGACCTCGCTGTACCAAGCCGAGCTTGCCCTCCACAACGGTGACCCGGCGCCACGCCGGGCGCTCTGGTCCCATCGTGAGCCGGTCAGCGTTCTCGGTGCGTGGCGCAACGCCAACGGTCAAGCCGAGGTTGATGACCTCTTCGCCCATCTGGGAAAGAGCTTCTCGAACTGCACGTCATTCGTCTTCGAGGTGCAGGCGTACGAAGTAATCGGCGACATGGCCTACACAGCTGGGCTGGAGCGCACGTCCGTTTCGGTCGACGGTAAGCCGCGCACATACACGTTGCGCGTCACTCAGGTCTATCGCCGGGAGGACGGCCAGTGGAGAGTCGTCCACCGTCATGGCGACACCGTGGCCGAATGATGGCGGATGGCTTCCCCATGGTGGAGGCCTGACGAGGTCTTGGGTTTGGCCGCGTGCTCAGAGAATATTACACACCGATAAGGGGCAATCTTCAACGCCGTTTGACAGGGACCCGGTTAACCTTTCGCTAACCGAGCTGTTTTCTGCGGCTATCTCCATACCCATTCGGTCATTGACTTTAGAACAAAATTAGAACAAATTAGCAACATATCGACAACAGGAGAGCGTTATGACCGATCTTGTTCAGGATGTTGTGTCTCTGGTGTGCATGAGTGCGTTTCTGATTTCCATGGCGATGTGGATCGGAGCGATGTGAGGAACAGCGCCTCGTCGCTGATGTTTTCTGCTGGCGAGGAGGCTGCGCTGTTAAGCCTTTCTTGCCGCCATGACGCTAGGGTGCCCTGAAGACAGGGAGTAGCACTAGGTGTCGCCCATCGTCACGGCCATTCTCGTGGCCGCCAATCTCGGGCTGATTTTTCTGCTGATGACCGTGCCGCTCGGTTTGCGCACGGTCAGGATCAGCCGCCTGGTGAAGATGGACCGGCAACGCCTCTGGCAGGCGCTGTGGCCGCTTGGGAGCGACGCCGGCTGGTCCGGCGAGATCCTTTCCGCCGAATCGCTGGGTGCTGGCGGCATGGTCCGGATAAGACTTTCCTGGGAGGGGCGCGACGGCCAACCCATCGAGCGCACGGTGATGCTCGAGGATGTGGAGGAGTACAGCCGCTTCTCGATGCGCGTTATCGAAGACACGGCTTTGGATTCGTCCTTCTGGGCGGACTATCGCGAAACCACCGAATTGGTCTCCGAGGGTGCTGGGACGCGGGTGATTCTCAGCCAGACCGATCGTTACCGCGGCATGGCCTTTCTGGTTTTCCGCTACTTCGCCATGCGCCGTGAGCTTGGCAAGTTGGAGATCTGGGCCAGGACCGGCGCGTATCGCAAGGGCGGCTGGTTCGAGCATCCGCTCAGCCAGGTCGGTTTTGCCATTCTTTCGGCACTCATCCTGTGGCCGTTCTTCGGATTGAACCTTGGTGGCCTGGCACTGGCCGCGATCCTGACATCGGTGGTCGCCCTGCACGAACTCGGCCACATGGCGGCGTTCCGACTGACAGGACATCGCAAGGCACGGATGATCTTCATTCCGCTGCTGGGCGGCATCGCCATTGGCGGGCGGCCCTATGACAGCCGTTTCGAAGTGGCGTTCGTGGCGTTGATGGGCGCGGGCTTTTCAGCCTTCCTGGTGCCGTTGCTGATGGCTGCCAGCATCCTTGCCGGCGGCGAGGGGCATCGGCTCGCGGCAGCGTTGCTGACGACGCTTGCCGGCTGCGCGGCGCTGTTCAACATCGCCAATCTGGTGCCGGTGTGGAAGTTCGATGGTGGCCAGGTGTTGCGCCAGATCTGTCCAGGCCCGATCGTGCTGGCGCTGGCCTCGTTTTCGCTGCTGTCCGCCTTTCTGGCGCTCGGGTCGCGCGCCGGCTTTTCATCCAACTTCCTGCTTGGCACCGGCGCCGTCTTTGCAATCCTCAGCCTGCTGACGATGCGCAGTGGCGTGAAACCACGCCATGAACTGAAGCCGATCCGCACCTTCGACCGATTCGTCATGGCGGCGGCGCTGCTGGCGGTGTTCGCCATCCACGGCTACGGGGTGTTGTGGGCTTCGGCACGGCTGATCTGAGCCGGTTGCCAGAGAGAATCAGCCAGCCTTGCGCGTGGCTTCCGCCTGCAGGGCGGTCGCCGGTCCGAACACATCCTCGAATGCCGACTTCAAGGCATGGTCGAGGTCGGCCATCGTCACCGGCAGGCCGAGATCGACAAGACTGGTGACGCCGTGGTCCTGAACGCCGCAGGGCACGATGCCGCCGAAATGCGCGAGATCCGGCTCGACATTGATGGCGATGCCGTGAAAGCTCACCCAGCGCCGCAGCCTTATGCCAATCGCGGCAATCTTGTCCTCGGCGGGTGAGCCGTCCGGCAGTGCGGGACGATCCGGCCGCACCACCCAGACGCCGACGCGGTCCTCACGCCGTTCGCCCAGCACATTGAAGGCGGCAAGCGTGCCGATGATCCACTGTTCGAGCGCGGCGACGAAGGCGCGCACATCCTCGCGTCGGCGCTTCAGGTCGAGCATGACATAGGCAACCCGCTGGCCCGGCCCGTGATAGGTGTATTCGCCACCGCGTCCGGCCGCGAACACCGGGAAGCGGTCCGGCTCGATGAGGTCTTCGATTCGGGCGGAAGTGCCGGCGGTGTAGAGCGGCGGATGCTCGACCAGCCAGACCATTTCGCCGGCAGCGCCGCTTCGGATCGCTTCGGCGCGCGCCTCCATGAAGGCAAGCGCATCGGGATAGGCGGTGAGGCCGGGTTCGATCCGCCATTCGACCGGCGCGGAACCGGGCAGGGGCAGGAACGACGTGGCTATCTGGCTGCGTTCTGTCATCACGGGTCTCGTCCACGGCTCGTCATTTCAAATGCACGACACGCCCTGGGTGTTTGTCTTGTCCATGTCACGATCCCAAACGCTCGGCGCCTTGGGCGACATTCCTTCATATGGCGGCAATCGGCCAAAACGTCCAGTTCACAGCGCGTTTCAACCTTCTCGACCACTATGCCAAAATCACTGGCGATTATTGCGTGCCGCGCACTTGTTTCCCCGGAAACGATTTGCTACACGCCGCGAGCCGGTTGGTTCCGGCTCCTACCACGTGCGGTCGTGGCGGAATTGGTAGACGCGCAGCGTTGAGGTCGCTGTGGGGCAACCCGTGGAAGTTCGAGTCTTCTCGACCGCACCATTCAAATTTCGGACCATTGAAATCATTGTGATTTCTCGGATTTCCCTCGCATCGCGTATCTCATGGTGCAGGCGTTGGGTGTTCTCGATCTTTTCGGAAGCCTGTTTTGCAGCCGCTTTCGATCGGCTGATTTCGTGTGGAGGCTCGCCATCGTTCCTCTCGTCCCGCCGAATAAAGCCTCAAGCTCTGCAACAGTGACACCGGATTCGGCCGCCTTTGTCGCGTCGATCTTGCGAACTCCGTGTGCCAACTCCTTCACGCCGGCTGCATTGATAGGTGTGGGCGACCACATTCATTCGACTGGGTAGACAGGCGGCCGGCGAACAGTCCGGCGTGTCGAAGCAGCAACAGGTGGGGCCATACGCGCATCAGACGATCCGCCTGTTGCTAGACTACAACATAAAATTGAAATCCTTCCAAGGAACACGCTGCGACATTTCTAATATTAGAAGCTGCCTCTATACCTCATGCAGTTCATGAGGGGCTTGTTATGAAACCTACGCTTCTTGCCGCTGCGGTTCTCGCCGCTCTGACCTCCACAGGAGCAATGGCCGCCGACGTTGTGGCTTCCGAGCCCGCACCGGTTGCTGCGACGTACAACTGGAGTGGGTTCTACGCTGGTGCGAACATTGGCGGCGGCTGGAGCCATGTCGACTGGGCGTTTCTGCCATCCCTAAACCCTGCCAACCACAGCGGCAGTGGCGTTTTGGGCGGCTTGCAGATTGGGTATAATTTTCAGAACAATAACATCGTCTACGGCATCGAGGCCGATATTTCCGCCGCGGACATCCATGGTGGAACTGCATGCCCCAACCCGACTTTCTCGTGCGATTCCAAGGTGAGCATGCTCGGCTCTGTGCGGGGTCGCCTCGGATGGACGGCGGACAGGTTGTTGGTCTATGGCACTGGCGGCCTTGGCTATGGAACGGTAGATATCTCCGATGTGAATTCTTCGGGAACTGTGTTCGGAACCAAGAAGACAAGGGCGGGATGGACGGCCGGAGCAGGCATTGAATATGCGCTTGATCAGCATTGGACGGTCAAGGGTGAGTACAAATATTTTGACCTCGGCAGAGCTGATTACTTCACCGATGGGGAGTTTGTTCGCGCGAAGACACAAATTCACACTGCTATAATCGGTGTGAACTACAAGTTCTGACCTGCTTCACCATGGAATTTCTTGGCCCTGGCATCGTCCAGGGCTTTTTGTTGTTGGAGTATCTGGAAGGTCGTCCCAGGTTCGCAATCGCCGCCTGGCTCAAATCCGCGTTGTGCGTCGCGTGATCTGGTGGGACGAGTAGCCTAGATCCAGCCTATCCGCTGCACCAGTCAGATCAAAGGTCGGTCCTGGCCCGCACCTTGCTCAAGTCCTTGCGCGGCCTCATTGTGGCACAATTCTCGACCGCACCAAAACATCCCTGCGATCGGAAATGAATGCGGCGCCGCCTGATAGAGACCGCGCCGCATTCGTTACAGCCGTTACTCGTTGTCTTTGACTTTGCCGATCACGCCGCCTTCTTCATCCGGGCCAGCGTATCGGCAACGACCTCACCAAAGGACGCGGGTGTCGGCACGATGACGACGCCGGCTTCCTTGAGGATCTCGACTTTTTCCTGCGCCGACTCGCCAAAGGCAGAAATGATCGCGCCGGCATGGCCCATGCGCCTGCCTTTTGGAGCGGAAAGCCCGGCAATATAGGCGATCAGCGGCTTGCGCATGTTGTCGCGCGCCCAGATCGCGGCTTCGGCTTCCTGGGGGCCGCCGATCTCGCCGATCATCACCACGGCGTCGGTATCGTCGTCATGCTCGAACAGCTTCAGCATGTCCTTGAACGACGAACCGTTGATCGGATCGCCGCCGATGCCGACGCTGGTCGACACGCCGATGCCATGGGCCTTCATCTGCGAGGCGGCTTCGTAGCCAAGCGTGCCCGAGCGCCCGACGATGCCGACGCGGCCGGGAAGGTAGATGCTGCCCGGCATGATGCCCATAAGTGCCTGTCCGGGGGTGATGACCCCGGCGCAGTTCGGTCCGATCAGCCGCATGCGGTCCTCGAAGCGATAGCGGCGCATGTAACGCTTGACCTGCATCATGTCCTGCGAAGGAATGCCGTCGGTGATGCAGACGCAGAGCTTTATGCCGGCATCCGCGGCTTCCATGATCGAGTCAGCGGCAAACGGCGGCGGCACGAAAACGATGCTGGCCTCCGCGCGGGTCTCGCGCACGGCGCCCTTCACCGTGTTGAAGATCGGCAGGCCGAGATGCGTCTGCCCGCCCTTGCCGGGCGTCACGCCGCCGACGAGCTTGGTGCCATAGCGCTTCATGTCCTCGGCGTGGAAGCTGCCGATCTTGCCGGTGAACCCCTGAACGATAACTCGTGTGCTGCGGTTGAGCAGGATTGCCATTTTTGAGCTCCCTCAGCTTGCTTTTTTCAATGACACCGAGCGCCAGGCGGCGACGGCTTTTTCGGCGGCTTCGGCCAGCGTGTCGGCAACGATCACCGCTTCGCCGGAATCGGCGAGTATGCGACGTCCTTCCTCGACCTTTGTGCCGGCGAGCCGTACCACCAACGGCACGTTGACGCCGACTTCGCGGATCGCCTTGACGACACCCTCGGCGACCCAGTCGCAGCGGTTGATGCCGGCGAAAATGTTGACGAGGATGGTCTCGACATTCTTGTCGCCAAGCACGGCTCGGAACGATTTCGCGACCCGCTCGGGCGAGGCGCCACCGCCGATGTCGAGGAAGTTGGCCGGCTCGCCCCCGGCGATCTTGATCATGTCCATCGTCGCCATGGCGAGGCCGGCGCCATTGATGATGCAGCCGATATTGCCGTCGAGGCCGACATAGGAAAGGCCACGGTCGCTGGCAAAGGTCTCGCGCGGGTCCTCCTGGCTCTTGTCGCGCAATTCGGAGATTTCCGGTCGGCGAAACAGCGCGTTCTCGTCGAACGACATCTTGGCGTCGAGCGCGACGAGATTGCCGTCGCGCGTTACCACCAGCGGATTGATCTCGAGCATCGAGGCATCGTAGTCGCGGAACACCTGGTAACAGCCGAGGATTGTTTCGGTCGCCTTGCCGATCAGGTTCTGATCCAGGCCGAGGCCGAAGGCGATCTCGCGCGCCTGGAACCGCTGCATGCCGACGCCGGGATCGACCGTGGTCCGGATGATGGAATCGGGAGCGTCCTGGACGATGTCCTCGATCTCCATGCCGCCGGCGGCGGACGCGACGATCATGACGCGCTCTTCCTTGCGGTCGAGGACGAAGCCGACATACAGCTCCTGTGCGATGTCGACGGCTTCCTCGAGATAGAGCCTCGATACAAGCTTGCCGCGCGGCCCGGTCTGCTGGGTCACCAGCTTGCGCCCCAGCATGGCCTCGGCGGCGTTTGAGATTTCCTCGTCATTGACGCAGAGCTTGATACCGCCAGCCTTGCCACGCGCGCCGGAGTGAACCTGCGCCTTGACGACCCATTTGCCGCCGCCGATCTCGCGGGCGCGGTAGGTCGCCTGCTCAGGGCTGTAGGCCAGCCCGCCGCGCGGGACATGGACCCCGTGGCGTGCCAGCAGTTCCTTGGCCTGATATTCGTGGATATCCATTTTGTCCTCCCTGTATCGTCAATGCGCGGCGGCGCGCGCATGACCTGCGCGTTCGATTGCCTCGTTGACCACCAGCACGTTGCGCGCCATGCGCTCCGACGCCGCGTCGATCATCTTGCCGTCCAGCGCCGCCGCTCCCTTGCCCTGCGCCTCGGCCTCCTTGAGCACCTCCAGGATGCGCCTGGCCCGGGTGACCTCTTTTTCCGGGGGTGAGAACACGGTGTTGGCAAGCTCGATCTGCGACGGGTGTATCGCCCATTTGCCTTCAATCCCGAGTGCCGCCGCGCGCCTTGCGCCCGCGATATAGCCCTCCGGGTCGGAGAAATCGCCGAACGGTCCATCGATGGCCCTCAGGCCATAGGCCCGGCAGGCGACCGTCATCCGTGACAAGGCAAAATGCCACTGGTCACCAGGATAGTCGGGGTTGAGGCCGCCAATGTTGACGGTGCGCGCCTTGCAACTGGCGGCATAGTCGGCGACCCCGAAATGCATTGCCTCCAGTCGTCCGGGGAAAGCCGCGATCGCCTCGACATTGGCCATGCCCAGCGCCGTCTCGATCAGCGCTTCGAGACCGACGCGGGTTTGATATCCCTTGGCCATCTCGATCTGGTTGATCATGGCCTCGACCATATAGAGATCGGCGGGAACGCCGACCTTCGGCACCAGGATGGTGTCCAGCCGGTCGCCGGCCTGTTCCATCACGTCGACGACGTCGCGGTACATGTAATGCGTGTCGAGGCCATTGATGCGCACCGAGACGGTCTTGCCCTTGGCGCGCCAGTCGATGTCATTGAGAGCCTGGATGATGTTCTTGCGTGCACGCTCCTTGTCGGGCGGGGCGACCGCGTCCTCGATATCGAGAAAGACAAAGTCGGCGGCGCTGTTGGCCGCCTTGTCGATCATTTCCGGGCTCGAACCGGGAACGGCCAGTTCGCTGCGTTGCAGGCGGAGTTTCCTGAGATGGTTGATGGTGTGGCTCATGGTTCGGTCCTCACGCTGCCTTGGCGACGAGCATTTCGCCCGAGTCCCGGAAGTGCTTCATCGCCGCACCCACGCCCGCCCCCGGCGCGAGCCGGACGCCGCAGTCGAGCAGCGCCATTTCCGCCGCCGACAGCGAGGCGCAGACCATCACTTCGTTCAGCCAGCCGAGGTGGCCGATGCGGAAAACCTTGCCGAACACCTTGTTGAGACCGCCGCCAAGCGACGTCTGGTATTTCTGGTAGGCACGCTTGACGACATCGCCGCTGTCGATGCCTTCCGGCACAAGGATGGCGCTGACCGTGTCGGAGTGCCATTCCGGAGCCTTGGCGCACAGCTTCAGGCCCCAGGCGTCGACGGCCTTGCGCACGCCTTCGCCCAAGCGATGGTGACGGGCGAAGATGGCGTCGAGCCCTTCTTCGGCAATCAGGTCGAGCGAGGCGCGCAGGCCGCGCAGGAGTTGCGTCGCCGGCGTGTAGGGGAAATAGCCGGCGTCGTTGGCGCGGATCATGTCCTCGAACGAGAAGAAGCAGCGCCGGTGGGTCGCGGTCCTCGAAGCGGCCAGCGCCTTCTTGCTGACCGACAGGAAGCCGAGACCGGCCGGAAGCATGAAGCCTTTCTGCGAGCCGCTGACGGCGCAGTCGACGCCCCATTCTTCCTGCCGGAAATCGATCGACCCTATCGACGACACGCCGTCGACGAAGAGCAGGGCAGGGTGGTTCGACGCATCGAGCGCGGCACGACAGCCGGCGACGTCGCTGGTGACGCCGGTCGCGGTCTCGTTCTGGGTGCAGAAGATCGCCTTGATGCGGTGTGCCTTGTCGGCCTTGAGCCGCTCCGCATAGAGGTCGAGCGGGACACCGGTTCCCCACTCGCAGTCGATCACCTCGACATCGAAGCCCAGGCGCTCGGCCATGTCGACCCAAAGATGCGAGAACTGGCCAAAGCGCGACATCAGCACGCGATCGCCCGGGCTGAGCACGTTGGTCATTGCCGCCTCCCAGGCGCCCGTGCCGGACGATGGGTAGATGAAGACGCGGCCGGTTTCGTTCTTGAAGACGCGCTTGATATCCTCGAACAGCGGCAATGTGAAATCAGGGAACGATCCCGCGCGCATGTCCTCCATCGGAAGGTTCATGGCTTGCCGGACCTGTTCGGGGATGTTGGTAGGCCCCGGAATGAAAAGATGGGTGAACCCAGCCATGGTGCGAACTCCTCTGATGCGTGAAGCAATCGTGGAGGAAGTCTCGTTTCGATGACGGCTCGCAACAACACCTTTGCGGGTAAGATATCACCGCGTGTGGGTAGGCCAGGCCTACCCGAAAGGCTACCTAGGAGCCGCGACGCTTCTCACTCGAATAGAGTGCGACCGCCATTGCCCGATTGCGGACGGCAAGCTTGTCGTAGAGATTCTTGAGATGATACTTCACGGTATTCTCGGAGATACCGGTGCGTGTCGCGATCTGCAGGTTGGTCCAGCCGTCGGCAAGCACCGCCAGAAGTTCCCGCTCCCGCACCGTGAGCCGCGACAGCGGCGTGTCGTTGACCTTGTTGATGTCGATGTAAGGGATGCAGATGCGGCCGTGCGCGACCGCGAGGATCGTCTCGAAGATGATCTGGGGCTCGTCGAACTGGAAACAGTAGCCATGGGCCCCGAGGCGCACGCATTGCTTCAGGATTCCGATATCGTGTTCGTTCGAAAAGACAGTAACGCGCACGTTGAGCTTGCGGTTCTGTATCTCCGCCAGGAGGTCGGCGCCGTCCATGTCGACGAGTTTCCAGCCGATGACGGCGACATCGAATTGCGACGCCGTTGCGAGTTCCAGGAAATGCTTGCCGCTGCGCACCGAGCCGAAAAACTCGAAACGCCCGTCGCATTCCAGCATTTCACGCAGGGCCGACAACACCAGCGGGTTGCGTTCGGCGACGAGAACGCGAACGCGCTGTTCAATTGCCTGGTCTGTTCTCTCCGACTGGATGTTCAAGGGTTCCCGGTTGTTCTGGACCGATTTGAGGGTATAGGCCGATCCTGTTGTTTCTGTTCACCTCACGCTACGGCAATTTTGTCCCATCCGCGAATGGGTGCTCTTTCCCCAGCGACATACACTGTCGCGTCGCTTGAACCCGGCACATGCCCTCAATTGACTTTTACGTAAATGCCGTGCGAGGCTCGGCGTGTTGGGGCAACATGCCGATTCCAGATGGGTCGGCGTGGGACGGAAGGGGCCGATAATCGGCAGGGGTGTCCGGTCCCGGCATGTGGAGTGGCAATGCGGGAATATTATTCGATCACCGAACTGACCCGCGAATTCGACGTTTCGACGCGGACGCTGCGCTTTTACGAGGATGAGGGGCTGGTGCAGCCGGTGCGGCGCGGCCGTACCCGCCTGTTCCGTCCGTCGGACCGGCATCTCATCCGCCAGATCATGCGCGGAAAGAGGCTCGGCTTCTCGATCAACGAGATCCGCGAAATCATCCAGATGTACAAGGAGCCGCCTGGCGAGGTCGGCCAACTCAAGCTGATGATCAAGCGCATCGAGGAGAAGCGCGAGGATCTCAGGCAGAAACGGCGCGACCTCGAAGAGACGCTAGCTGAGCTCGACCAGGCCGAGGAATCATGCGTTGAGCGGCTCGTGGAGCTTGGCGTGAATACGTAAGGGTCTTCTCAACACAATCGCTTCCGGGCGCCGACATCGACAACACGTCGGAAACTGTCATTGGCTTGAAGCGACTGCCCGGCTGCCAGCGTTTCGGCGGCTTAAATCCAGCGCCGCACTCTTTTTGCGTAGTCCCGGTATTTCTTGCCGAACTTGGCCGCAAGGATTTTCTCCTCGCCTTCGATCGCGACTTTTTGCGTAACGAAGGCGGCGATGAAAGCCAGCGGCAGGAACCAGGCTATTCCCGAGACAAAGGCCACGCCGATCAGCAGCAGCGTGTTGGCCAGGTACATTGGATTGCGGGTAATGCCGAACGGGCCGCTCGTTACCAGATGGTCGGGCACGGCATTGGGATTGAGCGTGGTCTTGGCCCGCATCATGGTGCGGATCGCCGTGAACCAGAGCGCGGCGACGCCGAGCAGCGCCACCCAGCCGGCCGCGAACAGGATGTCGCCCAACAGGTCGCCGATCCAGGGCAACGGATAGAGAAGCCCGAGCACGACGCTGACGGCGATGGCCGCGATATAGATCAGCGGCGGCCACGGTATGATTCCCGGCTTTGGCTGGTTGTCGGTCATTGCGCCCCTCCCTCCATCATCTTGTCCTCGGCCTTGGCGGTGCAGGTGTCGGCGAGGTCGCCCAGATGCGCTTTCCATTCGGCGGTCTGGTCGTTGCTGTAGAGCCGGTCGAGCGTGGTCTCGCTCTCCAGCGCATCGAGCATGCACCCACAATAGGCTGTACAGAACGCCTTGTCGCGCTGCTGCTCGCAAGAGACCTGGCAGGCTTTCAGGAAATTGACCTGCTTGGTTTCGACCGGCGCCGGCATAATCTGCGCAAACAGCCAGACGCAGGAGATAAGCAGGGGTTGGTGGATCAGGTAGAAGGCCAGGCTGTGGCGGCCGATGAAGACCAGCGGGTTTGCCCAGCGTCCAGGCGTGACACTGGCCAGGCGCGTCAGGATGCCGGAGGCAGCGGCAAGCTTGGTCACGCCAATGCCCACAAGCACGGCACCGAACCATGGAAACAGCGGAACGTAGTCGTTGGAGCGCGGATTGTTCGCCGACAGGCCGACCCACCATAGGGCAGGATGGTCGAAAATCTCGGAACGCAGGTAAAAGGGCGCAGCAATGACGAGCGCCGCGATGATAAGCATCAGCAACGCCGGCAACCGCAGGAACAGCAGCCCGAGCAGGCTTGCCAGTGCGATCTCATGCAGGATGCCGAAGAAGATGAAGCCGTCCGGCGTGGCGATCCGGGTGACGATCGATATGGCGAGTGCCGCCACGGCAACCATGGCGAAGCGCTTCCAGAAGCCGTTCCAGCGGATTTTCTTGCCATGGGCCAGGAACAGGCTGACGCCGACCAGGAACAGGAAGGTCGAAGCGATGCAACGCGCATAGATCTTCCACCAGCCAAAGGCGGTCAGGCCGGGATCGGTATAGCCGAAGAACTCGAGATCCCAGGTGAAATGGTAGCTCGCCATGGCAAGCAGCGCGATGCCACGGAGCACGTCGATGCTGACGATGCGCCTTGGTTGATCCTGAACGGGTGCGGTCGGCGTATGGATGCTCATGGTCTCGCGATCTGAATCGGCCCCTGCAAGACGACTATCACGGTTGCCCCGGACAAAAGAAGCTGGCCACGCGCGACTTCAATGTGGATTAGCGGCGACGGGCACATTCTGCCTCTTGTTGCCCCATGGAGTATTGGATCGGCATCGCATCAGGATCTGCTTTAGGCCAGCACCGGAAAGCCTTTGGCCGGCTTCGCTTTTGCGGGGAATGCGTCGGTTTCCTGTTACTCGCCCGGGAAGGCTCCCTGCAGATTTGGGTCTGCGATTCTGCTTCAGGGGAAGCGATGTCCACCCATGTGCGTCATCCGATCTGGCTTCCGGCCCTCAAGGCCGCGGATGCGCGCACTTTTGCCTCGCTCTATGCGGTCGAATCCTTCGCCCGCGCCATCGTGTCGAGCGTCATCCCGATCCAGGCCTATGAGATCCTGCACAATGAGCAGATCGTCTCGATTCTCTACACCATCGTGGCGATGCTCGGCCTGTCGGTGACACTGTTCATGCCGATGCTGATCCGGCGTTTTGCCCGGCGCTGGGTCTACACCGCCGGCGCCTGCCTGCTCGCCATCGGCTCGCTGTTCTTCGTCACGCACACGCTTGCCGGGCAATTGACAGGTATGCTGTGCCGCGTCATGGGCGCCAGCGCGCTGGGCATCACGCTCAACCTCTACATCATGGATCACATCCGCAAGACCGATTTCATGCAGGCCGAATCGCTGCGCATGGCGTGGTCGATGGTGGCGTGGACCGGAGGTCCGACGCTTGGCATCTTCCTCTACACGCGTTTCGGCATCTATGCGGCGCATGGCGCGGTCGCCGTCTTCGCCATGATCCTGCTGGCGCTGTTCTGGTTCTACCGGCTCAGCGACAACCAATTGATCCGCCCGGGCAAGACGCGGCCAGCCAATCCGCTCGCCAATATCGGCCGCTTCATCGCCCAGCCGAGGCTGCGGCTGGCCTGGCTCATCGCCTTCGGCCGCTCATGCTTCTGGACGACCTTCTTCGTCTATGGGCCGCTGTTCATGGTGATCACCGGGCAAGGCGACATGGCCGGCGGCCTGCTGGTTTCCGCCGGCAATGCGCTTCTGTTCATGGCGATCTTCTGGGGCAAGGCCGGAAAACGCTTCGGTGGCCGCCGCACCATGACATTTGCATATTTCGCCATGTCGGCAACGCTTCTGGCGGCTGGCGCCGTTGGCGAGACCGTGCCGCTTCTGACCGGCGCCTTCCTGCTTTGCGGCGCCTTCTTCACCATCGCGCTCGACGCGCTGGGCTCGACCGCCTTCATGCGCTCGGTGCGCTCCTACGAGCGAGCGCAGATGGCGGCTGTCTATCGCACCTATCTCGACTTTTCCGAGCTGACGCCGCCGCTGGTCTATTCCGTGGTGCTGGCGTTTTTCGGCCTTGGGGCGGTCTTCGCCACGCTCGGCATCCTGGCCGCGATCTGCGGCTTCGTGACGTGGCGGTACCTGCCGAAGTCTCTCTGATCCTCAGGGCGTGGGCGAAACCGCTGCGTGGCGCTCGCGTATCCAGTTGTGGAAGCGGTGCAGCTCATACTCCTCGGGCATGAGAACGCCGACCTCGTGGCGCATCGAGTGCAGGCCTTTCTGATTGACCTCGCAGATCGCCGCATCTTCCTCCAGCACCTGCTTGCCGAAGGCGACGATGTTGTCGATGTCGGCTTGAGGTGCCTTCAAGGCTTCCGGCGCAAACAGCCATTCGGCGGTCAGTTCGGTCTGCTCCGGACCCAGCGGCGCAAGCCGTACGGTGCGGACATAGTCGACATGGCCGACGACGAACATGGACGGCAGGTTGGTGGCATAGGTCTGACCGGCGGAGCGTTCGGCCGGCGTCAGGCCGACGAAGACCGGCCCATGCGCGCGCCCGTCGCTCGACCATGTTTCGGCTCCATTTCTCAGGCCGCCTGAAAATTCCGGCGCGTCATTGTCGGCATGGCGCGCCCATTCGGGGTCGTCATGCCGGCCCATCAGGCCACGACCGTAGATCGGCACCAGTCGCGACAGGTCCTTGTGGACGCCCGGGCAGTGCAGGCACTCGTTGAAGTTTTCCCAAAAAATCTTCCAGTTGCAGTTCATCACCTTGCGCAGCACATGGCCGGTCACCAGTGTTTCCAGCGGCCAGTTGCCGAGATTGCCGGATGCGGGATCGAACGAGTTTTCGGCTGAGCCTTCGGCGTCTTCCCGCAGGTTGATGAAAACAAAGCCGCGCCACACCGAGAGCGCTACCTGGTAGAGCGGATGATCGGCCTTGTCGAAACCTTCGGGCAGCGATTTCGACGGCACGCGCACAAGATCGCCGCGCAGCGAATAGGACCAGGCATGATAGGGGCAGGTGAGGAGCCGAGCCTTCAGCCGGCCCTCGCTTTCCTGGCACAGTTGCGAGCCGCGATGCCGGCAAGTGTTGTGGAACGCGCGGAGAACGCCTGTCTCGTCGCGCAGCACCACGATTTCCTGCGTGCCGACCCTGAACGTCCTGAATGCCAGCGGCTCGGCGAGGTCGGTCTCGCGGCAGACGAGCAGCCAGCTTCGATACCAGATGGCGTCGAGGTCGCACTGATAGGCCGACATATCCCAATAGGCCGATGACGGCAGCGTCGCTTCAGCCCGGGTCAGTCCGTTGTAGGTGGCGCGCTTGCTAGGGTCGGGTTGCATGGCTGGCTCCCTAAGTTGGCTGAACGTTCAGCCAATACCTACCCATGAGAATTGTCAATTGGCGCACCGGTCCGGCGGCCTTTCGAGGCGAAGGATTTTCCTTGGCCAGCGGCGATTCCGGCAAGGGGCAGCAAGAACCGGCTTGCAACCCTGCTGGTTGGAGGCAATAGGATGAAAACCGATTTCTTCCGTGGCGCTTGATCTGACTGATGGCTGATCCCGTTGCACATGAGGGTACGCTGACCTTTCTCATCGGCGGCGCACGCTCCGGCAAGAGCCGCCATGCCGAGGTGCTGACGACCGCTCATCCGGCGCCGTGGACCTACATTGCCACCGCGCAAGCCTATGACGACGAGATGCGCGAGCGTATCGCCTTGCACCGCTCGCGCCGAGGCGAGGGCTGGGCGACCATCGACGCACCGCTCGACCTTGCCGGTGCGATCGAGACGCTGCCGGATGGCCGGCCGCTGCTGGTAGACTGCCTGACCTTGTGGCTGACCAACCATATGCTGGCCGAACATGATGTGGAGGCCGAATGCCGGCGATTGGCGGATGTGCTGTCGCGGCCGCGGGGGCCGTGGTTCGTGGTTTCCAACGAGGTCGGCCAGGGCATCGTGCCTGACAATGCGCTGGCTCGCCGTTTTCGCGATGCCGCCGGCCGGCTCAACCAGCAGGTTGCGGCAGTCGCCGAAACAGTGTTGCTGATGGTGGCGGGGCTGCCGCTGAAGGTGAAGTGACATGACCGATATCGAGCACAAGATCGTCGACGACAGGGACGAGGAACGCCACCGTGCCAAGATGGCCAAGCGCAAGGCGGTGCAGGACGCCGAGGTGGCCGCCAAGACGGTCGAGAAGGGGCTTTTGATCGTCAACACAGGACCCGGCAAGGGCAAGACCACAGCCGCTTTCGGTCTGGCCTTGCGGATGCTCGGCTACGGGAAGCGCGTCGGCGTCGTCCAGTTCATCAAGGGCAAATGGCATACCGGCGAGAAGGACGCCTTCGCCGCCTTCGGCGACCGCGTCGTCTGGCACACGATGGGCGAAGGGTTTACCTGGGAAACGCAGGACCTGAAGCGCGATATCGCGGCGGCTGAAGCTGCGTGGGCCAAGGTGCTCGAACTGATGGCTGATCCGTCGATCAGCCTGCTGGTGCTCGACGAGTTGAATATCGCCTTGCGCTACGACTATCTCGATCTCGAAAAAGTGGTCAACGCGCTGAAGGCGCGGCGCGAAGGGCTGCATGTCGTCGTCACCGGCCGCAATGCCAAGCCGGCGCTGGTCGAGGCCGCCGATCTGGTCACCGAAATGGGCGTGACCAAGCACCATTTTTCGGCTGGGGTGAAAGCGCAGCAGGGGATCGAGTTCTGAACGCCGATCCCGTCATGCGACGATGACGACGACCGCGACCAGACCGAACAGCCCGATCAGCAGGTAGTCGGCGACCCGATAGAGTTTCAGGGCGCGCCTTATGTCGAGGCTGTCGACTTCGCGGCGGCCGCCTTCGCCCATGAACACGTCGTCGACCATGACGCCGCCGTAGCTGCGCGGGCCGGCAAGCGCGAGGCCGAGCGCTCCGGCCATGGCCGCTTCCGGCCAGCCGGCATTGGGCGAGCGATGCTTCCTGGCGTCACGCCAGACGGCGCGCCAGGCGTTGCCTGCGTCCGCATCCCTGACGAGGAAGGCCGCCAGCACAATGAGCAGCGCTGTCAGCCTCGACGCCGGCAGGTTGATCAGGTCATCGAAACGCGCGGCGGCCCAGCCGAAGGCCTCGTGACGCGGTGTGCGGTGGCCGATCATCGAATCGGCGGTGTTGGCGGCCTTGTAGGCGACGCCGCCGGGCAGGCCGCCAACGCCGATCCAGAAGGCGGGTGCGACGATGCCGTCAGAAAAATTCTCGGCCAGGCTTTCGATCGCCGCGCGGCCGACGCCGGCCTTGTCGAGCCTTTCCGGGTCGCGGCCAACGATCTGCGAGACGGCGATGCGGCCCATCGCCAGGCCGCCGGTCTCGAGCGCGTCGGCCACGGCCTCGACGTGCTCGTACAGGCTCTTTTGCGACAGCAGCGCGGTTGCCAGGATCGCTGTGATCACCAATCCGGCGGGCAGCATCCGCCAGAGCGCGATTTCGATGCCAAGCGCGATCACAGCAGGCAGCAGGACAATGATCAGCAGCGCGACAACACCTCGCCGGCGACGCTGCACGTCGGAATCAGCGGCGCGGTTGAGCCTGAGGTCGAGAAAGGATATCAGCCTGCCAAACCACGTCACGGGATGGCCGATGGCGCGGAAGAGCCAGTCCGGATAGCCCAGTGCGAGTTCGATGGCCAGGGACAGGAAAGCGATCAGGACGGACATGAAGCTTCTTGATGGAGCGATTGCGACAGTGGATCACGGCGGCAGTCTTGGCCGGGCGAGGGCGCTCTTTCCCAACGCACCGCAGCCTTTCGTTGATCTCTCGACGGGGATCAATCCGCACTCCTATCCGCTTTTCGACCTGCCCGCCACCGCCCTGTGGCGTCTGCCGGAAAAGACGCGCGCGCGTGAACTGGCCGAAGTCGCGGCGGGCGCCTATGGCGCGCCTTCCGCGGCGCATGTCGCGGCGGGGCCGGGAACGCAGATTCTGTTGCCGCGCGTTGCCTCCCTGGTCAGGCCCGGCAGAGCGTTGGTGCTGGGGCCGACCTATGCGGAGCATGCGCGGGCAGCAGCGATCGCAGGTCACGCGGTGACGGAGGTCGAGGATTTCGAGGTTCTTGCGGCGGCCGACCTTGCCGTGATCGTCAACCCCAACAATCCGGACGGTCGCGTCGTCTCGCGTGCGAAGCTGCTGGAGCTTGCCGCAGTATTGCGCGCCAAGGGCGGGTTGCTGGTTGTCGATGAGGCGTTCATGGATGTCGGCCCGCGCGCCGAGAGCCTAGCGGGAGATGTTGGGCAGGGCGGCATCGTAGTGCTGCGCTCTTTCGGCAAGTTCTTCGGCCTGGCCGGCCTGCGGCTGGGTTTTGCGATCTCCGATGCCCTGACGGTCGAACGGCTGGAGACACAGCTTGGCCCCTGGGCGGTTGCCGGGCCGGCGCTGGAATATGGCATCAAGGCGCTCGCCGACATCGGCTGGCAGGATGATATGCGAGCGTCGCTGGCCGATGCCGCTGCACGGCTGGACGGCTTGTTTGGCGGCTTCGGCGTTTCCGTCGCCGGTGGCACCACCTTGTTTCGCTATCTTCGCCTGACGGACGCCGCCGGGCTGTTTTCAGCACTCGGTGAGCGCGGCATCCTGCTTCGTCATTTCACTGACCGTCCGCATGTGCTGCGCGCTGGTTTGCCGGGATGTCAGGAGGAATGGCTGCGGCTCGAATCGGCTCTTGCCGAATGGGCGTCACGGCGCGACGATCCGCCAAGGGAAAAGATACGATGATCCATGTCTGTTCACTGGCGAAGGTCGAGGAGACGGTGGCAAGGACCGGCGCCGCCCGGTTGCTTTCGCTGTTGTCCGCCGGCACGGAGGTGACGCGCCCGGCATCGATCGCCAGGGAAAACCACCTGCATCTTGTCATGCATGACATCGCGGTGGCGCAGGACGGCATGACCATGCCGGGCGAAGAGCATGTGCTCGACATGCTCGACTTTGGCCGCCAGTGGGATCGCACACGACCGCTGGTCATACATTGCTATGCGGGCATCAGCCGTTCGACAGCCTCGGCCTACATTATCGCCGCCGCGCTGGCACCGCAGCGCGACGAGGTGGAACTGGCGAGGACGCTGCGCCAATTATCGCCATCGGCGACGCCCAATCCGCGCCTGATCGCGGTCGCCGACGCGCTGCTCGATCGCAAGGGCCGCATGGTCGAGGCGATCCAGGCGATAGGCCGTGGCGCCGATGCCTTCGAGGGCACGCCTTTCGAACTGAAGATCGAAGGTTAGCTCAGCCAGTCGGCGAGCTTTGCCTTGCGCACATCCCTCAGCAGGCTGATGAAACCATCGGCCTGATGCTCGGCGGTCAGCCGGCCTTTTTCCGCCGTGGCGATGCTGGCATCGCCGACGACGCCGTTCGGGTTGAGATCGCCTGCGATCCAGGCGAAGGCATGCGTGCCGGTGTGGCGCAGCAGCGAGAATTCCTTTTCGGCCTTGGCGACATTGGAGACGAAATTGTCGGCCTTGCCCATGTCGACGAGGTCGGGCCGGAAATGCAGCATCAGCGAGGTCTCGACATCGCCGCCGTGGATGCCGTGGCGGTCCTCGAGTTCGGTGTACATGCCGGCCGGCCGGCCGAAGCGCTGCCAGCTGGTCTTCACCGCCAGCATCCTTTCGCGCACGCGCAACTCGCGGGTGATGATGCCCATGATCTCCTCATTGCCACCATGCGAGTTGACGACGATGAGCTTGCGCACGCCGGCCCGCGCGATCGACAGGCCAAGCTCCGTCCAGGCCTCGACCAATGTCGTTGCAGGCAAGGTGAGGGTGCCCGGCGCATGCAGGTGCTCGTTCGACTTGCCGATCGCCTGCACCGGCAGGATGCGGATGTCGAGATCATCGGGCAAGCGGGCGATGACCGTGTCGAGCATGCCGTTCATGATCGATGTGTCGGTCGAGACGGGGAGGTGCGGACCGTGCTGTTCGATCGCCGCCACCGGCAGCACGGCGATGGTCGCCTCGGGATCGATCGAGGCATATTCGGTGGTCCGGTAGTCGCCCCACCACACGCGTCTCTTCGCAACAGTCATATCGTGCCTCTTGAATGGTCGGGGCAGACCTAGCGCGGGAAGCGCGGCCTGTCGATCACCCCGCCGCGATGGCCTCGACCTCGACCTTGAATTCCGGCCGGGCAAAGCCGGAGACGATCATCAGCGTCGAGGCCGGCGCGGGGCTGGAGAACAGCCTGTCGCGGACGTCCATATAGGGCCGCAGATGCGCCCGGTCGGTGACATAGGCGTTGATGCGCACGATATCTGAAAGCCCGAGGCCAGCCTCGCCCAGAACCGCGGCGATGTTTTGAAAGCAAAGCTCGGCCTGAGCGCCGGCATCCTCGGGGATCCGGTCATCCGCTGTGATGGCGACCTGGCCCGAACACAGCACCAGCCGCTTGCCGGCGGGAACCTCGACGCCGTGGCTGTAGTGGGCGAAGGGCGGCTTGATCGACTTCGGTGTGAGGAATTTGAACATGGCAATCTCCGTTTCGAGGCCAGCCTAAGGCGGTAGCGGTGACATCTTCAAGATGGCGGTTCATGTCGTCGGCGCGATTGTGGACAGCAGTTCAAAAAATAGGCACGATGCCTTTCGTACAGCATGACCCGTTCGCCCTTGACGCGTGACTGCGATGCAAGCGGGCGGTCCCGGCACGAGGGGCCGGTGGCATGTGTCTTGCTTCTTGAACCAATGGTGTCGAGCCCGGCGTGGAACGTGCCGGAGCAAACAGAGGGTGGTCTCGATGTACGGAAGACGGAAGATTTCGGCGGGCGCGATCGCGCTGCTCGCGGCCAGCACGTTTGGAGCGGCCGCCAATGAGAAGGTCACCTTCGGCACCAACTGGCTGGCCGAGCCGGAGCATGGCGGATACTATCAGGCCATTGCCGACGGAACCTATGCCGCCTGTGGCCTCGACGTCACCATCATGCAGGGCGGTCCGCAGGTCAGCGGCAGGCCGATGCTGCTTGCCGGAAAGATCGACTTCTACATGGGCGGCAACCTGCTTTCGGCTTTCGACGCCGTGCAGCAGGGCATTCCGATGCGCGTGGTGGCCGCCGATTTCCAGAAGGACCCGCAGGTGATGATGTCGCAGCCCGGCCAGGGGCTCGACACATGGGACGACCTGAAGAACGCCGACCAGTACATACTGGGCGACGAGGGCGCGCAGACATTTTTCCAGTGGATGATCACCGATCTCGGCTTCGACGCCACCAAGCGCGTGCCCTACACCTTCAATCCGGCGCCGTTCATCGCCAACAAGAAGTCGATCCAGCAGGGCTACGTCACCTCCGAGCCGTTCGCGGTCAAGAAGGCGGGCGGTTTCATGCCCGACCAGTTCCTGCTGGCCGACTATGGTTGGGACACCTACGCGACGACGGTCGAGGTCATGCAGGACACGATCGACAAGCGCCCGGAGGTCGTCCAGTGCTTCGTCGATGGCTCGGCCAAGGGCTGGTACAAATATCTCTACGGCGACAACAAGGCCGCCAACGACATGATCAAGAAGGACAATCCGGACATGACGGATGAGCAGATCGCCTTCTCGATCGAACAGCTGAAGAAATTCGGCATCGTTGATTCCGGCGATAGCGAGAAGCTGGGCATTGGCGCCATGACCGATGCGCGCATCCAGAGTTTTTATGACAAGATGGTCAAGGCCAAGGTCACGCCCGCGGGCATCGATATCAAGAAGGCCTACACGCTGGCCTTCATCAACAAGGGTGTCGGGCTCGACCTGAAGAAATAGGCCGGGTCGCTGATGATGCAGGAAAAATTGGCGCAAGCGCCAACGGCCTGGGGAACTCGCCCGACGTTGCTGGCCTTGCGCGGCGTCGGCAAGGTGTTTTCCAACGGCGTGACGGCGCTCGACAATGTCGACCTGACGATCCGGGACGGCGATTTTCTCAGCCTTCTCGGTCCTTCCGGATGCGGCAAGTCGACGGCGCTGCGGCTGATTGCCGGCCTGTCGACGCCGACTTCCGGCCTGCTCGACTGGCGTGGCGGCGGCTCGCTTGACCGCTCCAACATCGGCTTCGTCTTCCAGGAACCGACACTGCTGCCCTGGGCCGATGTCTTCGACAATGTCTGGCTGCCGCTGCGGCTCAAGGGTATTTCGCGGACACAGGCGGCGCCGGCGGTCAACGAGATGTTGGCGCGGGTCCACCTGACGGGCTTTGAAAAGGCGGTGCCGCGCGAGCTTTCCGGCGGCATGAAGATGCGCGTCTCGATCGCCCGCGCCATGGTAACCAAGCCGCGCGTGCTCTTGATGGATGAGCCGTTCGCGGCGCTGGACGAGATCACCCGCTTCAAGCTGAACAACGATCTCTTGGAACTGTGGCAGGACGAGCGCTTCACCGTCGTCTTCGTCACCCACAGCGTGTTCGAAAGCGTTTTCCTGTCCAACCGGATCGTCGTCATGGCGGCGCGGCCGGGCAGGGTGTTCGATGAACTCACGGTAGAGGCGGCCTATCCGCGCGACGAGATCTTTCGTACCTCGCCCGACTATGCAGCGCTCTGCCGCCAGGCCTCCGACGTTTTGGTCAACGCCATCAATTCAACCGCGGGGTCGCATCATGACGGCCATTGAAGACGGTGCGGTGAAGCTCGATCCCGAAGAGGCGCGCCGCGTACGCGAGGACCGGCTGGAGCGCATAGGTCGATGGGTGCTGCCACTGGCGATCATGATCCTGGCCATCTGGCTGTGGGATCGCATCTGCGTCTGGAACGACATCCCGAAATACATCCTGCCGCGCCCCGGCGTGGTGCTGCAGACGCTGCATGATGATGCCGGGCTCTTGTTCTCCTCGCTGTTGGTGACGCTCAGGATCACCTTCCTCAGCCTTGCGCTCGCCGTCATCGGCGGGGTCGGACTGTCGGTGTTGTTCGCGCAGTCGAAATGGGTTGAGATGTCGTTCTTCCCGTTCGCCATCGTCCTGCAGGTGACGCCGATCGTCGCCATCTTCCCGCTGATCAACATCTATGTCGGCAACCAGACGACCAAGCTGCTGCTCTGCGCCTGGATCGTCGCCTTCTTCCCGATCCTGTCCAACACCACGCTTGGCCTCAATTCCGTCGACCGCAACCTGCTGGACATGTTCAAGCTCAACGGCGCGACGCGATGGCAACAGTTGCGCTACCTCCGGCTGCCGGCGGCGATGCCCTATTTCCTCGGTGGATTGAAGATCGCCGGCGGCCTGTCGCTGATCGGTGCGGTCGTGGCGGAGTTTGTGGCCGGCGCGCAGGGGCAGTCATCAGGGCTTGCCTCGCGCATCATCGAGGCCGGCTACCGGCTCAACGCGCCGCGCCTGTTCGCGGCGCTGATCCTGATTTCGCTCACCGGCATCCTGATCTTCCTTGTGCTGTCGCTGATTTCGCATTTCATTCTCAGGCGCTGGCACGAAAGCGCACTGAAGCAGGAGCGGTAAGTCCTTGATTCCCAATTCTGGTTCATACCGGCTCACCAATGTCCGGCTTCATGCGTCCGTGACACCAGGCCTTGCAGCGACATTCGATGGCGACGGCTTTGCGCTGGCCGATATCACCGTCGCTGACGGCAGGATTTCCAGTCTCTCGGCGCATAGTCGCACAGCGGCGCCGGCCGGCGCCGTCGACCTTGCCGGCCGCATCGTGCTGCCGTGCTTCGTCGACTGCCATACCCATATCGACAAGGGCCATATCTGGCCGAGAAAACCCAATCCCGACGGCACGTTCATGGGCGCGCTGAACGCCACCGGCGCTGACCGCGCCGCGCGCTGGAGCGCGGAGGATGTCGCTCGACGCATGGATTTCTCGCTGCGCTGCGCCTACGCGCACGGTACGAAGGCGTTGCGGACCCATCTCGACAGCGTGGCGCCGCAGGAAGAAATCTCCTGGCCGGTGTTCGAGACGATGCGCGAAACATGGCGTGGGCGCATCGAACTGCAGGCGGCCTGCCTGATCGGTATCGAAGGCGTGCGCGAAAAGGCATGGTTCGAGGGCCTGGCTAACCGAGTGGCGGCCGCCAAGGGCGTGCTTGGTGTCGTCACCTATATGGTGCCGGACCTGGAGGCGCTTCTTGACCAGGTGTTCGCGCAAGCGATCAAGCACGGCCTCGATCTCGATTTCCATGCCGACGAGACCGACGACATCGCCGCGATCTCGCTGAAGAAGATCGCGGAGGCCGCGCTCTGGAATGGCTTCGAGGGCAATATCCTCGTCGGCCATTGCTGCTCGCTGGCGCGCCAGCCCGACCTCGACGTACACGCCACGCTGGACAAGGTTGCCAAGGCCGGACTGGCGGTAGTGTCGCTGCCGATGTGCAATCTCTACCTTCAGGATCGGCGCGCTGACCACACCACGCCGCGCTGGCGCGGCGTGACGTTGCTGCACGAGATGAAGGCGCGGGGCATTCCGGTTGCCGTCGCCTCCGACAACACGCGCGATCCGTTCTATGCCTATGGCGATCTCGACATGCTGGAAGTCTACCGCATGGCGACGCGCATCCTGCATTTCGATCATCCGGTCGCCGACTGGCCGCAAGCGGTGACAGCGACACCGGCCAGGGTGATGCGGCTCGATGGTGTCGGCATCCTTGCTGCCGGCGGGCCTGCCGACTTCATCCTGTTCAAAGGTCGAAGCTGGACGGAATTGCTGTCGCGGCCCGAATCGGATCGCATCGTCGTGCGCGGAGGGCGTGCGATCGACCGGCAATTGCCTGATTATGCCGAACTCGACGAGCTGATGGTGAAATGATGGATATCGCCGCGCTCAAACGCGATCTCGACGGGATAAAACTCGACGACAATCCTGCCATCGTCCAGCAGAAGAGCCGCGACTTCTACTGGTACAGCCCGGTGCTGAAGCAGCAGCTCGACCGTGTCACTGGCGATCTGATCGTGACGCCCAGGAACGAGGCCGAGGTGATCCGCGTGCTGGCCGCCTGCCACCGGCACGGCATCCCGGTGACGCCACGCGGCAGCGGCACCGGCAATTACGGGCAGGCGATGCCGCTCTCGGGCGGCGTGGTGCTCAACCTTGCCGACATGAACGAGATCAAGTCGATCGCGCCAGGGCGTGTGGTGACCGGACCGGGCGCGATTCTCGCTGACATCGACAAGGCGACGCGGGCGCATTCGGGCCAGGAGCTGCGGCTGTCGCCCTCCACCTACAATACGGCCTCGATCGGTGGCTTCATTGCCGGTGGTTCGGGCGGGGTCGGCTCGATCAATTTCGGTGGCCTGCGCGATTTCGGCAATGTGCTGCGGCTGCGCGTGGTGACCATGGAAGCCGAGCCGAAGGTGCTCGAACTCACCGGCGAGGATCTGCATAAGGTCACCCACGCCTATGGCACCAACGGCATCATCACCGAAGTCGAGATGCCATTGACCGCCGCGTATGAATGGGTCGACGTCATCGTCGGCTTCGATGCCTTCATGGATGCCGCCCGCTATGGCAATGCGCTGGCTTGCCAGGATGGCATCCTCACCAAGCTGATCACGCCGATCGCAGCCCCCGTGCCGCAGCTCTATTTCAAGCGGCACCAGAAATTCCTGAAGGACGGGCAGAGCATCTGCGTCGTCATGGTGGCGCCGCACGGGCTCGACGCTTTCCTTGCCTTCACCCGCCGCGCCGGCGGCGAGGTGATCTTCAATGCCGCGACAGCGACGCCGGACGAGAAAAAGGGTCTGCCGCCTGCCTATGAGCTTGCCTGGAACCACACGACGCTGCGGGCGCTGCGAGTCGATCCTTCGATCACCTATCTGCAGTCGCTCTATCCCTTTCCCAACCAGCTGGCGCTGGTCGAGAAGATGGATGCAATGTTTCCCGGCGAGGTCTTTTCGCATCTCGAATTCGTACGGCTGGATGGCAACATCACCTGCTTCGGCCTGCCGCTGGTGAAGTTCACCACCGAAGCGCGGCTCGACGAGATCGTGCGCCTGCACGAGGACAATGGGTGCCCGATCTTCAACCCGCACCGCTACACGCTGGAGGAGGGCGGCATGAAGCAGACGGACGCGGTGCAACTTGCCTTCAAGCGCGAGACCGATCCGCAAGGGCTGCTCAACCCCGGCAAGATGATCGCCTGGGAAAACCCGGACTATGACTACCGTTCGGGCCGGACTTTCCTGTTCAAGGGGCTGCAAAAGGCAGGCTGATGAACATCCTCGTGCTCTACGCCCATCCGGTCGAGAACAGCTTCAACGCCGGCCTGCACCGGATGATCGTCGAGCGGCTGGCGACGGGAGGCCATACGGTCGATGACTGCGACCTTTACGCCGAGGGTTTCGATCCCCGGCTGACGCGAGCCGAACGGCTCGGCTACCACAACGAACGCGGCGACGAAGATGCCGTGGCGCCCTATGTCGAACGCCTGCTGCGCGCCGATGCGCTGGTGCTTTCCTATCCGGTCTGGAACTACGGCTTTCCGGCGATCCTGAAGGGTTTCTTCGATCGCGTCTTCCTGCCCGGTGTGTCGTTCAAGCTGGTCGACGGCAAGGTGCAGCCGTCGCTGCACAACATCCGCAAGATCGCGGCGGTCACCACCTATGGCGGCAGCCGGTTCCGCGCCATACTGATGGGCGATCCGCCGCGCAAGCTGATCAAGCGAATGCTGCGCGCCACCGTAAAACCTGGCGCGCCGGTGGCCTATATCGCTGAATATTCGATGAACCTGTCGACCGATGAAACGCGCAGGGCTTTCATGGCGAAGGTCGCGGCCAGGATGGATGCGTTCTGATGCGGGTCCTGGTGGTCTACTGTCATCCGGTGCCCGAAAGCTTCTGCGCTTCGATCCGGGACAGTGCCATCGAGGTGTTGAAGGCGGGAGGCTGGGAGGTGCGGCTGCTCGACCTCTATGCCGAGAATTTCAACCCGGTGATGGGTTGCGACGAGCGACGCTCCTACAATGACCGGGCGCCGCAGGACCCGGCATTGAAGCCGCATTTCGAGCTTCTCAGCTGGGCCGAAGCGATCCTGTTCGTCTATCCGACCTGGTGGTACGGGCTGCCGGCGATGCTGAAGGGCTGGCTCGACCGGGTCTGGGCAACGGACGTCGCCTTCAAATTGCCGGCGGGCAAGGGGCGGATCAAGTCGCTGATGACGCATGTGACCAAGGTCGGCGTCATCACCACCTGCGGCGCGCCGACATGGTGGAGCGTCGTCGTCGGCCAGCCCGGACGGAAAACCCTGCTGCGCGGCATGCGGGCGTTGTGCGCGACCAGGTGCCGGACATTCTACCTGGCGCATTATCTGATGGACGCTTCGACGCCAAAGAGCCGGGCGGCGTTTCTGGCGAAGGTGCGTGCGAAGCTGGAGCGGTTTTGAACGCAGGCCTTTCCTTCTCCCCTTGGGGAGAAGGAAGCGGCGCTACATCCTTGTCCGCTCTGATTTCGGGTCATACATCGGCTTCAGCGACGCTTCGGCCGCAAAACGTTCACCGGCGATCTCGATCTCGTAGGATGAGGCCAGCACATCCGCCTCGCTTTCGCCCTCACACGGCACATAGCCAAGCCCGACGGCGCCGCCGAGATGATGGCCATAATTGCCTGACGTGACCGGGCCGACGATCTTGCCGTCGCGCAGAATCGCCTCGTTATGGAAGAGCAGGGGCTGCGGGTTCTTCAGCCGGAACTGCACGAGACGGCGTGACAGGCCAGCTTCCTTCTTCTTCAACACAGCGTCGCGGCCGATGAAGTCGCCCTTGGCGGTCTTCACCGCGAAACCAAGGCCGGCTTCCAAGACATTGTCCTCGTCGGTGATGTCGTGGCCGAAATGCCGGAAGGCCTTTTCGATGCGGCAGGAATCCAGCGTGTGCAGGCCGCAGAGTTTCAGGCCGACATCGGCGCCGGCCTCCTCGATTGCCTCGAAGACATGGGCTGTCTGGTCGCTCGAGACATAGAGCTCCCAACCGAGTTCGCCGACATAGGTGACGCGGTGGGCGCGAGCCAGGCCCATGCCGATCTCGATCTCCTGGAACGTGCCGAATGGGTGGGCTTCGTTGGAGAAATCGTTCGGGCTCACCTTCTGGATGAGTTTGCGGGCGTCCGGCCCCATCAGGCAGAGCACGCTTTCGGCGGCCGTCACGTCGGTGATGACGACGAATTCGTCGGTCAGATGCTTGCGCAGCCAGGCCAGATCGCGCTGCAGCGTGGCGCCGGGGACGACGAGAAAGTAGGCGGTTTGTGACAGGCGCGAGACGGTGAGGTCGCTCTCGATGCCGCCGCGCTGGTTGAGCATCTGCGTGTAGACGATCTTGCCCGGTGCGACGTCCATGTCATTGGCGCACAGCCTTTGCAGGAAAGCGCAAGCGTCGCGGCCCTCGACGCGGATCTTGCCGAACGAGGTCATGTCGAACAGACCGACCTTGTTGCGGACCGCCAGATGTTCCTCGCGCTGGTTGTCGAACCAGTTTTGGCGCTTCCAGGAATAGCGGTATTCGCGCTCTTGCCCTTCACGGGCGAACCAGTTGGCACGCTCCCAGCCGGCGACTTCGCCGAACACGGCGCCGCGTGCCTTGAGATGCTCATGCAGCGGCGAACGGCGAACGTTGCGTGAGGTCGCCATCTGGCGATAGGGGAAATGGTCGGCATAGAGCAGGCCGAGCGTTTCCGAGACGCGTTCCTTCAGGTAGCGGCGGTTCTTCTGGAACGGCTGGGCGCGGCGGATGTCGACTTCCCACAGGTCGAAGGGCGCTTCGCCATCGTTGATCCACTGCGCCAGCGCCATGCCGGCGCCGCCGGAAGAGACGATGCCGATCGAATTGTAGCCGGTCGCCATCCAATAGCCAGAAAGCTCCGGCGCTTCGCCGAGATAGTAGCGGTCGTCGGGCGTGAAACTCTCCGGGCCGTTGAAGAAGGTGTGGATGCCGGCGGTCGCCAGCATCGGCATGCGGTTGACGCCCATTTCGAGGATCGGCTCGAAATGGTCCATGTCCTCCGGCAACTGGTCGAAGCAGAAATCCTCGCGAATCCCTTCCATGCCCCATGGCTTGGCCACCGGCTCGAAGGCGCCCAGCATCATCTTGCCGGCGTCTTCCTTGTAGTAGGCGCATTCGTCGGGAACGCGCAGCACCGGCAGCCGGCTGAGGCCGGGGATGGGCTCGGTGACGAGATAGAAGTGTTCGCAGGCGTGCAGCGGGATGGTGACGCCGTTCTGCGCACCCAGTTCGCGCGCCCACATGCCGGCACAGTTGACGACGATGTCGGCCTCGATCGTGCCCTGTTCCTCGCCCTGCGCCCAGGATACGCCGGTGACGCGGCCGTCCCTGGTGTGGACCTTGGTCACCTTCACGTTCTCGACGATGGTGGCGCCGCGCTGGCGGGCGCCTTTGGCCAGCGCCATGGCGATGTTGGCGGGGTCGCACTGGCCGTCGAGCGGCAGGTGAACGGCGCCGACCACATCGGAGACATTGAGATGCGGGTACATCTGCTTGACTTCATTGGGTGAAATCTCGCGCACGTCGACATCGAAGGCGCGGGCAAGCGAAGCCTGGCGGTAGATCTCGTGCTTGCGCTCCTCGGTCAGCGCCACGGTGATCGAGCCGACCTGGCGCATGCCGGTGCCGACTTCGGTTTCGGCCTCAAGCTTGACGTAGAGGTCGGCCGAATATTTCGCCAGCCGCGTCATGTTCTGCGAGCCGCGCAACTGGCCGATCAGGCCGGCGGCGTGCCATGTCGTGCCCGATGTCAGCTGCTTGCGCTCAAGCAGCACGATGTCGGTCCAGCCGAGCTTGGCCAGATGATAGGCGACCGAGCAGCCGGAGACGCCGCCGCCGATGATGACGGCCCTTGCTTTGGTAGGGATGGTTTTGGCGGTCATGCGGCCTCTCGGCGATAGCTGGAAACAAAACGGCGCAGCCGGAGTGCTGCTTCCTGCAGAACGGGCTCGGGCTGGCAGAGGCTGATGCGGATATGGCCGGCGGCGGCTTCGCCGAAGCTGGAGCCGGGCATCACGCCGACATTCTCCCTGTCGAGGAAGGCGAAGGCGAATTTCTCGTCGTCCGGTTCGATGTCCGATATGTCGAGCATGACATACATGCCGCCCTCGGAGCCGCGCACGGTGACATCGTTCATGCCGCTGACAGCATCGAGGAAGACGGTGCGCCGCGCCGCGTACCGCTCGGCGATTTCCTTGACGCCATAGCGGTTCTCAAGCGCCTCCGCGCAGGCGATCGAGATGAAGGCCGGCAGGCCGTAGGTCGTCACCAGATTGAGATTGGTCAACAGCGTGATCATCTCCTCCGGACCGGTCAGCCAGCCCATGCGCCAACCGGTCATGCCGTGGCTCTTGGACATGGAGTTGATCACCAGCGTGCGCTCGGCCATGCCGGGCAGCGAGCGCGGCGAGACATGCTCGCCGCCGCCCAGTGTCCAGTAGACCTCGTCGGAGAGCAGCCAGAGGTCATGCTCCCTGCAAATCTCGGCCAGCTGTTCCAGACGCTCGGGGGAATAGACTGCACCGGTCGGGTTGTTCGGCGTGTTGATCAGGATGGCGCGGGTGTTCGGCCGAAGTGCCGCGCGGATCATGTCCGCGCGTGGCTGAAAACCATCTTCCGCCGGCGTTTCGACCACGGTGAAACTGGCGCCGGCGGCGCTGAACGTGTTGGGGTAGGTCGCGTAGTACGGGGCAACCACGATGGCATGATCGCCCTGGTCAAGCACGGCCTGCACGGATGCGTAGAGTGCCGCCTGGCCGCCCGGCGTGGCGATGACCTGGTTCGGTGTCGTCTCGACGCCAGTGCAGGCGCTCGAGGCTGCCGCCATCGCCTTGCGCAGGCGCGGCAGGCCGGGAAGCGGGGTGTAGTGGTGGTGGCTGCCGCGAACCGCTGTAACACAGGCTTCGATTGTTTCCGAAGGCGTGTCGAAGTCATGGTCGCCGACCGACAGCATGATGATGTCCTCGCCGGCTTCCTTGCGGGCCCAGGCGGCCGAATGGACTTCCCAGCCATCCTTGCCCGAGGGCACGATGCCGGAAATACGCGATGATGGCCTAGGCATGTATACCTCCCGAAATGTCATAGCCGGCCGTGTCGAGCCGTTCCCGCAGAGCGGCGATATGCGCCGGTCCGACTTCGCAGCAGCCGCCGACGATGCCGGCGCCGGTCTCCACCCAGCCCATGGCCTGGTCGGCATAGGCTTCTGGATCAAGGTCATGGCGGGCGTGCAGCACATCCACGGTGCCGCCATGCTTCAGTGCGTCGATCGAGGTGAAGCCGTTGGCGTAGGCACCGACCGGCCCGCCGAGGTCGATGAGTTCGGATAGCGCCGCGCTGACCGCTTCGGGCCGGCAGCAATTGACCAGCCGTGCGGCGACCGGCAGGCCGTCGAGCGCGTTTGCAGCCGCAGCAATCGTCTCGCCGCTGCGCAGGCACGGCTTGCCGTGGTCGGCCAACGTCCAGGACACCCATACCGGCTTGCCGCTTTCCGATGCCGCCGTGACAGCCGCGCGTGCCTCCTCGGCGGACGCCATGGTCTCGCACAGGAACAGGTCGACGCCATCGGCCTGCTCGGCGACGATGCGGCGGTAGATGTCGAGCGTGTCCTGGAATGAGATGGTCAGTGCCTGCGCATAGCTGCCGAAAAGCGGCGACAGGCAGCCGGCAATGGTTGCCTCGCCGGCTTGTTCGCAAGCCTGCCTTGCAAGTTCGATACCGCGCTTCTGCAATGGCTTGAACAGGTCCTCCGCGCCCTCACGCGCCAGGCGCTCCGGTGTCGCGGAATAGGTGTTGATGGTGATGACGCGGGCGCCGGCTCGGATGAACTCCGCATGCAGGTCGCGCACCAGATCCGGTTCGTCGATCAGCACCCTGGCCGACCACAGCGGCGTCGGTTCGGAGCGGCTGCGGCGCACCAGTTCCTGTCCCATGCCGCCGTCTGTGAGGACGACCGACTTCATGCGCGCAGCCTCTCGTTCTTGGGATCCCACAGCGGTTCGTCCTTCTGCACGACAGCCTTGAAGCGGTCGCCGAAGATCTCGATCTCGATTTCGGTGCCGGGTTCAGCCAGGTCTGTGCGCAGCATGCCCAGCGCGATCGACTTGTCGACCCTGTGGCCAAAGCCTCCCGACGTTGTCTCGCCGACGATCTTGCCGCCATGCCAGAGCGTCGACACGGAAGGGGCGTCGCAGTCGCCGGGATTTTCGACGACCAGCGTGACGAAACGCTTCTTCACGCCCTGCTGCTTTTCGCTGAGCAACGCCGCCTTGCCGCGGAAGTCGGGTTTGTCCCATTTGACGAAGCGCTCCAGTCCGCCCTGCAGGACCGAATAGTCGGTCGAAAGGTCGCCCTTCCAGGTGCGGTAGCCTTTTTCGAGCCGCAGCGAATCCAGCGCATACATGCCGAACGGCTTCAGGCCGTGCTTCTGGCCGGCCGCCCAGATTGCATCGAAGATCGCGGCGGTGTCGTCGACCCTGGTGTGGATTTCCCAGCCGAGTTCACCGGCGAAGGAGACGCGCACCAGCCGCGCCCAACGTCCGGCGATGCTGGTTTCCTGATGCGTCAGCCACGGCAGCGTAAGGTCGGCGGCACAGACATCGGTGAGGATCTTTCGCGAATTGGGTCCGGCAAGGATCTGCGTGGAGTATTCCTCGGTCCGGTCGCTCAGCGTGAAGGTCGCATCCCTGGGCATGCGCGACTTCAGCCATTCGAAATCGTGCCATTGCGCGACCGCCGCCGTTATCAGCGTCATCAGGTTCTCGTCATGACGAACGACGGACATTTCGGTGACGATGCGTCCCTTGTCGTCGGCAAAATAGATAAGACCGATGCGGCCGGGTTTCGGCACCAGTCCGGTGACCTGCAGGCTCAGCCACTCGGCGGCACCGGGACCTTCGAGGTTGAAGCGCGAGAAGCCAGGCAGGTCGAGGATGCCGGCTGCGTCGCGCACGGCGAGGCATTCCTCGCGCACGCGCTGGTACCAAGGGCCTTCACGGCGAAAGGTCAGCGTGGCTTCCTCCGACACGTCGTCGCCGTCCTGCGCGTACCAGGTGGCGCGCTCCCAGCCATTGTAGGCGTCGAAGCAGGCGCCGAGCGCCTTGACGCGGTCATGGATCGGCGACAGTTTTCTGTCTCGGCCTTCCGGCCAGGGGTGGCGCGGGAACTGGATGGCGTATTCGTTGCCGTAGATTTCCATGCCCTTGGAGACGCAATAGTCGGGCGCGGACGCGAAAGAGGTGAAGCGGCGCGGGTCGCACGACCACATGTCCCATTCGGTCTGGCCTTGCGTGATCCACTCGGCCAGCACCTTGCCGGCGCCGCCGCCCTGGGCGATGCCGAAGGTGAAGACGCAGGCTTCGAAGGCATTGGGAACGCCGGGCATCGGACCGATCAGCGGATTGCCGTCCGGCGTGTAGGGGATCGGGCCGTTGATGACCTTGGACAGGCCCGCGGTACCCAGGATCGGTACGCGGGCGACGGCATCGGCCAGATAATGCTCGAGACGGTCGAGATCGTCGGGGAAGAGCTGGAACGAGAAATCATCGGGCATCGGATCGTTATGGCCGACCCAATGCGCGCGGCAGTTGCGCTCATAGGGGCCGAGATTCATGCCGTTCTTTTCCTGGCGCAGATAGTAGGAGGTGTCGACGTCGCGCAGCAGCGGCAGCTTCGAGCCGTTTTCCTTCGACCATGCAGCGAGTTCCGGAATCTCCTCGAACAATATGTACTGATGGCTCATCACCATCATCGGCACGTCGCGGCCGAACATCTTGCCCACTTCGGCGGCGCGGTAGCCGGCGGCGTTGACGACGATCTCGCAGCGGATCTCGCCTTGCGCGGTTTCAACCACCCACTCGTCCTTGTCGCGGCGCACGCCAGTGACCGGGCAGAAGCGGATGATCTTGGCGCCCAAATCGCGTGCGCCCTTGGCCAGCGCCTGGGTCAACTGCGCCGGATCGATATCGCCGTCGCTGGGATCGTAGAGCGCGCCCTTCAGCTCATGCGTTTCGATGAACGGGTAGCGGCGCTTGATCTCGTCGACGCCGATCACGTCGATATTCATGCCCTGATAGAGACCCATGCCCTTGGCGCGCTGGAATTCCTGCATGCGCTCGGCCGAGTGCGCCAGCCGCAGCGAGCCGGTGACGTGGTAGTTCATGGGATAGTCGACCGCGTCGGCCAGCCCGCGATAGAGCTCGGTGGAATAGCGCTGCATGTTCATCAGCGACCAGGACGAGGAGAAGGTCGGCACGTTGCCGGCGGCATGCCATGTCGAGCCGGAGGTCAGCTCGTTCTTCTCCAGGAGCACGCAGTCGGTCCAGCCCGCCTTGGCGAGATGGTAGAGCGACGAGGCGCCGACGGCACCCCCTCCGATGATGACCACGCGCGCCGTGCTCGGCAAACCCGCCATGTTCTTCTCCCAAATTCCTAGCGCATTGCGCTTCTATTTTTGTTTCTGATGCATGTCGTCATCCCAAGGGCCGCTGCACGGTTTTGGGCGACATCCATTTCAATAAACCGGTGGCGAAACCACCCAGATGACAACCGCCGGCTCGGACCCCGGATTACGCCAGCGGTAAGGCTTGCCCTCGAAGCGAAAGGAGTCGCCTTCGCCAAGCCGGTGCCAGACGCCGGATATTTGAATGTCGAACAGTCCGGACGCGACATATCCGGCTTCCTCGGTCGGCCGCCGCGCCTCGGTCTTCAACTCGGCGCCCGGAGCGAAGACCGAACGCACCATCTCGAAGCTGCCGCCGAGATCGGGCGACAGAAGCTCTTCCACCAGACCCGATTCGTTTGTGCCAAGCGCGCGACGCCTGCCGGCGCGCACGACCACGCCGCGCTCGCTTTCCTGGGGCACGTCATGGCTGAAGAACAGGCTGATAGGGACACCGAACAGCTCGGCAAGAGCCCTGATGTCGCTGAGCGAGGGCGTCGACAGGCCGCGCTCGACCTGGCTGACCCAGCCGACCGAGCGGCCAAGCTTCAACCCGGTCTCGGCAAGCGTCAGCCCGCGCGCCTTGCGCAGCGCACGAATGTCACCGGCCAGCAGCCTTTCGTCAGGTCCCTGCAATGTCTGGGCTGTAGTTGGAGGCAAAATCGGTCGCTTCATGAAAAAATCTACTCGAATTTCATGAGAGAGCAGGCTCGTGAAAAAATCAAGTGGATTTTCATGCACTCACAAGATTTGCTTGCGCGATTTTGGCTGATCATGCAAAGGCTCGGCCACGAGCGGCGAGTGGGGACGTCCGGTCGAGACAAAGGCTAAGGGACGGCCCATGCTGGAAAACAACCCCCGGATTGCGGATGAAGCCGAGATCGTCGACGAGGCGATCATCTCGCGCCGCTCCGTGCGTGCCTTCCTGCCCGATATGGTCGATGACGATACGATCCGCGCCATCCTGGCGGTTGCCGCCCGTGCGCCATCGGGCACCAACATGCAGCCGTGGAAGGTCTACGTCACCAAGGGCGAGGTCAAGCAGCGGATCACCGACGCCATCCTCAATTCCGGCATTCGGGCCGAAAAGGTCGAGTGGGATGAGTATCAGTACTATCCGACACAGTTCTTCGAACCTTATCTGACACGGCGGCGGGCCAATGGCTTCGGGCTCTATGGCGCACTCGGCATCGGCCGCCGCGAAGTGGACAAGATGCGCGCCCAGCACGACCGCAACTTCGTCTTCTTCGACGCGCCCGTCGGCATGATCTTCACCATCGACCGGCGGCTGAACCAGGGCTCGTGGATCGACTACGGCATGTTCCTGCAGAACATCATGGTCGCGGCGCGGGGCAGGGGTCTGCACACCTGTCCGCAGGCGGCTTTCGCACCCTATCACCGGCAGATCAGGCCGGTGCTCAACATCCCCGACGAGGAGATCGTCGTCTGCGGCATGGCGCTTGGCCATGAGGACACGTCCAAGCCCGAGAACGACTTCCGCACCGACCGCGTGCCGCTGGAAGAATGGGTGACGTTCAGCGAATGAAGCGGCCTGACGGCAGCTTCATTCGGTGTTCATCTGCATGCCGTGGCCGCTGACATGGGCGCCGTCCTGTGGCGTCAGCCTGAGATAGGCGAACAGCGCGCAAAGCGTGATGACGCCCTCGATCAAGAACAAGATCCGGAAGTCGCCGGTCATGGCGGGGCCGCCGCCTGCCAGAAATGACAGCGTCGCCGCGGCCAAGCCGACGCTGATCGCCACTGCCAATTGCCAGAGAATATAGTAGAGCGCGCTGAAGCGGGCGAGCTGTTCGGGCGCAATGTCGGAGTAGGCAAGGTTTCCAGTCGAGGCCCACTGCACCGAGCGGAAAACGCCGAAGACGAAGATGTAGGCTAGGACGATCCACACTGGGGTTGTCGCCTGCATCAAGGCGAAACCAGCCACCATGGCGGCAACGATCGGTGTGTTGAAGACCAGCACGCGGCGAAAGCCGAAGCGGTTGAGGAGGCGCGGCATGAAGAAGCGCATCACCACCGAACCGACAGCGGCGACAAAGGTCAACGATCCCGCCTGCACCGCGCTCATGCCGAAGCCGAGCTGGAACATCAGCGGCAGCAGGAAGGCGACGGAGCTAAGGCCGATCGTGTCCAGCCCGCCACCGGTGAGAAACGAGACACGGAAGGTGCGGATGCGCAGAAGCTTGAGGTCGAGCAAGGGATTGCGCACGCGCAGGCAGTAAAACGAGGCAATCGACAGGATGATGACCGCCAATGCCAGTTCACCGGCGATCATGCCGCCGGCGACGTCCTTCGCCGCCAGTGAATCCATGCCGAAGACCAGCAGGATCATGCCGCTGCCGACCAGCAGAAAGCCCGGAAAATCGAACGGGGTGCGTACGGGCTTGGTCACCGTCGGGAATAGCGAGGCGGCGAGAATTGCCGCCGCCAGCGCGAACGGCACATTGATGAAGAAAATCCAGCGCCAGGAAATGTAGGTGGTCAGCGCGCCGCCGACGAGCGGACCGATCAAAGGCCCGGTTTGGCTGGCCACGGAGATATACATGTTGATCTTCAACGTGCGGTTGCGCGGAAAGCTCGACAGGATGACGACCTGGCCGAGCGTGCCCATCAAGGCGCCACCGAAACCCTGCAGGGCGCGGGCGCCGACCAACATCCATATGTCATTCGACAACCCGCAAAGCGCCGATGAGGCGGCAAATACCAACAAGGCAAAACAATAGACGTTGCGTAGGCCGAAGCGGTCGGCCGCCCAACCGCCGAGCGGCATGGAGATGATAAGGCTGGCGACATAGACGGTGATCAGCAGGCCGAGCTGGCTGGGTGGTCGGGCGAGGCTTTCGCCGATTCCAGGCAGCGCCGTCACCACGACATTCTGGTCGAGGCTGGTCATGAACACGCCGCAGGCAACCGTCAGCGGCAGCAGGAGCATGGCCCTTGCCGAAAAGTCGGCGCGATCGGCGGCGCCGGCGGATGCTTCTGCAGTCATGGGGATGTTCGAACCAAACGAATGTGCCGACTCAGAGACGGGTTTTCTACCCTTTGGACCGGCTTTGCGGCCATTTTGTCGATCATGCTCGCCCGGATTGGATTTCTCTAGCGGCAGAGCCGGCTGGCATTGAGGCCAGATGCTCTTTCTGCTTCGCCAAACGTCGGCATTCAACCAAGCAGGTGTTGAAGCTGTGCCCGCAGCCATTGGTGCGCGGGATCGCCGTCGCGCCGCTTGTGCCAGATCTGGGTGAATTGAAAGGCTGGAATTTCAAAGGGCGGCGCAAACACGCAAAGCCCGTTGCCTGGCGCCGGCAATATCCGGCTGGCTACGGTCAGCACCAGGTCGGTGCCGGCGATCAGGTGGGACGCCACGCCCCAATGCGGAATGATCAGGCAGAGCCGCCGCTTGTGGCCCAATTCGGCCAGGGCGATGTCGATCTCGCTGGGGCGATCGGCCCGCAAATGGACGAGTGCGTGCGGCCGCTCCAGATAGGCAGCCAGATCCATCGGCGACCTGCCGCCAAGGCTTGCCGCGTCGGCGAGACATGCAAAGCGCTCGTCGAACAGCCGCTGCGAGCGCACAGACCGATCGAGGTCGGGAAAGACACCAAAGGCAAGATCGATCTCGCCGTCGATGATCTGCGAGATCATAACGTCGCGGCTCGCCTGGCTGACGACGAGGTCGACATGCGGCGCCTGTGCCCGCATGAGTGGCAACAAAGCCGGCAGCATGACGGCGGCGCCATAATCCGACATGGCAAGGCGAAACGTCCGGCGCTCCATCGCCGGGTCGAAGCCGGCTGGCGCTAGGAGGTGTCGCATCCGGTCGAGCGCCTCGGCAAGCGCGGGGGCGATTTCCATCGCGCGCGCCGTCGGCTCCAAGCCTCCCGACCGCCTGACCAGCAGCGGGTCATCGAGAAGGTGGCGCAACCTGGCGAGCGCATGGCTGACGGCGGGCTGGCTCTTGTTCAGCCGTATTGCCGTGCGCGAGACGTGGCGTTCGGCAAGCAGGGCCTCCAGCACGACGAGCAGATTGAGATCGACACCGGCAAGACTATTCATGCCATGCATATTACTTGTACGATTATCGAATTTCCATACGCAAGTGTGATGATCTAACCCGGCTGATCGATATGGAGACGATCTCATACCCGGTTCCTTTTCCTTTCTTTTCGCCGCCTTGCTGGCGGGCGCTGCCGTCCCTTTCCAGGCAGGGACGAACGCCACGCTTGGCCGTCTGCTCGGCCACCCGCTTTGGGCGACCTTCGTTTCGCTGGGTGTCAGCCTCGTGCTGATCGTCCCGGTGATGATCGCCTTCAGGCTGCCGCTTCCGTCTTTCGGGATGGCGCTCAAGGGTCCGTGGTGGATCTGGATCGGCGGCGCGGCAGGCGTGGTCTACATTACCGCCGCATTGCTCCTGGCGCCGAAGCTCGGCGCCGCGAGCTTCATCGTTGCCGTCATCGCCGGCCAGATGATGAGTTTTGCCCACCGGCCCGTGAATATCGCCCGTTTCGCGGGACTTGCGTTCATCATCGCAGGGCTCGTGGTGACGCAATGGGCAAGCGCCGTTGCGCCGGCAACCCAACCCGTTTCAAATCCGACCCAGATTGGAGACTAAAAATGAAGCCTCATCTCGTCTTGCGCGTCGCGCGGCCGACGAACGATCTCGCGTCGGTCATCCGCTTCTATCGCGACGGTCTCGGTCTCCAGGAGCTGTTTCGCTTCGACGGCCATGATGGCTTCGACGGCGTCATACTCGGGCAGCCGGGCGATGCCTATCATTTCGAATTCACCCACGCCCACGGTCACGATGCGGGCAGGGCGCCTACCGCCGACAATCTGGTCGTCCTCTACATGCCGGATCGTGACGCGTGGGAAACAGCCGTGCGACGGATGAAGGACCATGGCTATGCCCCGGTGGTGTCCTTCAATCCCTATTGGGACAGGCAAGGCGTCACCTTCGAGGATTGCGACGGTTATCGCGTTGTCCTGCAGAATGCGGATTGGCGCACAGTTGTGCAGAAGACCTGATCGGCTTGAGACGCCTGCCTAGTGCAGATGCCTAAGCTTGTCGGGGTTCCTCACCACATAGATTGCCGCGACCTTTCCGTCCTCGATTTCGAGCGCGGTCGTGGAAAACTCGCCATCGGGCTCCAGCGTGATGAAGCCGGGCAGTCCGTTGATGAAACCGACGCGAACAAGGTTCGAGCTGTTCTCGCGGAAAACGGTCGCCAGATATTCGTGGACCTTCATGACGGCATCGAAGCCTAAGATCGGTTTTCCTGCTGCCGGACGCTTGCCGCCGCCGTCGGCATGAAGGCTGACGTCAGCCGCCAGCATCGCACCAAGCGCCTTCATGTCACCGCTGCGCGAGGCGGCGAAAAAGGCCTCGGCGAGCGCGAGGCCGCGCTGTTTTTCCATCTGGAAACGAGGTCGCGTCTCACGGACATGGGCACGTGCGCGGCCAGCGAGCTGGCGGCAGGTCGCGGGGTCACGCTGGAGGGTGTCCGCGACTTCCTCGAATCCCAGCCCGAACACATCGTGCAGCAGAAAGGCTGCCCGCTCGAGCGGAGAAAGGCGCTCCAGCGCAAGCATCAGCGGCAAGGTGACGTCTTCCTCTTCGTTGTCCTCGACGAGAGGATCGGGAAGCCAGGGCCCGATATAGGTCTCACGCTGGTGTCGCGCGGATTTGAGCTGATCGAGGCAAAGCCGCGTCACCGTGCGGCGCAGGAACGCCTCGGGTTCGCGCACATCGCCGCGGTCGGCCCTCATCCAGCGGATGAAGGCCTCCTGCACCATATCCTCGGCGTCGGCCACGGAGCCGAGCATGCGGTAGGCGACCCGCATCAGCTTCGGACGCAGCGGCTCGAAGGCCGCCGCTGCATCCTCTGGCAGTGGGCTCGTCATCAGGCGGCCGCCGCCTTGGCCGCGGACTTTACCGCCGCCGGATCGGTCCAGGCACCGAAACCAACCGCGAGGCGGTTGTAGCCGTTGATGACATTGATCATCAATGTGAGCTTCACCTGCTCCTCATCCGTGAACTCGGCTTTCAAGGCGCTATAGGCACTTTCGTGCGTATGCCCTTCGGAGAGCCGTGTCATCGCCTCGGTCCAACTCAGGGCGGCGCGTTCACGATCGGTGTAGCAGGGCGCCTCGCGCCAGGCCGACACCAGATAGATGCGCTGCTCGGTTTCTCCGTTTTCGCGCGCAAACACCGTATGCATATTGAGGCAGTTGGCGCAGCCGTTGATCTGCGAGGCCCTGATCTTCACAAGCTCGCTCAGGCTCGGCTCGAGGCTGGAGGAAATGGCAAAGGCCGCGCGCTGCCATTCCTTCATCAGTGCGGGGGCGGCGGTAAGAAAATCAAGTTTGGCGGTCATGATCGGCATCCTTCTGTTGGTTGCGAGATCATGACGAGTGAGAAACCGCCGATGTGACATGGACGGCGATTTTCTTGCACGCCGCCAGGGATGACGCCGCCCTAGACCACCTCGTAGCCGAC